>JACROH010000004.1 GCA_016214545.1 Candidatus Lloydbacteria bacterium
TGACCTTACGGGCAAAGTTGCATTGGTCACTGGCGGCAGGCGCGGCATGGGCAAGTCGCATGCGCTTTTTTTGGCACGCCAAGGAGCCAAGGTCGCAGTAACCGACATCAATGAAAATGAATGCGCGCCGGTAGTTGAAGAAATAAACACGGCTAGCGGCGAAGCGATGTGCATCAAAATGGATGTCTCAAACAAAGCTGATGTCGATGCCGCTTTTGATAAAACAATCGAGCGCTTCGGGCGCCTCGATATTTTAGTCAACAACGCGGGAATCTACATTTCAAAACCGGCAATAGAATTGACCGAGAGAGATTGGGACAACATGCTTGCTATCAATCTTAAAGGGCAGTTTCTATGCGCGCAGCGCGCAGCAAAAGAGATGTCAAAAAATAAATGGGGGCGGATTATCAATATCGCTTCCGTTGCGTCCGGTCAGGTGGGCGTCGGCATCGCCGGCGGAGCCCATTACACCGCCTCAAAAGGCGGCGTCATCGGAATGTCGGAAACTTTCGCGATTGAATGGGCACCTTTGGGCATTAACGTCAATGTCATCGCTCCCGGAGCGATAGATACGCCTATGGTACAAGCGGCGCAAATGCCCAAAGACGCGATGGACGCCATGCTTTCCCGCATACCCCTAAAAAGAATCGGGAAACCGGAAGAAGTGTCCGCCGCAGTCGTCTTTTTGGCTTCGGATGAAGCAAGCTATATAACCGGAGCGACTTTCTATGTCGATGGTGGCTGGCTCGCAGTATGATTGACATTTATAACTCATTATAGTATACTTGCACTATCAAATCAGAACTGTAAGAGAAACGACGTCGGGTTTTTTCATACAGTATTTTGTATTTGAATTTTACTCGAATAAGTTTCTTACATCAAAATGAATCAAGGAACAATCGCGCGTCTTACTGACCGTGGATTCGGCTTCATTGCCCGTGAAGGAGAAGAAAAAGACCTTTTCTTCCACTCAAGCGGACTTTCAGGCGTGCAATTCAACGAACTTCAGGAAGGCGACAAGGTATCTTTCGAAGTTACCAACGGTCCGAAAGGTCCGAGCGCAACAAACGTTACGCGAATCTAATGAAACAAAACCCTCCGGCAGACCGTCGGGGGGTTTTGTTTTGTCCTGATTTGAAAATAGATGAAATAAAAAAGCCCTATATGGTTATTGCCATATAGGGCTTTGTGTTTTATAATCTGCCTCGAAGCTTTTCGGCTTCCAAGATTCTTCTTATAGCTTTGATATACGCACAGGTGCGTAAATTTTTTCCTTCAAGATAAATGCTGTCGGCAACCGCGGTCGTTTGTTTCTGTAGTTTGGAAAAAACTTCCTTTTCATCCCAGCTGATGCCTTCGAGATTCTGTGCCCATTCAAAGTAGCTCACAATGACGCCACCGGCATTTGCCAGAATATCCGGAATAACGAACACTCCTTTGTTGAAGAGGAGTGTATCCGCTTCAGCGATAATCGGAGCATTCGCGAGTTCTAAGATAATGCGCGCTTCGATATGTGACGCATTTTGCATCGTGATTTGTCCACCGAGCGCCGCCAATACAAGCACGTCGCAAGGAAGCTCAAGCAATGCTTCATTGCTTATTTTTTTAGCGTCTCTCAAAGACCCATGCGAGATATCCGTTAACGCCGTCCCCGACTTCTTTGCCTCGACAAGTACGTGAATGGGTAATCCTTCTTTTTGGAAAAGTCCACCGCTTGAATCGCTCACGGCGATAATCTTACATCCCTTCTCTGAAAGAATCTCTGCCGCATTGAGTCCTGCATTCCCAAATCCTTGCACGACAACGGTCATTTCTTGCAGCCATTTTTCTCTTCGTAGCGAACATAAATGCTCCAGAATATAAATACCGCCCTTCGCTGTCGCCACATCGCGTCCGCGAGAACCTCCCAGCGCCAAGGGCTTACCGGTGATGACCGCTGGAGCACTTGCGCCTGAAATTCTTTCAAATTCATCTCGCATCCACGCCATAATTTGAGGCGTTGTATAGACGTCAGGAGCCGGAATATCCTTTTGCGGTCCCAAATTCGGATACAATCCGCGTACAAATCCGCGGCTCAATCGTTCAAGCTCACCTTTTGAGAGCGTTTTCGGCTCAACTTCCACTCCCCCCTTTGCTCCGCCAAAAGGCAAATCCGACAAAGAGGTTTTTAAACCCATTAAAAAAGCGAGCGTGCTGACTTCTTCCAAATCAATATCCGGATGAAAGCGGATTCCTCCCTTGGTCGGGCCGAGCGCATCGTTATACTGCACACGATAGGCGTTAAACCTTCGCATCTCACCGGAATCCATACGTATCGGTATCGTAAAAATATAGACACGCGCCGGATGCGTCAGACAAAATTTTTCTTCCGGAGAAAGCGGGAGTTCTCCTTCAATCAATTTCAGATACTCTTCCGCGTGCGAACAAATAGTTTTGTCACGTTTCATGGGCCTGCCTCTCCTTTCCTCATTATCGGTTAAAGTTTAAAAGCATGAGTATCCAGGTTGTGTTCAAACTCATGCAAGCGCTGCCAGATACTCCGCAATTCGGTAATCGTTGTCCAATTGTGTATAAACAGCGCAAGACTCCTATGCACTTGACTGAAAGCGTGTTTGATACTTGGACCAAAACGCCGAGCGTAATAACACCGGTAAACAACCCGGGCGCCATGATAAGATACGGCACGATAACCATGCATTGGTCATAAGTATTCAACCATATATCGAAATACCCATAGTGTAAAAAGAGACGCTGATAATTAAACCGTATTCCGGCGAATAATTCTTTCAGAATCGGCAGAGAAGCATGCTCTATTTTGTTATCTTCTCCATATACCAGCTCTTTACGAAATGCCGCCTCCACTTTTTGATTGTTATACTCGAGTCCCGGCAATTTAATGCCGACAAACCAAGAAATAATCATTCCTCCGACACTCACCAGAAGCGCCGCCCAGACGAGCGACCCAGGGATGTCCTTGATAACGGGCAAATCGACGCCATGCCCCAACTTCCACAAAACCGGAAGAAAAGCGATGAGGGTCATGAGCGCTCGTACCACTTGCAAACCGAGCGATTCCACTATGCGCGCAAACCGATAGGTGTCTTCTTGGATACGCTAACTCGCTCCTTCAATCTCTGTCGCCACATTTCGCCAACGCGGCACATAGTCAAACGTTATTGCCTCGCGCCAGCGCAGCGAGTAGAGACGGGTAAAATAAGCGGTGATGGTTGCCAGAAGCACATAGGGCATTGCGATAAAAAGAAACGTTCCTATACTTTTCCAAAATTCAGCCAGAGAATGTTCCGTCGCTTTTTGCAGCATGTCATAAAATCCGCCGTACCAATCATTTATCAATACGGACATATGCACTTGCGCATAGAGAGAGCAAAATAAAAATACGCCGCCTCCATACGCCCAGAGCATCCATTTTTTGTTTAGGAAAAAGGCTCGTATCATGAGCATACCTCATGTGTAATTTGTGATTGATGTCAAAGAAATAACTGCCCTAAAACTACTCCTTTATATTTATAAATGCAATCAAACCCTGTAAAGGCGGGCCTTTTGCGGAGTTTTAGGTTTTTAAAACTATACTTTTTCTTTTATGTATGGTATTATAGAAGTTCATCGCTTGAATCTCCGCGCATGGAGATTTTTTCTTTCGGAAAGGATAAAAGAACGTGCTATGAAAAAATAACTCTATGGACATCCGAAACATCGCCATTATCGCCCACGTAGACCACGGGAAGACCACGCTCACCGATGCGATTCTTTCGCAAACTCACGCGGTAAACACCGGCATAAGCATGGACAGCAACGCGCTTGAGAAAGAGCGCGGCATTACGATTTACTCAAAAAATGCGTCCGTCATCTATAAAGGAACAAAAATAAATATTGTTGATACGCCAGGACATGCCGATTTCGGCTCCGAAGTGGAACGCGTGCTCCGCTCTATCGACTCGGTGCTTTTGGTGGTGGACGCACAGGAAGGCCCGATGCCCCAGACACGGTTCGTATTAAAAAAATCTTTGGCGCTCGGATTGCGCCCCATTTTGGTTATCAATAAAATTGATAAGCCCGCCGCAAACCCCGACCATGTGCACAACGAGGTTTTTGAACTTTTCTCGGAGCTCGGCGCCTCAAACGAGCAGCTTGATTTTCCGGTCATATACGCCATCGGCCGCGATGGTATTGCGAAAAAAAAGCTCACCGATGATTCCAAAGACCTAACTCCCCTTCTCGACATGATTCTCGAGCACGTACCAGTCGCTTCAGGAAAAGAGGCCGAGCCATTCCGCGCGCAGCCGTTTAATCTCGCGTATGACAATTTTTTGGGACGGCTTGCTATCGTGCGCATATACAGCGGCACGCTCGCGCAAGGTGCCACGGCGTATGTCAAAAAACCGACCGGTCAGGCGATAAAAGGAAAAATCACAAAGCTCTTCACTTTTTCAGGCATTTCACGCGTGGACGCCGAAACGATAACCGCAGGCGATATCGCTATCATCGCGGGACTTCCCGATGCGTACATCGGCGATACGATTACCGATGCTCCCGAAGGAGAACATCTTGAAGCTATCGCCATAGACGAGCCGACGATTGAGCTTACGTTTCTGGTAAATAATTCTCCGTTCGCGGGACGTGAAGGAAAATTCGTCACCAGCCGCCAGCTCCGTGAACGGCTAGAAAAAGAGCTTGAGGTCAACGTGGGCCTTAAAGTTGATTTTGACGCGGCAAGCGGGGGCGGAGAACAATTCACCGTCTACGGACGCGGCGAGCTCCATATCGCCATTCTCATTGAAAATATGCGCCGCGAAGGATATGAGCTTCAGGTCTCCCAGCCGCACGTCATCATGAAAACGATAGAGGGCGCACGCCAAGAACCGTTTGAAGAAATCGTTGTTGACGTGCCGGCTGAAATGCAGGGCGTCGTCATCGAAAAATTAAGCGCGCGCGGAGCTATGATGCAAAAAACGCACATGCACGAAAAGCGGATACTTCTCTCGTTTGAGGGGCCGAGCCGCGGACTTTTCGGCTATAGAAACATATTTATTATCGATACCAAAGGCGAAGGAATCCTCGCGACGCGCACCGTTGGCTATCGTCCGTACGCAGGAGAAATCGCTCACCGCGACACCGGCTCCATGATTTCACAAGCCACTGGGAAAGCTGTCGCGTTTGCTTTGGACAATCTCCAGAATCGCGGCACGCTTTACATCAAAGAAAATACCGAGGTGTACGAAGGTATGATTATCGGCAATACCACCAAAGGCGACGAGCTGACGGTCAATCCGCTCAAAGGCAAACAGCTCACCAACATGCGCGCGTCCGGTTCCGACGAAGCCATCCGTCTGGTGCCTCCGCATATTCTCTCCATTGAAAGCGGGCTTGAAATTATGGCTGATGATGAGTATCTGGAAGTTACCCCCAAAAGCGTCCGCTTGCGAAAAAAATATCTGACCGAAAATGACCGCGCAAAAGCGCGCCGCAAAGAATAGACGGCGGTTTGAAAGCGTTGACGAAAAAAAGGTTTGCTAGTATTATGCTTCGTATCAAAACAGTAGGGCTAGAAATAGAATGGGAGTTGAGTTTTATTTCGGCTAGTGAGAAGCGAAATTAGAATCGCAATTCTCATTTCGTTCGAGCGAAGACGAAACACAAGACGAAGTGCTTTTATTCGCTAGAGACCGGGTTTTGAAGAATTACTCAATTTTATTTTATTTGTAGTTATGCAACAAGGCACTATCGCCAGACTGACAGACAAAGGTTACGGATTCATTTCACGCGAAGGAGAGTCGAAAGACCTTTTCTTCCACGCGAACGAACTCCGCGATGTCAGGTATGACGAACTCAAAGAAGGAGACACGGTTTCTTTTGAAATCGCCGAAAGCCACAAAGGCATGCACGCAGTAAATGTGTCGCGCGACTAAATAAACTTTCCGTCGATAAAAATAGCCCCCGTTATTGCTTTTCTGGGCAATACGGGGGCTATTTTTTATGCCTAATATTCTCGCTTATTTTTATGCAAAAAAATTGACAAAAATAACAAAACATGTTAGAGTTGCATTGTACGGCTAAAGAGAGCCGTTTTTTAATTACCTTTAACCATTTAACTTATGGGCAGTATCATCGGCTTATTTTTACTTGGAAACGTCATAACAAACGGCACTTTGGGCATGAGTATGCTCCCTGCGCCCACCGCTGCTGAAAAAGAAGCGCAGGCGGCTCCGGTCGCTCCATTGGATGAAAAAGAAATCCTCTGGCTCGCGCGCGGTGTTTATTCGGAAAAAAAAAACGAAGAAGAGATGCGCCTTATCGCATGGGTCATCCGCAATCGTGTTGAGACAAAATACCGCGGTACCACTTATCAGGAAGTGGTAACCAGCGACAAACAATTTTC
>JACROH010000002.1 GCA_016214545.1 Candidatus Lloydbacteria bacterium
CTTTAATGGCCGAGAGGATTTTGGCCCGGATTTCGGGCGTAATGGGATTGGACATATGCCATATATATTAATATTAAAACACAGCGCTGGTCAAACGCTGTGTCTATTATATGGGGTACACATCACCCACCGCCGTCGCCGAACGCTGGCGCGCGTCAGTCGAGCGCATCCTGACTATCGGCGCGAGCGCCGCCGAGGTCTATCGCCACGGCTCCAATGACGCCCGCCGGAAGCTACTTGCGACAGTTGCTTCGAACCTCGTCCTCGACGGCGAAAAGTTGGCTCTGCAATTGAAGAAACCGTTCGCGATACTCGCCGAAAAGATGCCAGCGACGGCTCCTCCGGCTGAACCCGCTTCGAACTCCGACACACCCCCATCTTTTCCGCTCAACAAACACGAAAACCGAGCCTCGAATGAGGGCTCGGTCGCGCGGATTTCTCCGTTGTGGGTGGGGAAGGATTCGAACCTTCGAAGCCCGAAGGCAACAGATTTCACAAATCCGAAAGTTTCCTTCCGGCATGGACTATATCTTTACCCCGATTACAAATCGGGATACTCCGGTATCTAGTCTCTACGGCGCCCCAATAACGAATTATCAGGTTCCCACGGTATCAGCATGATTAAAAAATTTTAGCTTTCACCGTTATCCCAGAGAGTTCATCTTAGAATTGCTCCTAAGAGCTGCAATTATTCACAGTCTGTCCCAGTTGACCGCTTTGGTACCCACCCAATTCAAATTGTAATGATCAAATCGGCGCAAAGCGACAAAATCTTTATCAAAAGCTTCTTGTCACTATAACGCACATGAATTACTCCGTAAGGCATTGTTCTGTTGCCTCGGTTGAAAGTTGAACGGATATATGGTTTAGTAAACCGATTCTTTCCAACCTTCAACTGAAACGACCAATACTTTATCAATGAATTTGAATCTTGACCTGAAAAACAATATAAATATAATCTCAATCTTCTTTCATCAACTTGACAAATTCTTCTTAAAAATCGCACAAATAACCTTACTGCTCTCACATCGGAATTCGCAAAATCCACCGTCACCCCCGTCTTTGCGC
>JACROH010000006.1 GCA_016214545.1 Candidatus Lloydbacteria bacterium
CCGTGTCATGAGAAGATTTATACAACCATATTCTCATCGTCGTCAAACATTTTTGCATTAATTTTCAAAGACAACATCTCAAACCGACGGTTATTTGTCATACTTCTAAAGTGATACTAATAATGTTTCATGTCGTTCTTCGGATTTCCGAAGGGCGTGGATTTGAAGGCATCATGAAAGAAAAGCAACAGGAAATAGAAGGTTATGGCAGTAATCAATTTGCCTTTGAACCAATGCAGATAGATGTTGAGGGTTCTAAATCAGTTAAATATTCTTTTTCGTCCGCTCAAATTGCTAAGGCAAGCGGTTATTTGATTCTTAAGGATGGGTTTATTTGTGAATTGACTTTTGCGTGTGGTGATATTAACGATTATCAACGGTATTCCCATGATTTTGATTCAATAATAAAGACTCTGGTGTTGGGAGTGAAAGAGTCTGAATTTTCTTTACTAGAGAGCAATAAGGTTAATTTTGTTTTTTGAAGCCCAGCCAATGCATAGAATTTTTGATGCGCATAGTCACTATATGCCCCACGCTGTGGCGCAGAACACCGCCTTTTTCAAGGTCAACTGGTCGGACATCGACCGCCAGCTGGCGGTGATGGACCAAAATAAAATTGATAAGGCCTTGCTATTGTATCCGACCAGCGACGCGCATTTGAATATGGGTGGCTGGCAGGATCTCTGTTGCGTTTATAATAAAGAGATCGCTACGGTTGTTCAGAAACATAAAGGGCGTTTTATTGGCGGCGGGATCATCCCGGCGGATACGCCGGCGCAATTCCCTGCTGAATTAAAGCGGATCCAGGATTTGGGCTTACGCGTGATCTCTCTGGCGTCGAGCTATGAAGGCAAATATCTTGATGACGAAATCTTCTCGCCGGTTTATGAATTCGCGCAAAAGAATAACATGCCTATCCATGTTCATCCGCAGATCATGGATCCTGTCGGCGAGGATCGTGTCCGTGATCCTTTGCTGACACCGGTGTTGGGGTATGTTTTCGATGTTTCGGTGTGCATCGGCAAGATGATGATGTCCGGAACGTTCCTGAAATTTCCGGAGGTGAAATTTATCTTCGCGCATTACGGCGGCGTGTTGCCGCTCGTTAAAGAACGGTTCGACACAACGTATGGGATGTTGCGGCGCAGAGAATTTGTTAAGGACTTATCTAAGCTTCCCAGCGAATATTTTAAAAATTTGTATTTTGATACCAGCGGTTCGAAATCTCCGGCATCATTAGCGTGCGCTTTGGAGATAACGGATGCGGAACACATTTTATTCGGCAGCGATTTTCCGGCCAATCAGAATATTCCTGAAGCGATCTCCTGCGTGCGTCAGGCGTCGATCTCCGAGGAGAACAAGCGCGTAATTCTGCATAATGACCTGCTGGAGCGGTTATACGCGCCGCAAACAGGCTAAGCCGAAAGTGCCTGTAAACGTTAAGGTTAGTTCCCAGCATTTTAGTGAAGAAATTTTCTTGACAAGATATATTTAATCTGTTATCTTCTAACACTTCCAGTAAAGTACCATTTCTGGCGTTCTTTGAAATCTTATTTTTTCTGCCATAAATAAATGCCTGAATTATTTAAAGCCAAGTTTTTTCGGAGAGTTTGATCCTGGCTCAGAGTGAACGCTGGCGGCGTGGATTAGGCATGCAAGTCGAGCGATCCCCGCAAGGGGATAGCGGCAAACGGGTTAGTAACACGTGAGGAATTTGCCTCGAAGTCGAACACAGCTCCGTGAAAACGGGGGTAATATTCGATGGTGTCCTGTCATCGCATGGTGACAGGATTAAAGATGGGGACCGCAAGGCCTATCACTTCGGGATGACCTCGCGTCCTATCAGCTAGTTGGTGGGGTAATGGCCTACCAAGGCTTTTGACGGGTAGCTGGTCTGAGAGGACGATCAGCAACACTGGGACTGAGACACTGCCCAGACTCCTACGGGAGGCTGCAGTCGAGAATCTTTAGCAATGGGCGCAAGCCTGACTATGCGACGCCGCGTGCAGGATGAAGGCTTTCGGGTTGTAAACTGCTTTTGTCAGGAAAGAAAGCTCTACATCATAACATGGTGCAGGGTAGACGGTACCTGACGAATAAGCCACGGCCAACTCCGTGCCAGCAGCCGCGGTAATACGGAGGTGGCGAGCGTTACTCGGAATCATTGGGTGTAAAGGGCAAGTAGGCGGCCAATTAAGTGAGGGGTGAAATCTTCCGACTCAATCGGAAAACCGCCTTTCATACTGATCGGCTTGAGGTCAGAAGAGGGAAACGGAATTAGCAGTGTAAGGGTGAAATCTGTAGATATTGCTAAGAACACCAGCGGCGAAGGCGGTTTCCTGGTCTAGACCTGACGCTGAATTGCGAAAGCTAGGGGAGCAAACAGAATTAGGTACTCTGGTAGTCCTAGCCGTAAACGATGAGCACTAGGTGTTGGCCCTTCTAGGGTCAGTGCCGCAGCTAACGCATTAAGTGCTCCACCTGGGGACTACGGCCGCAAGGCTAAAACTCAAAGGAATTGACGGGGACCCGCACAAGCGGTGGAACATGTGGTTTAATTCGATGCTACGCGAAGAACCTCACCAAGGCTTGACATACAGGAAGTAGTGAACTGAAAGGGGAACCACCCGTTAAGTCGGGAGCCTGTACAGGTGCTGCATGGCTGTCGTCAGCTCGTGTCGTGAGATGTTCGGTTAAGTCCGAAAACGAGCGCAACCCTCGGGTCTAGTTACACGTGTCTAGACCGACTGCCCGTGAGAAAC
>JACROH010000005.1 GCA_016214545.1 Candidatus Lloydbacteria bacterium
ACCTTGAGAATCTGTTTTTTATCGGTCTCGCTTTCTTCAATGCGGCGCTTCTGCAACACTTGAATATTTCTCAATTCTTCTTCTTCGGCCTGCTTTGATTCCAAAGAATGTTTCTGCTCTTCGGTAATATTTTTTGTCTTTTCTATGATATTGAGAGACTCACCCAGCGCGCGCCCGAGGAAATCCAGAGAATCGATATCGGAAAAAAGCTCCGAAATATTTTCTTTCGCCAAAGCCACTTCAACAATGGAATATTGGTCGACTTCGTTTGTCTTGCGCACCAATTGCGCAAGCGAGCGGCGTTCTCCTTCCATTTTATCAAGCAGAGTGCCGATGGTTTGCTGTTTGCCCGCGATATCGGTGCGCAGTTTCTCGATTGAAATATCGCGCGCGCGGATGCTTAGCTTTGCCTCTTGTATCTGCGCGTCAAGAATGGCGACATCGCGCTCTAGCGAAACGCGTTCGCGCTGTTTGCTCTGAAGGATAGTCCGCTGTCCGTCAATTTCTTTTTCCAAATTGGCGAGGTCGGATTCGAGCTGGGTGCGGCGAGCGTCAATGGTAGCCGTGATATCGGCGGCAAAAATGGTGTGCGGCGGCATAAACACCGCCCCCAAGTACAGCGCAAAAAATACAATGATATCTACATAAAAAGACGATTGTTTTCGCATTTTTCGCATAGAAAGATACGTCCAGTATACCATACCTAAAAAAGGCTTTACGGGGGCATAAAAAAACCGCCCCGTTTGAAACAGGGCGGTTTTTCTGAATTACTTTTTATTTTCGGCTTCACTTGGCAGAGCCTCGCTTCCTTCTTCTTCTTTCTTGCCTTTCTTTTCAACCTCGATTGCAGAGAGGTCTATCGGCGCGGCGACTTCTTCTTTTTCTTCCACTTTTTGAGTCACCATCGCGACTACTTCTTCCGGGTTATCAGTCGCTACGGCGCTTTCAGGAAGCGCGATATCTTTTACGGCAATCTGGCTGTCAAAATCTTTCAGCGCAGAGATATCAACTTTGATTTCGTGCGGCAAATGTTTCGGCAGCACTTCTATTTCCATTTCATACATCACTTTTACGAGCGTCCCGCCCAAATCTTTTACCGCAGGAGAAACACCTTCAAACACAATCGGTACCGTAACCGTCACTTTCTTTTTCGCGTCAATCACATAAAAATCAGCGTGAATTGGCTCCCCACGCACCGGGTCAAGAGCGACTTCGTTTATCAGCACGTCAATTTTCCCTTCGGGAGTTTCAAGCGCAATCACGGACGATTCGCCAGCTTCGTGCCATATTTTTTGAAAATCTTTCGTTGATACAGAGACGGGCTTTGACGTGGTCTTTGAACCATAAAAAACCGCGGGCATTCTGCCTTCTTTTCGGAGCTTTAAGAGCCCTTTTTTCGCATCTCTTTTTTCTGTCGCTAAAGTAAACATACACTACTGTATACACGATAAATCCTTTCGTGTCAAAATAAAACAAAACAAACAGACGCTACCGCCCGCTAAAAAGTCTCAAGCGCTTTTCGACGATTGTTCGCACCGCCTCGCGGGCATCATTCAAAATGTGATACGGCGCGACATCATCGGGATACTGCGACAAGTGATTTGCTACCGCGTCTTTCCACGCGACACGAATTTCGGTATTGATATGAATGATAGACATGCCCGCTTTTATCGCGGCAAGAAAATCATCATCGGAAATGCCAGAGCCGCCATGAAGCACCAGAGGCACATCGGCGCTTTTTTTTATGTCGCCAATGCGCGCTATATCAAGGCGCGGGTTGGAGGCGTTTTTCAGCATACCGTGAATATTGCCGACTGCGGGTGCCAGCATATCCACTCCAGTATCTTTCGCGAAATCGGCCGCTTCTTTAGGTTCTGTCAATTCAACGCCTTCGGGTATTGTATCTAACAGTTTTGAGGAAACGCCGATAAATCCAAGCTCTCCTTCCACCAGCACGTCGCGATTGGAGGCACGCGCGTATGAGACGCATTGCTTAGTTATCTCAAGGCGCTCATTCGCCGGCAATTTCGTGCCGTCAAAAATCACGGCATCCACACCGGCGTCAATCGCCTCTTTCACCTTTTCAAATGAATACGTGTGGTCGGCATTCACATACATCGGCACGCCGAGCTTTTCCGAAATACCTTTCACCGCCACCACCGCCTGCCGCATACCGAAAAATTCGCGCTCTCCTTCCGAAAGCCCGATGATGACCGGCACGCCGACATTTTTTGCCGCCTCGGCAATCCCCCACAGCGCCTCCATCGTTGAGATATTAAAATGCCCGATGGCAACATGGTTTTTTTCGGCATCTGCTATTGTTTCGCGGAGTGTTTTCATTGCATTATGATATACTATGTTAGACGTCCGACCTCTCTATTGGTAAAACATCGGCATTGGCCACAAATAAAATAATTACCACATCAGAGGTCGGACGTCTTGAGTATATCACAGGTATGGAAAATTTTGACTTCATAGCCATCGGCGACACGACAACCGATGCGTTTATCAAAATCAAACAGGCAAGCGTCTATAAAGATGGTGGTGGCGAGGAAAAACTCTGCGTTGAAAACGGAGCAAAAATCCCCTACGAATCGGTGACGGTTGTCCCAGCGGTCGGCAACAGCCCAAACGCGGCAGTCGCGGCGCGCCGGCTAGGATTACACTCGGCGCTCGTTACAAACATCGGTGATGACGTATACGGAAAAGAAGATTTGGAAACACTCAAAAAAAACGGCGTAGATACGCGATTTGTGAAAGTGCATACGGGAAAGCCGAGCAACTATCACTTCGTGCTCTGGTTTCATGCGGAGCGCACGATTCTCATTAAGCACACAGAGTACTCATACGAACTCCCCGATATAGGAAAACCAAAATGGATTTACCTTTCATCGTTGGGAGAAAACTCTCTTGAATACCATCATAAAATTTCTGGATTTTTAAAAAAGAATCCCGACATCAAACTCGCGTTTCAGCCGGGTACCTTTCAGATAAAGTTGGGCTATGAAGAATTGAAGGAGTTGTATGAGATGTCAGAATTGTTTTTTTGCAATAAAGAAGAGGCGCGTATCATTTTGAAAACCGCAGAAGAAGATGCGGCGAAGCTCGCGGAGATGATGCGCGAGCGCGGACCAAAAATTGCCGTCATCACCAACGGGCCAAACGGCGCCTACGCGGCAAACGGCAGCGCCACATGGCACATTCCGATGTACCCCGACCCAGCGCCGCCAGTTGACCGCACCGGCGCCGGAGATGCATTTGCGTCAACGGTCACTTCGTATACGGCGCTCGGTATGTCTATTGACGAGGCGCTCTTGCGCGGACCGATTAATTCTATGTCGGTCGTGCAGTACGTCGGCGCGCAAGAAGGGCTTTTGAGCCGCGAAAAACTGGAGGCATTGCTCAAAGAAGCTCCGCGAGAATATCGGGCAGAAAAAATAGGATAAAAAAATCCCGCCATGAATACTGGCGGGATTTACTTTTTGTATTTTTAATTTTTGTCTTAGGAAAGACTTATTGGAAATCAGACTTTCCTCTTTTGGTTTCTAACATGAAAAGTTTAAGCGCGGCAACATTCAGCTTATTTGCAAGAAATTCATACCTTGAAAATTACCGCGCGCGTTCTTAAACTCTTCAATTTTTGCTTTATATTCGTCTATTTGAGCAGCCGACAAATGATGAATCTCCTCTTTCGCCATAGCCCGATGCTCTTCTTCCACGAAATCAAACCACTTCATGTCCTCTTCATTCAAAGAATCCACAAACTCTTTTACCTTATCAATAATGGATGAAAAATGAGCGGTCTCTTTGAGAGCCCTTTCGTTTTCAATCAAATGACGGACTTTCTCTCGAAAAAGATCCATTCCGCCAGCCGTTTCTTTATTTTGATTTTTGAGATTTTCTATACTCATTTTCGCTCCTTTACTTTTTTTACTGCTGTTATGATTGCATTGGTATCAATACCGTATTCTTTTATAAGCTCATTCGGCTCGCCTGATTGACCATAGCGATTTTGTACTCCGACAAACTCTATTGGAACAGGGCACTCTTGCGCAAGCACTTCCGCAACCGCCGAGCCCATGCCACCCATGACCTGATGCTCTTCAACCGTGACCACGGCTCCGGCTTTTTTTGCCGCGTCAACAACCGCTTCCATATCCATCGGCTTTATTGTATGGTTATTTAACACCATAACATTGATTTTGTCAAGCGCCAACTGCTCTGCCGCCATGAGCGCATTATGCATAATAGAGCCGCACGCAATAATCGCCACATCGGGGCTTTCGCTCTCCCAAAGTACATTTGCCCTCCCTATTTCAAAGGGCGAATCTTTGGTTGTAATAAGCGGCGTCTTCTCGCGCGCGAAACGAAGATATGTCGGCTTGTCATTAAATGCCGCAACATAAGTCGCCTTCCTTGCCTCTTCCGCATCGCACGGCACAACAACAATCATATTCGGTTGAACGCGCATAAGCGCGATATCTTCAAGCGCCTGATGCGTGGCGCCATCGGGCCCCACCGAGACTCCCGCGTGCATGCCGCAGACTTTGACCGGCACGTCATTGAGCGCAATCGTCGTACGAATTTGTTCATTGTTGCGCCCGGGAGAAAAGGTCGCGTACGACGCGATAAAGGGAATTTTTCCATACGAGGCAAGCCCAGAAGCCACCGTCGCCAGATTTTGCTCCGCCACACCGAGCTCAATGTATCGCTTGGGGAATTTTTCGGCAAACCAGTGCGAGCGAGTGGACTCCGCCAAATCAGCGCAGAGTACCACGACCCGCTCGTCTTTTTCACCCGCTTCCAACACGCCTTTGCCATAGCCGTCGCGGGTCGGTGCCTGTTCCACATCTGGGCTAAAAATATTTTCTTTTAATTTTTGATTTGGATTTAACATACTTTAGGTTTTAGCTTATTAGCTTGTTAGAAACACATGTTTCTAAAAACCTAATAAGCTAACCGGCTAAAAAGCTGAATCATTCATGTTCACTCTTAATCTTCCCTCCAAGCGTGCGCAGTTCAGCCAAAAACTTCTTCGCCTCTTCTGGCTTCGGCGGTTTCCCATGCCAGAGATAATCAAATTCTATTTCTTTAATTCCTTTTCCGGGAATAGTGTGCGCGATAATCACCGTCGGTTTTTCAAAAATCGCCTTCGCTTCTTCAATCGCGGACACAAACTGCTCAAAATCATGTCCGCCCGTTTCAATAACGTGCCAGTTGAACGCGCGATATTTATCGGCAAGCGGCTCAAGGGGCATCACGTCTTCGGTCATACCGTTAATCTGGATATTGTTGCGGTCAATCACCGCCGTCAGATTTGAAAGCTTGTTTTTGCCCGCAAACATCACTGATTCCCAGAGATTACCTGTATCGTGTTCACCATCGGATAAAAGGCAGTACGTGCGGAATTTTTTGCCGTCCATGCGCGCGCCATAGGCAATGCCAGCCGCCTGCCCAAGTCCGGAACCGAGCGGACCTGAAGTACTCTCCATCGACAGCATCCGTGTTCGTTCAGGATGCCCCTGCAATCGCGAGCCGAATTTTCGCAGGGTGTTTAATTCTTCAATAGGAAAATAGCCGGCGTGCGCCATCGCAGCGTATCGTATCGGCACAATGTGGCCGTTGGAAAGAATCAGGCGGTCTCGTTCTTCCCAGAGCGGATTCTTGGGGTCGTGATTTAGAATATGAAAATAGAATGCGGTAAAAATGTCCGCCATGCCCAAGGGACCGGCAGTATGACCTGAACCAGCAGCCACAAGCTCCGTAATAAGCGACTGCCTGATGGCATTTGCTTTTTCTTCAAGAAATTTGATTTTGTCGTCGTGAAGATGCGCCATAACTTTTATTTTCCGCTTTCTATGCCGAGTTTTTGTTCAACATATTTTAACCGCGCGTATAAGTCTTCCACTTCTATCGGGCTCGTGCCTAACGGAGTAAGATTGTTTCTCAAATCTTCAATGTCGTTATGCAACAAACGAAAATTTCCCCCTGTTTTGAGTTCAAAATCTTCAAAACGCCGTTCAAGCGCGTCAAAACGCTTGTCAACCTGTTCAAAACGCTTGTCAACTTGTTTGAAACGCTCATCTACATTTTCAAACCCTGCGGTAATAATCTCCGCAAGGTCATTCCGGAATTGTTTAAACTCACTTTGTAAAAATTGTTTCGTTTCTTCATTCATAATTGTTGCAACTGTTTTATGCTCTTTATTATATCACCACTCTCCCAAATTGCAGAACCCGACACGAGGCGATTCGCTCCCGCTTTCAGGAGCCGTGGAGCCGTTTCTATGCTTACTCCACCATCAACGCTTAACACAAGCTCCGGGAAACGGCGACGAAAATCTTTTAATTTGTCGAGCACCCGTTCATCAAACGATTGCCCCTGATAACCGATTTTTGCTATGCCCATGCACTGGATAAAATCAATTTTATGAATAAAGGCCTCCACCGCTTCATTCGGCGTGTCAGTGTTGAGCGCAAGCCCTACTTCTTTCAATCCATCTTTCGGCAGCTCGTCAAAAATCGCGCCATCGTCCTCTATGCTTTCAATATGAAAAATAATCCGATGCGCACCCGCGAGAGCCCAATCGAGCGCATGGGGCGAAGGGTTTGCGACCATGAGGTCAATTTCAAATTGCACATTCCCGATATGTTTGAACAAAAAATTCCCCTCCACCATATCATTAAAAACCTGCTCGCTTTCTCCTAAAAGATACGGCCAATCAATAGAGGGCACGAATACGCCGTCCATCACATCTATCTGGACGGTGCCCACGAGCCCTTCAACACGCCGCACGTGCGCTTCAATGTCGTGAATATTTTTAGGCATAATCGCCGGAATAATCTCCACCATATTCTGTTAGCTGATTAGCTCAACTTTTCTATTTTTTTAATCCGCCGGACATGCCGCTCTTCTTCCGAAAAGGGTGTTTCGAGCCAAAGTTCAAGAGCAGCCTTCGCATCATCTTCCGAAATGAATCGCGCCCCGAGCGAAAGAATATTCGCATCATTGTGTTCACGCGCTACTTTCACAATATCAAGCGGCCCGCCATAGTAGACCATCGCCCGCACATGCGGAAACCGATTTGCCATCATCGCCTCTCCTTGCCCTGAGCCGCCCATAATAATGCCGCGAACCGTATCTGGATTTTCTGAAACTTTGCGCGCCACCGGCGTTATGTAGTCGGGATAATCGTCCGTCTGGTCGTACGCATACGGCCCGCTGTCGGCGACGTCATAGCCGCGCTCTTTTAAATAACCCTTGAGCTTTTCTTTGAGTTCAAAACCGGCATGGTCGGAACCGAGATAGATTTGCATAACAAAAAAATAATTACTTGGAAAGAAAC
>JACROH010000007.1 GCA_016214545.1 Candidatus Lloydbacteria bacterium
CCCGGGACTCACACGATTACCGCGCGCGCGTTTGATAGAGCTGAAAACAGTGTTGAATCAAAGGCAACGTTTACCATTGGGTCGCTTCAGCCGCCACAAATTACTGAATATCCAAAATCGGTTATTGTTGGCGACTCGATAATTATTAAAGGGGTAACCAGTCCGTATAGTGACGTAACCATATGGTGTGAGGGGGTTGCTGACAGTGTATTTGCAAATAATAAAATAGACGTTGCCTCAACAACAAGTAGTGTAAAAAATTATTTGGATAGACATTCTCACATTGTGCGCGCGGATAAAGACGGTGTATTTGTATTGGAACATCCCAAAATAGATATTCCTGGTGTTTACACAGCTTGGGCTGAAGTGGTGGATGCAAATGGAGAAAAGAGCACACCAAGCGATAAAATTGTGATAAAAGTTAATCGGGCAGGTTCGCCGCTGTTTAGCGGGGCGGGGGCTGGCGGCACGTTGATATTTATTGTTCTTCTTATCATCGCGTGGTATGTTCGCTCCACATTTTTCTTGTTACGAAATAAACTCCATAAAGAAGTGAATGAGGCGCAGAAAGCATCAGAAAAAGCATTTGCGCTTTTGCAAGAAGAGGTGACAGAGCATATCAAAGAAATAGAAAAAGCAAAAGAAGATCGTGTGTTAACCAAAGAAGAAGAAAAAGCCCTCAAGCGGTTCAAAAAGAATTTGAAAGACGCGGAAAAATTTGTAAAAAAAGAAATTGACGATATTGAAGATTTGTTGGTCTAGACTCGGCTATCGCATAGCCGAATTTTTAGTCGGGAGTATGACATCATCGTTCGGGGGAACGACAAAAAAGGGAGTTTTCGTCTTTTACCGTAAGACGAAAACTAACACAACTTTTTTACCGAGGCGTCTTGGACAAACGTCTCTTTTTTGTGTATTTGCTCTGCGGGTCAATACATGGTACTATTTGTGTTAATAGAAAAGACGGTATCCCCCCTCTAAGACAAAGGAGCGGGGAGTTTACGTTTTTAAGAAAACACCATGAATGACAACATTATCGTAAAAGGAGCGCGGACGAACAACCTGAAAAATATCACGGTTGAAATGCCGCGAAATAAAATGATCGTATTCACGGGGCTTTCCGGTTCCGGCAAGTCTTCGCTCGCGTTTGACACGATTTTTGCCGAAGGGCAGCGGCGGTATGTGGAGTCGCTCTCTTCGTACGCGCGGCAATTTTTGCGGCAATTTCAAAAACCGGATGTTGATGAGATTGTCGGTTTATCACCTGCGATTTCAATCGACCAAAAAAGCCGTTCCAACAATCCGCGTTCAACGGTGGCGACGATTACCGAGATTTATGATTATCTGCGGGTGCTTTTCGCACGCATTGGTAAACCCTACTGCCTTGTTTGCGGAGAAGAAATAAAAAAACTTTCCAATGAAGAGATTTTAAATTTTACTCTGGAAAAAGTGCGTGAATGTGCAGATGCTCCTTCCAAAAAAGTGATGGAGGTGGCCATTGATATGGCAACGGTCGTCATCATGGCGCCGGTGGTGCGCGGACGAAAGGGGGAATACTATCAGCTTCTGTATGATTTGCTCGGCAAAGGCTACAGCAAGGTGCGGATAGACGGAAACATGCACAATCTCCGCGAGCGCATAGAACTTTCAAAACAAAAAAAGCACGATATAGACGTGCTCATAGATATGCTCTACTTTTCCGAGTTTCACGATGACGAAAAAGTGGCGCGCGAACGGCTTGCCGAAGCGTTGGAGCGCGCGATGAACGAAACGGAAGGGTTGGTGCGCGTTATTTTTAATCTCAATACTGCCAATTCAAAAAAACAAACATCGGCAAAGAAAACGACACAAGAAACGAGTGAATTTTTAATGTCATCAAAATTCGCGTGCCCCAACGATGGCTTTTCATATCCGGAAATTGAGCCGCGGCTGTTCTCGTTTAATTCTCCGTATGGCGCGTGCCTCGCATGCAACGGACTCGGCACAAAACATTTCTTCGGTGAAGACCTCTGCGACACCTGCCACGGCGCGCGGCTGCGTCCCGAAGCGCTCGCGGTTCGGGTGGGCGGTAAAAACATTGTGGAGGTCACGGGTATGTCTATTGAAGAAGCCGACCAATTTTTCAACAGGCTTAAACTTTCGGCGCGGGAAAAGAAAATATCTGCGGTTGTCGTGCGTGAAATTATGGACAGACTGTCATTTATGGTGAATGTCGGCATTGAATACCTCACGCTTGATCGCCGCGCCAATACGCTTTCAGGAGGCGAGGCCCAGCGCATTCGTCTCGCGAGCCAGCTTGGTTCCGGTCTCGTGGGGGCGCTATACGTGCTCGATGAACCGACTATCGGGCTCCACCAGCGTGATAATGCTCGGCTCATCAAAACGCTTGAACGTTTGCGTGACCTCGGTAATACCATGATTGTCGTTGAGCACGATGAAGATACTATCTTTGCGTCCGATTATATCGTTGACATCGGTCCCGGCGCCGGTGTACACGGCGGACACGTGGTCGTCGCCGACCATTTAGAAAAATTATTGACCGCAAAAAAATTGCCAGAAAACGGCGGAGCCCTATCACTCACACTTGCGTACCTGCGCGGAGAAAAAGAGATTCCCCTTCCGGAAAAGCGGCGCACGAGCGATAATGGTTCGCTCAAAATCCGCGGGGCAAACATATTCAATATTAAAAATATAAATGTCGACGTGCCGCTGGGGAAACTGGTGGCGATTACCGGCGTATCAGGTTCTGGCAAATCTTCTCTTTTGTATGAAATTATTTATAAAAATCTGCAGGCGCGGTTTGACCGGCGCTATAGAAGCAATGAAGTATTTAACTGCGCTTCATTTGACGGGACGGAATATGCCGGACGTGCGGTGATGATTGACCAATCGCCAATCGGGCGCACGCCGCGCTCGAATCCTGCAACGTACACAGGGGCATGGACGCACATTCGAGATTTGTTCGCGTCTACCGAAGAGGCGCGTTTGCGCGGCTGGAAATCAGGGCGCTTCAGTTTCAATGTAAAAGGGGGGCGGTGCGAAACCTGCCAAGGAAACGGCGAAATCGCGGTTGAAATGCACTTTTTGCCGACGGTGTACGTACCCTGCGATGTGTGCGGCGGAAAACGATTTGAAAAAGAAACGCTTGAAGTGAAATACAAGCATAAAAATATTTATGAAGTGCTCAAAATGACGGTTGAGGAAGCGCTCGCTTTTTTTGAAGATATTCCGGCGATTTCCGACCGGCTCAAGTCTTTGAACGAAGTGGGGCTTGGGTATCTTGAACTCGGGCAGTCGGCGACGACTCTCTCGGGCGGGGAAGCGCAGCGGGTAAAAATTTCTTCAGAGCTCTATCGGCCGTTTACCGAGCGCACCGTTTATCTTCTTGATGAACCGACGGTGGGGCTGCACTATGAAGATGTGCGAAAATTGATTGAGATATTGCAGGACCTTGTAGACCGCGGCAATACGGTAGTACTGATAGAGCATAACATGGAGATTATCAAAAATGCCGACTATCTGATTGACATCGGACCGGAGGGCGGTGCCTGCGGCGGAAAGATTGTAGCGAAAGGCACACCGGAAGAAGTGGCAGAAAAAGACGGCTCACATACCGGAGGGTATCTCAAGAGAGCGTTGAAAAAGAAATAGCCACCTTGCGCAATAAATGCAATAAGGCGGCTATTTAGTTACGTGGTCATCATTTTGGCTGAAAGCACAATTCCGCCGCTCCTCTTGCACGAAGAGTGATTGTAATAATAAACAAGAGAGCGTTGTGTAATTCTATTTCAGTTGCGCCCGGATTATCTTTTTTTGCAATACGCCGCGCGTGATTATATAATTTTTTTGCATGGAGTTGAAGCAAGCTATCTCCTCTGGACTGCTTTTCCTTTCCCATGGTGACCTCCTTGATGTAAAGATACGTATTCTTTAAAAGCTATGTCACTAATATATAAAAAAATCAAGCAAAAGCAGATTCTGCCGGACACGCCGGGGGTGTACCGGTTTTTAGACGCGCGAAAAAAGATTTTGTATATCGGCAAAGCGACCTCGCTTCGCGATAGGGTTAGAAGTTACTTTTCATCGGACATCATGAGTACTCGCGGGCCGATTATCGCGGAGATGCTTGAACAAGCGCGCGATGTGCGCGTGGTACAAACCGACTCAGTGCTTGAAGCGCTTATCCTTGAAGCGGCGCTGATAAAAAAACATCAGCCGAAATACAATTCAAAAGAAAAGAGCGACAAGAGTTTCAATTACGTCGTCATTACCGACGAAGATTTTCCGCGCGTACTTATAACACGTGAACGTGAATTACTTAGAGGCCCACTTGGAGGTTCAACCTCCAAGTGGGGGCCATTTCCGCAAGGAAGTGTGCTTCGAGAAGCGTTGAAAATTGTGAGAAAAATTTTTCCATTTCGCGATATTTGCAAAACAGAACAAAAAAAGCCATGTTTCAACGCCCAAATAGGGTTGTGTCTGGGTGTATGCATTGGAGCGATTTCAAAAAAAGAATACGCCAAAATCATACAAAATCTGAAACTGTTTTTTGAAGGGAAAAAGAGGATACTCATAAAAAAATTGGAGCGGGAGATGCGAGAAGCGGCAAAACATCGCGCGTTTGAACGCGCTCATGAAATTAAAAAAACTATTTTTGCGCTGAAGCATATTCAAGATGTTTCTCTTATCAAAAATACTTCAACTCTCAACTTTCCATATTCTGCTTTCAAAATAGAAGCGTATGATGTGGCGCATTTTGGAGGGGTGGCGTCTGTTGGCGTGATGACCGTTGTTGAGGGCGGCGAGACACAAAAAAATGAGTATCGGAAATTTAATATAAAGAGTTTTGAAGGGGTGAATGATACGCGGGCCTTGACAGAGATTCTTTCGCGGCGGCTCGCGCATGCCGAGTGGCTGCTGCCCCGTTTGATTGTTGTTGACGGCGGCACTGCGCAAGTGAATGCGGTGAAGCGCGTGCTTGTTTCGGCTGGTGTGGCAATCCCGGTGGTCGGCGTGGTCAAAGACGAGCGCCATCGTCCGAAAAAAATCATCGGAGACCGCGTGTTCGCGATACGGCACGAAGCTGATATTTTGCTCGCAAACGCCGAAGCCCATCGGTTTGCCATAAGTTTTCATCGAAAGCGAAGAAGGCAAAATATATAATATGATTGAATGTTGGACATCCGATGCCCGACATATGTGTGTGAACCGAATACTATATACGACGCGCCAAATACGCTATAATAGAAGCATGTCAACCATACGAGTGGGTGTCGTGCGCGGAGGGCCGTCTAGTGAATATGATGTGTCGCTCAAAACCGGTGCCGCGGTACTAAAAAATCTTCCCGAGCGTTATGCGCCGGTGGATATTCTTATTTCTAAAAATGGAGAATGGTACGCGGGCGGACTACCGACGCGGCCGGAAAAAATTCTTCCCCATGTCGATGTTGTTTTAAATGCTCTTCATGGCGCATACGGAGAAGACGGTACGTTTCAGCAAATGCTTGAAGCGCATGGAGTGCCGTACACCGGTTCCGGTTCGCTTTCCTCTGCAATAGGCATGAATAAATCACTGGCACGAAAGCGATTTGAAGAAGCAGGAATGAAAATCCCGTATGGAATGGTTTTACATGCTGACGAATACGAAGAGGGGGGCGAGCATTTTGTGTTTGATTTGTTCCGAAGATTCCCGCAGCCGTCGGTGGTGAAGCCGCTCTCTTCCGGTTCGTCGGTGGGCGTTCGCATTGCTCACACACTCGGAGAACTTTCAGAAGCACTGGAGTATGCTTTTTCGTTTGGCGATGCGGTGCTGATTGAAGAATATATCCGCGGCAGGGAAGCGACCTGCGGCGTAGTGGATAATTTTCGCGGTTACGATACCAACGCGCTTCTGCCGATTGAGATTATAAAACCGAAAATGTCGCGCTTCTTTGACTATGATGCAAAATATGGCGGGGAGTCGCAAGAGCTTTGCCCGTCGCCCAATTTTTCCCAAGAAGAGAAACAAATGATAGAAAAACTTGCGGTCCAAGCGCATCAAGCTATCGGCGCGCGGCATTATTCGCGGTCTGATTTTATTGTTTCTCCACGAGGCATCTATATTCTCGAAATCAACACGCTTC
>JACROH010000009.1 GCA_016214545.1 Candidatus Lloydbacteria bacterium
AAGAAGCTTCGCGAGATCGCGGACCGTCACAACTTCAAGATCATCGAAGACGCGGCGCATTGTGTGGAAGGATTTCGTGATGGGATTCAGGTTGGGCGGTTGGGGGATATCGCGTGCTACAGTTTTTACGCGACGAAAAATTTGACCTGCGGCGAAGGAGGCGCGATCACATGCAACGACCAAGCGGTGTACGACTGGATGATCAAAGCGCGACAGCATGGGATGAGCAAGCAGGCGGCGGATCGATATGTGAAGCGTTACGAACATTACGACATGGAGTTTTTGGGGATGAAGGCGAACATGAGCAACCTGCAGGCGGCACTCATGATCCACCAAATGGATCGTCTTCCGGAACAGCTCGTGCGCCGCGAGGAGATTGCGAAACGGTATGACGAGGGCTTCCGTTCGAACGCCCTCCTTCAGACTCCCGCTGTTCTGGATGGCTCAACACACGCGCGTCATCTCTATACCATTTGGGTGCAACCGGAGAAACGCGATTTCGTTCTTGGGGCGATTCAGGATGCGGAGATCGGCGTGGCCATCAATTTTTGCGCGATCCATCTCATGAAATATTATCGGGAGAAATATGGGTTTGCGCGAGGGATGTTTCCGGTCGCGGAGAAGATCGGCGATGCGACGATCACGCTTCCGTTTTATCCGAAGTTGCAAGAGGAGGAGATCGATCGGGTGATACGCACGGTGAACGAGATCGTTCGTGTGTAGAATAACCTGTTGTCCCATACCCTTTTGCCCAAAACGCCATCTTTCGCCAAACCCGAGGTACCTATTAAACACTATGGAAAACGCTTTTGATAAAATTTTGAAAGACGGCGAGAAAAAAGGATATTTTCGCGTCTTAAGCGACGGCGCAAAAATTGAATATCTGCCGTCTGGACACAAAGAAAATCTACACGATCCCGAGGAAAAAGTCCGCGCCGAATACTATTTTGATTTGCTTGAAAAATATCACTATCCCGTCAAACGAATTGAACTTGAAACGGAAATGCCGGACAGAACGCCTGAACGCTACGCCGATATTGTTATCTACGAGGACGACGGCAAGAAAAAACCTTATATCGTCGTTGAATGCAAAAAAGATGGCATTTCCGACGCAGAATTTGAGCAAGCGACCAAACAGGCAATCGCCAACGCTCGCGTGCTTCACGCTCCGCTTGCGATTTGTGTTGCGGGCAATACTCGGCGCGCAATGGAAACCGCCGAATGGAACGCCAACGAGCCGGAAAAAGCGACCATTACCGATATTCCTATTTCCTACGGAAAAATTGAGGAATTTCGCTATAAGAAAGGCGATCCTGACTGGGATTTGAAAGTGCTTGATAAGTCGGAATTGAAACGCGCCCTTGAAAAATCGCATAACACGCTTTGGGCTGGCGGCAAAAGAAATCCGACGGTCGCTTTTGACGAACTTTGCAAAATCATTTTCGTAAAAATCCGCGATGAAAAGCGCGGACGAAAAACCGGCGATTATTACGATTTTCAAATTAAAACCCACGAAAAAGCCGAGAGTGTTTATAAAAGGTTAGACGCGATTTATCAGGAAGCGAAACAAAAAGACCCCGAAGTATTCAAAGAAAGTTTGAAAATAGACCCCGAGGAACTTTATACCGTCGTTGGACACTTGCAAAGCGTGTCGCTCAACAAAACCGACCTTGATACAAAAGGCGTTGCCTTTGAGCAGTTTATGGAGGATTTTTTCAAGGTATCCACGACGACGGACACACGAATGTGATCGGCTTTGACGCGCTGGAAGACGTCGGAAAATTGACAGAGAAAAATCGCGGCTTCGCTGAAAATAAATTTGATGTGATTGTTACCAATCCGCCGTTTGGTGCGAATGTAAAAAGAAGCGAGCACCCATATCTTGAAAAATTTGCGCTTGGGCAAAATGGCAAAAAATCCCGCGACAATCAAAAAACCGAGATTTTATTTATTGAGCGTTGCGTTGATTTTCTAAAATCCGGCACCAGGGCAATCGCATCTAAATCCCCAAAACTTTTAATAAATATGGCGCGTCCCATCCGGCCTTCATTCGTTTCGCTCTGATGCCTTTGGTCACGGTTTTTTCCTGCTTCAAAAGGTTGAGTGAAATCTTTCTCATGAGAGCGAAGTTTTCTTGCGCATGACCCTTGCGTATGCGTGACTCGTCTTCTCGGAAGGCAATATCCAAAATCCAGTGCAAAGAGTTTTCGATCCTCCAATGGTTCCTCACCGCCTCTAACATTTTGTCTGCAGTCATGTCCGCCATGCTTGAAATATAATATCTGGCATCTGACGTTTTCGTTTGGGCATTCTTTCTTGTCCCCGCGATCTTCACGACTGAGGCAAGGTTCTTCCATGCATCTTTCGTTCGAAGCCGAGACAGATACAGAGGATCAGTGACCACAAAACACTCGCGTGTTTCTGCACGGCCGTGCGCACGGCCTTCCTGATATTCCGTGTCGCGTCCTCCAACCGGTACCGATGAAAAGATCGATTCAATATCTGTATAGAGAGTAGGTTGGTTGCGTTTCACCGCAACGATGTAATCGGCCTTGTTTTCAATGATTTGCTCAATAATTTCAGGATAACAGCCTGCCGCATCGATCGTCACGATACAGCCCGAAAGAGCCAAAATCCTAAGGAGCTTTGGGATAGCCTTGAGTTCATTCGATTTTGTATCAATCGCACGCTCTCCCAGTGTGAGTCCATTTCTCGTGGCAAAGGCGGAGACGAGATGAAGAGCCGCAGGGCCGGCGCTCTTTCCATGTGACCGACGTGCCGTTTTGCCATCAATCGCGACAACCTCGCGACCCATGAGGATCGCAATAGTTGCGACCCAGCTTTGGAAGCTTCGTTCAAATTGTTCCGGATCAAGAAGGGCAAAGACTCGTCCAAATGTATCATGTGACGGGATGCCATTCGGAAGCTCTAAGAATGTTTTGAACCACTCCATTTTTGAATTTCCAAACTCTTCAATATCCGTCCATGTATCAGCTCCGCATAAAATAGCACAGATAGCGATCACGATAATCTCAAGGAGATTGTGACGCTTGGTTCGATTCACTCGAGGGTCTGAGATATTCTTGAAGTGTTCAAAAAGACTGGCTGTTTGCTTTGGCATACAGAGGGTTTTGTTTTTGTTAAACCCTAATAGTATGCCTGAATATTCAAATTATTGCTGAATGAAGGAAAAATTAGATGCGATTGCCCTG
>JACROH010000010.1 GCA_016214545.1 Candidatus Lloydbacteria bacterium
ATGCTACTATTTCATACGCAATAAAAACCACGCAAAACAAATAACCATTATTCTAACCTTTCAGGTTTATTTTAAGATAAGTGCGTTGAAAACATTACCTACAAGCTTTTGCGCCTGCTCTAAGAAACTACTTGGCGAAGTTGACTGAATCGGCGGTGGCGGAGATTGCTGTTGCGTCGAAGGTTGTGATTGTTGTGGCGGAGGATTTGACCCGCCTTCTGGGGGCATCGGCTGATTTGGCTGTTGTTGAAATTGTATTGAGCCGGGTTGATTTGGTTGCCATGGTTGAGGTTGCCCAGGCTGATTCGGTTGATTGAATTGTCCAGGTTGGACAGGTTGCATTGGCCCCGACTGCTGACCCCCTTGAAATTGCATCTGTTGTCGTTGCTCTATCCGTCCGGGTTGATTGAATTGCCCTTGTTGACCGGGCTGATTCCACTGCCCCTGACCTTGCCATTGGCCACTGCCACCCTCGCCGGGGCGTTGATTGAATCTTTGGTCTTCGTTTGGGCCGCCTGGGCCGCCGCCGCCATTTCTCCCGCCATTGTCTTTATTGAAGTCCCTATCATCAGGACCTTGACCCGAACAAGTCCCCGGGCCAGTGCCGCAAGGACCGGACGCTGAACCGTTATCACCAACACCAGGGCCGCCTGTCCTCCTGTCTTCACCTTGCCCAGGTTGATTAAACTGACCATGATTTGGCTGTGACTGGAAATTTTTACATACTTCCGGGTTAGCGGTGCAATATTTTTCGCATTCTTCCGGTCCTTTACAACCGCCGGGGCCGGCTTGCCCAAGCATCTGCTGATTGCCGCGATTCATCATGCCCGGTCCTTGCGGCCCCTGACCTTGCCATGGGCCACTGCCACCCTCGCCAGGGCGTTGATTGAATCTTTGGTCTTCGTTCTCCCCGGACTGTCTAGGCTGTCCCTGCTGATTGAATTGCCCAAATTCTCCAGATTGATTTTGGTTTGGTCTTCTTTCTTGTGTGGAAAATTTTTGAAAACATTGATTGATGGAGTCGCCGTCTTTTCATTGTGGCACAGACCCCGTTTTCATTTTTTCAACAACATCGGCACCCACAGATTCCGTGATACACGATAGCACCTCTGCTGGTATCTCTTTGAAAGAATCTTCCATTCTTCGCCGTCCTTCCTCCATTCTTTGCAAATCCTGCTCCGGAATCATTCCGTTTTCTTTCCCGAAATTAAAGCACGTTTCCTGATTGTCGGGATTGCCGCAAAAAGCATCACACGCCTCCCTGCCAACGCAGCCACCAGGACCCTTGCCGCCGGTTTTAATGGCAGTTTGCGCCTGTTGCTCCGTCATATTTCCGACTGCGACAGAAAACTTTACGCATTCTTCAACGTGGCTAGAATCGGCGCAATATTGGTCGCATGATTGACGGCTTTGTCCTGACTGACTCGATTGATTTGGCCGGCCTGGCTGATTCCTCTGACCGGGACCTTGGTTGAATCCTTGGCCGTCATTCGGGCCGCCAGGCTGATTAGGCGGATTGGGCTGGCATGCCGGCGGCTTAATACCTTTTTTTATAGCATCAAAAGTTTTTTGTACCTGCTCTTTTTGGTCATCCGGCACGAGGCCTGCCGCCAAAGAAAAGGTCATACATTCTTCGACGTGCGCAGGGTCTCCGCAATATTGGTCGCATTCCTGCGGACCGGCACACGCCGGCGGTTTTATACCTTGCTTTATGGCATTGAGCGTTTTCCGCATCTGGTCTTTCTGATTATCAGGCACGAGGCCAGCTGCCAAAGAAAAATCCATGCACTCTTCCATGTGCGCAGGACTACCGCAGTACGCGTCGCATTGTTTAGGTCCGGCGCACGCCGGCGGTTTAATACCATTTTTCATCGCCACCAACACCTTTTGAGACTCTTGCTGTTGTCGAGGCGACATCAATCCATTTTTTTGTGCAAAAGTAATACACGCCTCCAAATGACCGGAATTGCTGCAATATTGGTCGCATTCAGCTTTCCCTTTGCATCCACCGTGACCAACCATTCCGTTATCTTGGAATTTTTTTGCGATAACTACTTCATCGGAACTCATCAGATGATGCTCTTCGGCAAAAGCAAGACAGGCATCGGCGTTTTGGGAATTGTCGCAAAAGGTTTTACAATCTTCTTTATTTTTACAACCACCCAATTCTTTTATGGGGAATTGAATATCCGCAAGAGCCTGCCCCCCTTGCGACTGGGATGGCGGCGTTGTTTGCGTTGTTTGATCTATCGTTTCGGCATTTGCAAAACCGATTATTGCCCCCTAAATTATAATTCCGGAGGTGATGATGAGTGCGCTTAGAATATTTTTATTCATATGTTTTATTGAAAAGGATTAGTCTTCAGCTTGGAATAAGGGTTTGCCGTGTTGTACGGATTGATGTCCGCCTTTATCGGATTAACCGTTGGTGTGGTGACGTTCGGCGAAACATTTTTTCCGATATTAGCCGAAACATCGGCTGCGGTTTTTTGAATATCCGCTACCGTTTGTTCGGTTGGAGATTTCGGAGCTTCCGCAGGCTTGTTTATTTTTGTTTTCCAGTAATAAAAACCTCCCACGATGAGAATCAAAATAATGACGATTAAAATGTCTCGTGATATTTTTTTATCCATATATCAAAGTATATCAAAAAAAGAAAAAACCATCGCATGGTTATACACAGCACCGGTAAAATGGGACCGGCCATCCCGCGCCCTATAGTATGCTCAATCTTTAGTTACGGGAGTTATGACGGACATATCCAAGGCGCACAATGCCCCACCCAGAGCCACTGGGCGCATTCGATTTGTTAATTTAAAGCGAGATGCCGCAGGTAATCCGAAAGAGAGCTGTACCCTTTTTTGACTGCTTTTCTTTCTATTTTATTCTTATCTGTAGATGAAATTCTAAACCGGATAATTTCAGACTGATTTTTATTATGTTCCTTCTCAGCAATAATCAAATTGGGAAGATCAATAAGAAGACTCGGCACATCTCCAGCCAAAAACTCCTGCGCAATATTCGCATCCATACACTCAACAAAAATTATATTCCCTTTTTTTTCTTCAAGGCTGTACTTATATTTCTTATTATTTACGGTTATGTTTGCAACTATTTTTTTCATGTTTGTTTACTTTCTTTATGTTTTAATCACTTTTATTTCTTATTTTTTCGATTTGTTTTTTTGCTTGTTTTTTATAAAAATCTTTACACTCATTCTTATGCACTGGAATGATCAGGTCGCGAAGTAATTGCGGATGTTTAAATTTCACATGGCTTCCCTTTACCGGAATTTTTTTAAATCCAAAATAGAGCAACATGGTTTTTAAATCCGTATATTTAATAGATGCTGGGTTATTAAAAAATTTTTCGACCATTTTTATAATATGGCTCATTTTAAAATGATTAAATTGGTAGTGGCTATATTGTAGCAAAGTGTAGCTACATATGCAATATCTGCAAAACTCCGTGCGGTATACTCAAGGTTTTCGAGTCCTAGACGAAAGCGCTTCCTCCCCGCAGTTTTTTGCTACATCTGTCTGCTTGTGGGCAGGCTCAAAACTGCGGGTCAGGGACTCGAACCCCAATACCATGCTCCAGAGGCATGTGTCCTACCATTAGACGAACCCGCAACGATAAAAACACTATACCATAAAACACCGATTGAGGTAATCAATCGGTGTTTTATATTTTTATTTCAGCTAGTGTGTGCGGCCTATCTCCGGTTTCTGAAACAGTCACGGCAGAGAAGATTGCCCGTCTCTCGCGGCTGAAATGGCAGCTCTTTTATATCGCCGTTGCATCCGCTGCACTTCCAATCGCCTTGCACCATTTTGCGCTCGCCCTGCGGACGGAATGATTTTCCGCCTCCGCTTCCTCCGCGCTGTTTTGAATGACAATCGCGGCAAAGCAAGTTGCTCGTGTTTTTCGGCTCAAACGGAAGCTCTTTGATGTGAATGACAATCGCGGCAAAGCAAGTTGCTCGTGTTTTTCGGCTCAAACGGAAGCTCTTTGATGCCCGTGTTACAGCTGCTGCAACTCCAATTTCCTTGAAACATACCTATATATTGCTATTTACCCCTTTCTATTAATATTCGATATTCTATCATACCTGCTCGCGCGCATTCACACAATCCCCTTGCGAATGAGCGCTCTGATGGCATAGTGGTCGCTTACTCCGGAAACCATGTCCACATCGCGGGCTTCATACGCGGGCGTGGTAAAAAGTCCGTCTACCATGCGCTTGATGCTATTGCGATGCGGGCTTCCTTCAATGCTCGTGTCATAGCGGGGTGGGATATTGTCTTTGAATCGTTCCGATAATGCAGAAAAAATCTCCCAACCGCGCGGGGCATTGAAATCGCCTGTGAGCGCAATGCCACCCGCGGTATCAAGCGCGCGAAAAAGCGCGTTGAGGTCGCGCCGCTGCGCGTCATCGGCTTGTCCGTCGGATGTCCATGTGAAGTGCGTCGTGCCTATCCGAAAAATGCTAGCGTCTTTTTCAATATCTGCACAAAGAAACACGCGGCTTGCCGCACTGGGATTTTTTTTATCATACATCCGGATATGATTCTTATCGCCATGATAATAGGTGGCCTCGTATGCGCGCACTGGCAATTGAGAAAAAATCGCCACCCCCCAAAAGACCGGCTTTGGTTCGCGCGAAAGCATGAGCATAGGAGCAAAACAAACAAGCGGCCCCGCTATTTTTTCAAAAAAAGGAATATCGCAGTCGAGTATTTCTTGCGCGCAAAAAACATCGGGTGTTTCTCTTTCAAGAAACGCCTTGATTGCATCCAGATGTTTGGAGTGCTCAACGTTGAGCGAAATCAATGAAATATGCGGCGGCATTTTATTTTCCCGATTTTTTAATGGCCGCTTTCAAAAAGGCCGTGAAGAGCGGGTGCGGAGAGAGCGGGCGCGCGTGAAATTCGGGGTGGAATTGGGTGCCGACAAAAAAGGGATGTTTCTCGGACGGAAGCTCTGCGATTTCCATCAGCTCCCCGTTTGGCGACGTGCCGGAAAAAACAAGTCCGCTGTCTCTCAATTTCTCAGTATATTCCGGATTGATTTCAAACCGATGCCGGTGGCGTTCTTCAATGAGCTCTTTTTTGTACGCGCGATGCGCGATGGTGCCTTTTTTCAGCACGGCAAGATAGCTCCCCAAGCGCATAGAGGCGCCATAATTGCCGAGCTCCAGATTTTTCTTCTGTTCGGGCATGATGTCCACCACTTTTACCGGCGCGTCAGAGTCGATTTCCGCCGTCGTGGCGTTGCGGAGCTTCAAAACATTGCGCGCGTATTCAATCACCAAAAGCTGCATGCCGTAGCAGAGCCCCAGATACGGGATGTGGTGCTCGCGCGCGTATTGTATCACTTTGAGTTTTCCTTCAATCCCGCGCGTGCCAAATCCGCCGGGCACAATAATACCGTCATATTTTTTGAGCGCCTGAAGACGCGCCGAGGCTCCGGTAGCTTTTTCAAACTCTTCGGAATCAAGCCAGGTGATGACGGGTTTTCGTTTTTGCCAGTACGAAGAATATTTGACCGCCTCAATCACGGAAATATATGAATCGGAAAGCACATAATCGCCGGTCGCAAAATATTTGCCCACGATGGCGATATGCACGGGTGTGCGCGCCGATTTTCCTTTTGCGACAAACCGCTTCCAATCGCCCAAATCACCCTTCGGTTTTTTTGCTTTTATTTTAAGCTCCTGCAAAATGATTTCGCCGATGCGGTCTTTTTCAAAATTGAGCGGCACGTCATAAATGCTCTCGATATCGGGCGCGGAAATCACCTGCTCGATGGGGATGCTGCACGAAAGCGCGATTTTTTCTTTGCGCTTTTTATCAAGCGGGTGTTCGCTCCGCGCGATGATGATGTCCGGCTGCACGCCGTATGAATTGAGCGTCCGCACGGCGTATTGCGTGGGCTTGGTCTTCATTTCGCCGATTTTGCTTGGCACTGGCACATAGCTCACGAGCACGAAAACTACGTCATCGGGATTTTTCAACTTCAGCATGCGCGCCGCTTCAATGAAAAGGATGTTTTGGTATTCGCCCACCGTGCCTCCGATTTCAATTACCGTTATTTCGGAGCCGTTGTGCTCCGCCGATTTTTTGATGCGATGAATCACTTCATCGGTAATGTGCGGCACCGTCTCCACGCATTTGCCGCGGTAGCCCAAGGCACGCTCGCGGTCGATCACCGACTTGTACACCAAGCCGCCGGTCATGTAGTCGTCATCGCGCAAATCAATATTGAGGAACCTCTCATAGTTGCCCATGTCCTGGTCTGTCTCGAGTCCCGATTTCAGCACAAACACTTCGCCGTGTTCGGTCGGATTCATTGTGCCCGCATCGACATTGAGATAGGGGTCGATTTTTATCGGGTTCACCGAAAACCCTTTTGTCTGCAAAATTTTGGCGATGGAAGAAGTGGCGATGCCTTTGCCGACACCCGACATCACTCCTCCCACAACAAAAATATACTTATGGTTTTTCTTTATCATATTAAAAAGATGCCCGACATCTGACTGAAGTCGGACGTCTAAGATTAGACGCGCAGATATTTTCGCACTGCAAGAAAGCTTGCGACAATGCCCAAGAAGATACCCGTCCCCAAAAGAGTGAGGAAAATTTGGCCGAAGTGCTCAATGTAGAAATGGAAGATATTCATTCCGCCGAAGAATTTCTCGGTCAGCCCGCCAAGCCAGCTCGTCGCCGGATAGAAAAGGACGATGGCAATGAGCGCGGCGATGACACCATAGAGCACACCCTCGATGATAAACGGCCCGCGCACATATTTATTTTGCGCACCGACGAGTTTCATCACGGAAATTTCTTCACGCGAAATATAGATGGTCAAACGAATCGTATTGAACGTGATAATGATGGAAACGAGTATCAACACGAGCGCCACGGCAAACCCCAATTGTTCGGAGCCTTTGATGATTTGCGTCAGCCGGTCAATCACCACTTTGTTTTGATAATAATTGACTTTGTCTATGATAGTTTTCCCGTCGCTTGCCAATGCATTTTTACTTTCAAGAAACCGCGCGATGCTTTCATACTGGGACGTGTCTTTGGCGCGGACATTGAGCGTAGCGCCGAGCGGATTGCCGTCGAGCGCGTCAAGCGCTTGCAGGGTGAGATAATCTCCGCTGTGCCGTTCCTTGAACTTTTCAAGCGCCGCTTCACGCGAGACATATTCAACCGACGTCACTTCAGGCAGCGCTTCGAGTGATTTTTTGATTGCCAAAATATCGTCTTCCTGCGCGGGGGTGACAAAATAAATATTGATGTCGACTTTTTCTTTGAGCTGCTGGAGTGAATTGTCGAGAAGCGCCCCCAAAAAAATGAGCGAACCGAGCACGAAAAGCGTAACGCTCATCACGAGCACCGATGCAAGCGACACAACACCATTGCGCCAAAAATGCACGAAGCCCGATTTTATGATTCTTTTTGTATTTATCCAAAACATAGTTTAGCTTGTTAGTTTATTAGACAATTAGCTTTTTAGACTTAATAATATTCATGAATGGTTTTTTATTTCTTTTCCTAACAAACCAAAAAGCTAATTTCCTAACAACCTACAGGACATACCTGCCTACTTTATCATCTCGAACAATCCGCCCGCGCTCCATGGTGATGACGCGTTTACCTAGCGAATCAATCACGCCTTTGTTGTGCGTCGTGAGGAGAATCGTCGTTCCCAGGTCATTGATTTTTTTTAAAATTTGCACAATCTCATACGTGTTTATCGGGTCGAGATTGCCCGTCGGCTCATCGGCAATGATGACATCGGGCTCCGTCACGATCGCACGCGCGATGGCGACACGCTGTTTTTCTCCGCCGGAAAGTTCGTGCGGAAAATTCCACATCTTTGAACCGAGGTCGACGAGTTCGAGCACATTGGGGACATTGTTTGAAATTTCTTCATCGGTGCGTGCGGCCGCTTCCATTGCAAATGCGATATTTTCATAAGCTGTTTTGTCCGGCAAAAGACGAAAGTCCTGAAAAACGACGCCGATTTTTTGCCGAAAATTCGTAATTTGACGGCGCGGCAATGCATGCACATCAACGGAACCGAAATGCACGGTGCCGGCAGACGGAAATTCTTCAGCAAGAAAAATTTTTAAGAGCGTAGTTTTTCCGGCGCCTGAATGACCGACAAGCGAAACAAATTCGCCCTGCTCTATGGAAAAATTGATATCGTCCAGCACCTTTTCATCGTCGCGATATACTTTTGATACTTTATTGAAATAAATCATGATTTGCCGCGCTTGCAATTTCTAAATAATACCCAATGCAACAATAACTCAATTATATCATATCTTTCTCTATTTTAGGTAAATTGGAAATTAGGTCAATTTACAAATCTTTTTCTGCATCCAAAAATACTTGTATCTCCCCGTCCTCCACGTACCAACCTGTTGAGCTCTGTTGAGGTCTGTTGAGGTCAGACCTCAACAGAGCTCAACAGAGCTATTGTTTTGCAA
>JACROH010000008.1 GCA_016214545.1 Candidatus Lloydbacteria bacterium
CGATGGTCCGTTTTAGAGACGGCCAGAGATTAACGGATAAAAGCTACTCCGGGGATAACAGGCTAGTTCCGCCCAAGAGTTCATATCGACGGCGGAGTTCGGCACCTCGATGTCGGCTCACCTTATCCTGGGGCTGGAGAAGGTCCCAAGGGTTTGGCTGTTCGCCAATTAAAAAGGTACGCGAGCTGGGTTCAAACCGTTCAATAGCGGAAACTGTTTCAGCTATTGAACCCGTTTGAACCCCATTGAGGAGAAAGTTTTAATCTTTTTGTCTAAAAATAGAAAAAATAAAATAAAGGGGAGCACCCTTTATCGTAACCGCGTTTGAACAATTTTTGTTTAGCGCTCTTTAAAATAAAAGCAGATAGAATCAATCAAATCACGGCGATCACGAAAATTTTTTGTGATGTTGCTGACTTATATCGGTGAAGTCCTTTTGGGATAACACCGAGGGAATCCGCTCTGAGCGGGGCCCGTAGAGACTAAACGTCAGCTTCCGATACAGGTTCGGAAAAGTTATAGTCCAATGCCAATAGCAATATTGGGTATCATGCGTGAGACAGGTTGGTCTCCTATCTACTGCAGGCGTCGATTCTTGAGAGGATTCGTTCTTAGTACGAGAGGACCGGAATGAACTGACCTCTGGTCTACCTGCTGTCACGCCAGTGGCAGCGCAGGGTAGCTAAGTCGGGAATGGATAACCGCTGAAAGCATCTAAGCGGGAAGCCAACCTCAAGATAAGGAATCATTTAAGGCCCGTGAGAGATGATCACGTTGATAGGCTCTAGGTGTACGGCGAGCAATCGCTTCAGCCGAGGAGTACTAATCCGCCAAAGCTTTCTATTAGGAAATATGGAAATCAACAGTCGTTTCCCGTTTTTGTTTGATAGGCGTTTCGTTTGTCAGACAAACACGGGGAATGACCGAGATAACCTTGTTCTTTAATTCTTTAATTTTTTTGTAACCCCGACGTAATGTTGGAGTAAAAAAATAAGATGCGGCCGTAGCTCAATTGGCAGAGCACCCTTTCTTACAAGATTGGGAGGTGGGGGTTCAAATCCCTCCGGCTGTATCAAATTTTTACAGACGAGAAAGTGCCGGGGGCACTTTCGTGAGGGATTTGAAACCCGATTGAGTATTCTTTGAAGCGCGAAGCGCGTACAAAGAATCCAATCGGGATACTGAATCGGTACGATTCAAATCCCTCCGGCTGTATCAAACCTTGATTTTTATCAAAATCATCAAGGATTTTGTTCTGGTGACTTATCGGAGAGGCAACACCTGTTCTCATTCCGAACACAGAAGTTAAGCTCTTTTGAGGCGATGGTAGTCCGCAAGGGCGAGAGTAGCTAGTCGCCGGAACAAAGTTCTGGATATTTTGCAAAAATGAGACACACAAAACCCATTCCGTACGGAATGGGTTTTGTCATACGTTCCGTATTTTGATACCATGAAAGAGTCATGGCATCTTGGTCTACTAAACGGCAATTATTATATTTGGGTATTGTCTTCGGGACGCTCCTTCTTATCGGAAGTTTTTCATTATACAAAGCCCTCAATCCTGCGCCGTCATGCACTGACGGCAAACAAAATCAAAACGAAACAGGAATCGATTGCGGCGGCGTGTGTTCAAACGCTTGTGTTTCTGGCGTGCTCCCGCTCATTACTCTTTGGAGTCGGGTGCTTCCTGCCGGCGAAGGCGCCTATGACGCGGCCGGTTTTATTGAAAATCCAAATCTAAACGCCGGAATCCCCGCCATTGCGTATACTTTCAAGTTATACGATAAAGACAATATATTGGTTGCGGAAAAGTCAGGAAAAACATTTGTAAATCCCAATGAGCGATTTACTCTCTTTGAGAGCGGGATAGAGACCGGACGTCGCATTCCTCTGAGGGCATTCCTTGAATTTCAACCGGGCCCGCAATGGAAGCAATCTATGGCGCAAAAACCGCCCCTTGTTGTCCAAAATAAAAAGTTTACATCGGGAGATAAGCCGCTCCTTGAAGCCGATGTTGTTAATCGTTCTTTTGACCCGCAGCCGAACGTAATTGTCGTCGCTACGTTATTTGATTCCAATGATAACGTCTTTGCGGCAAGCAAGACCGTGATAAACCGCCTTGTGCCCGATGCCCCAGAGGCCATTTTTTTCACCTGGCCAAAGGCGTTGAGTGAAAATCCGGCCAGAATTGAAATTGTGCCTCGGGTCAGTGTATTTAGCGGCCGATAAAAAGACCCCGCAGTCCAAAGCATTTTAATCGATACATTCGAGCCATGCATTCCTATGTAAAAAATCTCGATTGGATTTTAATATTGGCAGTCATTCCGCTGCTCGTGGCGGGCCTTTTGACCATGGATTCGTTTGTGCACAACAATCCTTTTTTTGGCAAACAGCTCCTTTGGATCGGTATTTCACTTGGGATTTTTTTTGCATTAAGTGCGGTTGATTTCCGTTTTTTACGGCAGACGGGAGTCGTTGTCTCACTTTTTTTGGTCTTTTGTTTGCTACTTGTTGCGTTGCTGGTTGCCGGCAGCGTAGTAAAGGGCGCACGAAGCTGGTTTGATCTGGGGGCATTTTCATTTCAGCCGTCCGATCTTTTGAAGCTCGTGGTTATTTTAATGCTGGCAAAATATTTTTCACGCCGGCATATTGAAATTGCTCATGTCCGTCATATCCTCCTTTCCAGCGTCTATGCGGGCATTCCGTTCATATTGGTCTTTTTACAGCCCGATTTTGGTTCTGCGATAATTATTTTTTGTATTTGGCTCGGCATGATTATTGTTTCAGGTGTTTCAAAAAAGCATCTTGCCTTGGTGTTTTTAATCGCGCTCATCTCTTTTGGAGTTCTTTGGGCGTTTGTGTTCCATGATTATCAAAAAGCCCGCATTTTGACTTTCTTGCATCCGCTCACGGATATTCATGGCGCGGGATACAACGCCTACCAATCGACGATTGCGGTTGGCTCCGGCGGCCTTTTCGGCAAAGGGGTCGGGTATGGCACGCAATCACGTTTAAAATTTTTGCCCGAATACCAAACTGATTTTATTTTTGCCGCCTTTGTTGAAGAGTGGGGGTTTGTCGGCGCGCTCGGCTTCTTTTTTTTGTTTGGCGTGGTCATTTGGCGCATTTTAGCAAATGCGCTTGTCGGCGCGACCAATTTCGAAATGCTCTATGGTATGGGGCTCGCCATTTTTTTTATGAGCCATTTTGTAATTCATATCGGAATCAATATCGGGCTCCTACCCGTTACAGGAACCACGATTCCGTTTTTAAGCTACGGCGGTTCGCACTTGCTCACCGAATTTACCGGACTTGGAATTCTCATGGGTATGCGACGGTATGCAAGGCCGGCGCATCGTGATGCGATGCGCAATGAATTTTTTGGAATATAAATATAAAGGGGTATAAAGGGAATAAAAAACTCGGTCCCCCCATGAGGAAACCGAGTTTTTGCTAATTTTCTTTTACCAAACTTATTCTTTCGAGTTCCTCGAGGCCTTTCAAAAGCTCCTCGCGTCTGGTGTCGACATCGACAATGTGGCTATCTCTGAATTCTTCCGGCGTGTTATCAATCAAAACAAGTATTTCGCGTGTGCACATTTTTGCTTTGACCAGGAGCGCTTGCGTTATCGGATGGTAAAACGGCGAGAGAGTCAGATAATATGCCAGGATATTAAGATTCTCGCTGTTTTTTCTAACGAGCCCGCAATAGGTTTTAAAATAGAGCGATCGAGCCAGGCGTCTTTCTTTTTTACGCATAGTCATTGCTACGTAAAGGAACCGAATGCCCAGAGCAACCGCAATACAAAGAAACACAAATACCGATACGAGTGCAACTTCTTCCGGCAGCAACGGGCCGATGCGGCCTTCTGCGAGCACGAGTGTTAACATGATACCCCTCCCGTCAATTGTTTTCTAAAAATTACTGTACCAATAAAGTGCCTACTTGTAAAGAGATACGGTGTCGTGGAGCATTTTTTGCAATGAGTATGTTTCTTGTATACGGCGCGCGCCCGGCTCTTCGGTTGGTTTCTGTGCGGAGCGGTCGGTTATTAATTTTTTTAGTGCTTGTGCGATTGCTTCCGGGTTTTGGGGCGGCACAAGGATACCCGACTCTTCACCGACAATATCGGGGATACCGCCGACATTACTTGCGACCGTCGGCAAACCGGCAGCGCCCGCTTCAAGGAGTGCGTAGGGGAGCCCTTCTTTGAGCGAGGTGAGCGTAAAGATATCAAAGGCTTTCAAAAGTGTGTGGGCATCTTTTTTATATCCGGCAAGAAAAACGGTGCCGGAAAGTTTGTAATCGACAATTTGTTTTTCAAGAGCTTTTCGCTCTTCTCCTTCTCCAATAACGACAAACACAAATGGACTTGCCGCGCCTTTTTTGATGATGGCGGTTGCTTCTATCGCATATTTCAAACCTTTATTTGCGGTCAATTCTGAAATAGTGCCGATCCAGATCGTATCAGCGTCTATGCTTTTTGCTTGCGGGCCGAGAAGTTTTTCTTGAGCTTCTTTTTTCGGCAGAAAATGAATGTTGTCGATACCGTTTGGGATATAGGCGATTTTTTTTGCTGTGATCAAAGGCATGGCGAGAGTCTGAGCGTATTCTTTTTTTGTAATGACAATAATGCGATGGGCGAGAAGGGTGGTGAGCCATGAGACAAGCCATATCGCGGCGCGGGAGAGAAAGAAGCGCGGTTCGTTAAATGCCCAGCCATGCGCAGTAAAAATTATTTTTTCCACACCTGCGAGGCGCGCGGCAAGTGCTCCCAACGCTCCCGCTTTTGAACTATGCAGGTGTACGATATCCGGGCGTTCTTTTTTGAAGAGGGAGAGCAGTTTAAAAAATACGGCAATTTCCGCAAAGAAACGTACGTCGCGCGCAAGAAAGGGGAGCGATTCAGCGTGAATATTTTTTTTTGTAAGTTCGTCAAAAAGCCAGCCGTCTCCGCCGGCAAAAACGGATACGTCAAATAATTTGGGAGATATCCCTGTCGCCAAATCGCAGACGTTTCTTTGTGCTCCCCCTTGGTTTGACTTGGTGATAAGATAAAAGATTTTTTTCTTCGGAGACATTGACAATAGTATATATTATATTGTGTAGTAAAGCAAATGCGCAAATTCACGGCGTCGCTTTTTGAAACATTCTATTGAGCGCTTGCGTTACACAAACAGTAGATTTTGCGGCAGCTTTATTATACTATATGCATGTTATGGGGATTGAAAACAGATGGGAAGCGGCAATCCTTTTTTTAGGGGATATTGTGCTCTTGTATGTGGCGCTCTGGGTTTCTTTGGCGCTTCGGTATTTTGAATTGCCGAATTCGGAAATCATCAGTCTACACCTTATTCCGTTTTCGATTATTTTTGTCGTCTGGGCGCTCTCTTTTTTTATTGCCGGTCTCTACGACAAGCACACGCTCTTTCTTCGCAAACGGCTTCCGTCTCTTGTTTTGAAAACACAAGTATGGAACAGCGTTTTGGCGGTCCTCTTTTTTTATTTTATTCCGCTCTTTAAGATTACGCCAAAAACAAGTCTCTTCATTTATCTTGGCGTTTCATTTTTATTTATTTTGGGCTGGCGCTTATCGGTTGTCGCGTTTGCCGGTCCTTCACGGCGCGAAAAAGCGATTCTTATCGGCACCGGTCGTGAGATGCGCGAATTGGAATACGAAGTCAACAAAAATCCGCGGTACCACATCAATTTTGTTCTGGTGGTTGATGTTGAAAAGGTGAATGAAACGGATTTCAAGAATGAAATTATCAATACCATTTATGCGCAGGGTATTACCACCATTGTTGTTGATTTGCAAAATGATAAAGTGACACCGCTCGTTCCGCATCTGTACAATCTGATTTTCTCAAAGATGCGGTTCGTCGATAAATATAAAATTTATGAAGAGGTGTTTGACCGTGAGCCGCTTTCTTTGTTGGGGGACAGCTGGTTTTTGGAAAATATCTCGCAGGCGCCGCATCTTATCTACGATGCTCTGAAGCGGGTAATGGATATGGCCGTTTCCCTTGTCTTGGGAGTTGTCTCGCTCGTATTCTATCCATTGGTATGGCTTATCATTAAGCTTGATGACGGGGGCGCCGTGTTTACGTACCAAAATCGTGTCGGACAGGATAAAAAAATTATCCGTCTTATGAAATTTCGCACAATGACCGCCAATGACCAGGGGCAATGGAGCCGTGGCGTGAAAAATGAAGTGACGCGCGTCGGTAAATTTTTAAGGAGAACCCGAATTGATGAATTGCCGCAGCTTTGGAATGTGCTTGCCGGTGATATTTCACTCATCGGTCCGCGGCCTGAATTTCCGGAACCGGCGGAGGCATATGCCGGACACATTCCATATTACAATATTCGGTATCTCATTAAACCGGGACTTTCCGGTTGGGCGCAGATTTATCAAAAAGAGGCGCCTCACCATGATGTGGATATCGAGCAGACTCGCAGGAAGCTTTCTTACGACCTCTACTACATCAAAAATCGCTCTTTTTTGCTCGATATAAAGATTGCCCTGAAGACCATCAAGACGCTTCTTTCCCGGACAGGAATCTGATAGACTCGCGGTAGACTTTTAAACGGTGTTATTTTTAATAAAAAGACTCAAAAGGAGGAAATCTCATGGCCAAGGAAAACAAAAAAGCGGTAGTTACCGGCGGTGCCGGATTTATCGGTTCGCATCTTGTGGACGCTCTGGTGGAGCGCGGGTACGAGGTGCATATCATAGACAATTTGTCGGCAGGGAAGAAAGAGAACGTGAATCCGAAGGCCATACTCCACATCGCGGATATTTGCGATTATGAGGCAATTGCTCCGATTATTGCGGGGGCAATGTACGTGTTTCATCTTGCCGCATTGCCGCGGGTGCAGTATTCCATAGAATATCCGGCGGAGACGAATGAAGTGAACGTCGGCGGGACGGTGAATGTTTTGAAGGCGGCGGAGAAAGGGGGCGTAAAAAGAGTTATTTATTCTGCATCAAGCTCTGCCTACGGAGACCAGCCAAAATTGCCGCTTACCGAAGATATGCCGGCGATGCCGAAGAGTCCTTACGGTCTGCAAAAATATATCGGAGAACTATACGCGAGAATGTGGAGCGAGATACACGGTCTTTCGACCGTATCGCTTCGGTACTTCAATATCTATGGCCCTCGGTACAATGCCCAAGGCGCGTATGCACTCGTGATAGGGAAATTTCTCGAACAGCGCAAGCGCGGAGAATCGATGACGATTACCGGCGATGGTAAGCAGACACGCGATTTTACGTCGGTCAGAGATGCTGTCCGTGCGAATATTATTGCCGCTCTACATCCGCATGAGTTTCGCGGCGATGTGTTTAATATCGGCGCGGGAGAAAATTTCTCGGTGAATCAAGTGGCGGAGTTTATCGGAGGGCCGACAGAATATATTCCCGCTCGCCTTGAGCCGCACGATACGCTTGCCGATATTTCAAAGGCAAAAAGAGGACTTGGATGGGAACCGCAGGTACGGTTGACGGATGGGATTGCTGAGCTTAAAAAAATTGTGGGGATTTAATAAAAAATTTCTCCAAAAACAAAAATGAAACGCCCAAGCTTAAAAACTTGGGCGTTTTTATTTCGTCCGAGCGAAGACGAAAAAAAAGAGCCAAAAGGTGTACTGAACCTGTAAGGTTTAATATCGCGCGGCTTTGCCGCGCGAAAGAACGAGCAAGGCGAGTCCAAACGAATACCTCGGGGGCTTTGCCCCGAGGAACCTTTATTGTAAGCAAATTCGTTTATGCCGGGGAGAGGACTCGAACCTCCACGGGTTTCCCCGCTGCGTCCTAAGCGCAGTGCGTCTACCAATTTCGCCACCCCGGCGTTATTATAGTTAATAAAAAAATACTAAATATCCGTCTACTATCATTCCACTTAATCCAAATAAAAAACGAAACAATGTACGCCAATTCACGTGTCCGTTTACTATATCGTACAGGGCATCTAAAGCAAGAATAGTAAAAAGAATGACTCCAAAATGATCAAAAAATTTATATATATTCATGTCCGCCCAGTAGGGCTCGAACCTACGACCTTCTGCTTAAGAGGCAGTTGCTCTACCAACTGAGCTATGGGCGGATGTTTTATTTTATTTTAAATGAAGTATAGACTTTCTCTCTCTATCTTTTGATTTCTACCAAGACAGCTATGTGCGGATGTGTTTTTAGGTTTAAAGAAATATAAAAATTTTAATTGTATTTCGCTTCATCCTTATGCCCGGAGTGGGAATCGAACCCACAACCCTTTCGGGACACGATTTTAAGTCGTGCGCGTATACCAGTTCCGCCATCCGGGCGTTTTCTCTTGAGGCCACGGCGGGAATCGCACCCGCGTATAAGAGTTTTGCAGACTCTTGCCTTACTACTTGGCTACGTGGCCAGCGCGTCACTTTATTGTATCTGCGCGGCCAAGCTCGTCAATGTGCTGGCGATTTTTTTCGCCTAAATCAATCTCAACATCAACAAACGGCAAGCGGCGAAAATCGGTGTGTTTTTTGATATACTCCCGCAGATCGCTTCGTTGCCGCTTGGCGAATGCGAGCGCCCGAGCCTCTTCTTTTTCCGGCAATACGGTGAAATAAATGGTTGCTCGGGTCAGGTCGGGGGAAACGGACGCACGGGTGACGGTGATGAGCGATTGCGAACCCGAATGGTCGCGGAAAAAGGTTGCCGCAAGCTGGACCAATAATTCATTTATTTTTTCTTGTCGTCGCCCCATCGCTATTTTGTTACGAGTTTAAAGTTTTCAATTATGTCGTTTGGCGCGATTTCTACCTTTGACTCAACCATGACGCCGAATTCGTTTCCTTCCGAAACTTCTTTTGCCGGCGCTTTTGCCTGTTGAAGTTCGACGATTCTTCCGCGTCCGATTTCGTGCTCTCGTCGCATTATTTTCACCTGGCTATTGTGTGATAGGGTGCCCGAAGCCACTCTTCCGCCGAGTACCTGCTTGTTTTTGTTTTGGCTGAACACGCGTACTATTTTTGCCGAACCGGTCGTTTCTTCGACTTCTATTCTCGGCCGGCGCTTTTCGGCTTCTAAGGCAAGCCACTTTGATAATTCGTAAATGATGGTGAATGTTTTTGTTGTCACTCCGGTGCGCAGAGCAAGCGCTTGTGCGCGGTTGTCTATGGCGACATGGAATCCGACAATAATCGCGTGATGTTCGGTGCCGGCTTTGTCGGTAGAACCGATGGCGTTTTTAATATCGTTTTCGGAAATATCACCGATGCCTTCGTTTAAAATACGGAAACGAACTTCTTCGGTTGTGATTTTTTCTATTTCTTTTCTGATTGCGGGTGTGGCGCCCAGGGCGTCTGTTTTTACAATAATCGGTATCGTGACCGACAGAGCTCCTTTTGAAGAAAGAGCCGTGCGGGGAGCGGCGGGAGCTTTTGTGCGCAAGCCTTCGCGGTGAGCGTTCACGGCCGCCTCCGCCGCCTTCTTAGAATCGAAAGCGGTAAACACACTTCCGGTTTTTGGTGATTTATCCCATCCGATAACGCAGACCGGAGAAGAAAATCGGGCTTCTTTTATTGATTTGCCCAAAAAATTTTCCATGATGCGCACCGGCGACAGGCTTTCTCCCGCGACGACGAACATGCCGGTACGGAGCGAGCCGTCTTTTATGATAAGCGTAGCAGAGACACCTTTTCTTGGGTCAATGTTTGATTCAAGCACGATGCCCTCGGCGTTTTTTCCGGCGTCTCCGGTTAAGGTATTCATGTCTGCAACCAAAAGAATTGTTTCCAAAAGCTCCTCGATTCCTTCGCCCGTTTTTGACGAAAGAGAAACGATAGGAACGTCGCCGCCATATCCTTCAACAAAAATATTATTCTCGGCGAGAGTCTGCTTTGCTTTTTCAATGTTCGCATTCGGCTTGTCGATTTTGCTTAAGGCGACGAGGTAGGGGATGCCACTTGCCTGTATTGTCTTGTGCGCCTCAAGTGTCTGCGCTTTGACGCCGTCTTCGGCGGATACCACAAGAACGGCAATATCTGCCGCACAGACTCCGCACTCGCGCATGGAAGAAAAAGCCTCATGCCCCGGAGTGTCGAGGAAGGTTATGGCTCGTCCATTATGTGCCGCCTCGTATGCTGAAATATGCTGCGTAATGCCACCCGCTTCTCCCGCGACAATGTTCGTCTTTCTGATGTAATCAAGAAGCGACGATTTCCCATGGTCAATATGCCCCATGACGACAATCACGGGCGGACGCGGGATACTATTTGGTTGTGTTGCAACCGTTTTCATACGAATCCTTATTTTACAATATTTTTTCCAATTTTGCAAAAATGAAAGCCCCGAGAAGTTTTTGCTTACTCGGGGCTTTGAAGGGGGGGCGTTATTTTTTATAAAAAGACGCCAATTTTTCAAATGCCGCTTTTTTCTCCTTACTGTTGGTCGGAGCGAGCTCCCAGACTTCGTATGCTTCAGTCGGAGTCTTTGCAAGATCGATCCACCTCTGAAGCGCTTTGTCGTAGAGGCTGCTTCCCTTCCTTGTGCGTTTCCACGCTTCTCGTATTTCTTTAGCCGTGGCGGAAAGTTCAATCCATTTCTCAAGAGCCCGATACCGCTCTTCGGCTTGTTCCGACAGTGATAGTTGTTCCGACAATGATAGGGTAAAGACGGCTCGTGCGTCTTCAACCGTTGCGATGCTCCTGTCCCCAAGGCGGTATTTTATCTCGGCAACCGGAATTCCGGTGTCTTTGGACATTTTCTCCATATCAATCATGCCGGGGTTGATATTGGCCGCATAGGAATGAGCGGGAATTATAACGCCGATGAAAAGAAAGAAAGCAAAAGCGATGCCGGTTATATTTTTCATGTGAGCCTCCGCAGAGAGAAAGGTTTTGTGACAACGTGCGACGAGAGAGAACTTGTGTTTGAGAGAATATTATCATATTATTGATGTATGTCAAGGATTCGCGAAAATCGGAGGATTTATTTGGACAATGCCGCGGGCGCGCCGCTTGACGCGCGGGTTTTTCGGGCGATGAAGCCCTTTTTTATGGAGACGCAGGGGAATCCAAGTGCCGTTTATAAAGAAGGAGTGGAAGCAAAAAAGGCGATTAAAGAAGCGCGTGCAAAAATCGCGCAAATAATTTTTGCGCATCCCGATGAAATTATTTTTACGAGCGGGGGGACCGAAGCAAACAACCTGGCGATTTTTGGCGTGGTTCGCGCGGCGCGGACGGCGGGATTAACGAAGCCGTATATCATTACAAGCGTGATAGAACATCCGTCGGTTTTGAACGCGTGTCGGGCGCTTGAAAAAAATGGCGAAGCGAAGGTGGATTATGTGGGCGTTGACGGAGAGGGTGTTGTGAATCTTTCGGAACTTAAAAAAGCACTTCGTACGGAAACGGTGCTTGTTTCAATTATGTATGCCAACAATGAAATCGGCACGATACAGCCGATTCGCGAAATTGCGAAAATCATCCGACAGCATCGCAAAAACTCTCAACCTTCAACCTCCAACTTTCAACTTTTATTTCACACTGATGCGTGCCAGGCGATGAATTATCTGGATACGCATGTTGAGCGGCTCGGTGTGGATTTGCTCACGTTTAATGGTTCAAAAATATATGGGCCGAAAGGAGTGGGGGTACTTTATAAAAAACGAAACGTGCCGCTTGTGCCGGTGCTCTATGGCGGCGCGCAGGAAAAAGGGCGGCGAAGCGGGACGGAAAATGTGCCGGCTATTGTCGGCATGGCGTATGCTCTTGAAATTGCGGAGAGAGAGAGAGAAAGGGAATCGACGCGGCAAACGAAATTGCGTGATTATTTTATTTCAGAAATTAAAAAATATATCCCCGGCGCGGTATTAAACGGAAGCATGTCCGAGCGTTTGCCAAACAATATTAATGTTTCTTTTTTGAATATGGAAAGCCAGCTTATGGTGATAGAGCTTGACGCGAAAGGTATCGCTGTGTCGGCTAAAAGCGCCTGTTCAAGCGAAGATGAAGATGCGTCGTATGTGGTCGCGGCGCTCGGCGGAGAAAAATGGCATGCCGATAATTCAGTGCGGTTTAGCCTCGGACGCGAGACAGCCAAAAAATATATGCAAAAAACAATTCGGGCTCTTCGGGAAATTATAAAAAAATACGGGTTGTTAAAATAACATCGAAATGGTAGCTTACCAACAGTTTTTACTGTTGTTTGAAATTATGTCACTATAGGAGGACAGCATGCAAAATATTGATACGTCAAAAACAGAATGGAATCTATCTCCGCTCGGTGCGGGCGATAATGACCCGAAATTTTCCGAAAAACGCGAAGCGATTCACGCGGCAAATTATGCGTTCATCAACAAATGGAAAGACCGCGATGATTATCTGAAAGACCCCGCTGTGTTGAAAGAAGCGCTTGATGAATCCGAGGCGCTCACGCGAAAGTATGGGATTTCGGGAGATGAAGGATACTATTTCTCTCTTCGTGGCGCTCAAGATGAAGACAATACGGAACTGAAGGCCCGTGAATCAAAAATTCATGATTTCTCGCTTGCCATAGCGAATGGTATCCAGTTTTTCGGAATACGTGTGGCAAAGATACCGAAAGAAGAGCAGAAAAAATTTCTTGAGTATCCGCCGCTTGCGTCGTATCGGCACGATTTGGAACGAGCCTTTGCTAATGCCAAGTATCTTTTGACCGAACCGGAAGAAAAGATACTGAACCTGACTGCGAAGCCGTCATCCGGCAATTGGGAAGATATGGTGTCGCGGTTTGTGTATCGTGAAGAACGGGAAACGCTCGGGGAAGACGGCGTCCGTACCCCGAAAAATTTCAATGAAATTTTGAGTTTGACGTCGAGCGTTCAAAAACCGGTGCGCGATGAAGCGGCAAGTCACATTCATGAAATTTTATCCAAGCATGCTGATGTTGCTGAAGCGGAAATAAATTCAATTCTTGAAACAAAAAAGATAAGCGACGACCTGCGCGGTGTTAAACGGCCTGATGAAAGCCGCCATGTTTCCGATGACATTGATACGGAAGTGGTGGATGCATTGGTCAAAGCGGCAGGAGGTCAATTTGATATCGCACGGCGATACTATGCGCTCAAAGCGCGTTTGATGAATATTCCAAAACTTGCCTATCACGAACGCAATGTGCCGTATGCTTTTGTCGAGAAAAAGTATTCCTACCCTGATGCGGCAAAACTTGTCTACGACGTTTTTTTGGAGTTGGACTCTCTATTCGCCGCCATCTTCAAACAATTTGTTGAAGAGGGCCTGATAGATGTTTTTCCGAAAAAAGGGAAAACGGGCGGCGCGTTTTGCGCGCATGTTCTTTTGTCCCAACCGACCTACATACTGCTCAACCATACGGAAAAACTGCACGACGTATTGACGCTTGCGCACGAATCGGGTCATGGCATCAACAACGAACTGATACGGAAGAAACAGCATGCGTTCTATTTTGATACGCCGGTATCTACGGCCGAAGTCGCAAGCACCTTCATGGAAGATTTTGTGCTTGAACGGCTTACCAAAGATGCCGATGATGAGTTGCGTCTCTCGCTCATGCTTGCGAAATTAAACGATGACGTTTCAACCATTTTCCGCCAAATCGCGCTCTATCGGTTTGAACAGGAATTGCACGCGGCGTATCGCGAGAAAGGATATCTCTCAAAAGAAGAAATCGGCGTGTTGTTTCAAAAACACATGCACGCCTATATGGGAGATGCAGTGGAGCAATCGCCGGGCTCTGAAAACTGGTGGGTCTACTGGAGTCATATTCGCGATTTCTTCTATGTGTACTCATACGCGAGCGGGCTTTTGATATCAAAAGCTATGCAAGCGGCCGTGCGGAACGACAAGTCTTTCATAGAGAAAGTGAAAGAATTTCTCTCGGCCGGCACCTCCGATTCGCCGAAAAATATTTTTGCCAAGATGGGCATTGATATCACCAATGGCGCGTTTTGGGAAAGCGGTCTCAATGAAGTAAATCATCTGCTGGGAGAGACGGAAGCGCTCGCAAAGAAACTGGGGAAAATTTAAAAGAAGAAAACCCCTTCAGACATGTCTGAAGGGGTTTTTACGTCTTATCTTTTTTGGGCTCTTTTGGCTCCCAGGTGAGCCCATGTTTTTTCATCCACCATCTTTCGATGAAATGTTCCGCGCAATATTCCTCAAACGCTTCTTCGTTTTCGGTGAGCGGCACGCCGTCTATGTATTGCAGTTTTCGCGGCGGTTCTTGCGGCGCTTCTTCTCTCCGTATAATCACTTTTCTGCGATTGGCCGGGACATCTGAAACAATAAAATTTATCAAATCCTTCGTGGTGATTTCGATATCGGTTCCCATAAACGGCTCGAGGCGGTTCTCTCGGGAAAGAAGGGTAATGAACTCCCGTATTTCAGGAGATACCGTAATCGCATTAAAGATAAGCAGTATGAATTGATTAAACTCCGTATCCGCTTTGACGTCTATTATGTCGTCGCTTTCGTCGGTCCAGTCTATAATGTAATCCACAATAATTTTTACCGGAATGCGAATTTTTTCGTATCTTAGAAGAATACGAATCTTTTTCTCGTTCTTTATTTTATCAATGAAGTTTCTAATGTTCTGATTTTGAATGAGAACAAGAAGGATCAGTTTATTAAAGTCTCCCGATGCATCCATGACGCTTCCTCCCCGATGATGTCTGAATGTCAAAAAATGAATTACCGTATGGAAAAATCAAACAACTGTCGAGCCCGGGCGCATACTCGCGCAGGCTGTTTACGGCTCCTAATGTTAGGTTATACATATTTCTCGCAAGAAGCAACCGCCCTGTGATATACTGGTGATATCTTTCTTTTTATCAACGAGTACTAATTCTTAAGCATCTATGTACGAAAAAAAAGATTTTAAACATTTGCTCGGTGTTTCCGGGTTTTCCGACCTATTGCTCGAAAATCATTTTAAGCTCTACGAAGGGTATGTCGGGAATGTAAACACGCTTGCCCAAAAATTGGCGCAAGCGCAGGCGGGGACGCCCGAATACGCCGAACAAAAACGCCGTTTCGGGTGGGAATGGAACGGCATGCGGCTTCACGAGCTCTATTTTGAAAATATGACCAAAGATGCCGGCGCAACTCTTTCCGAAGGCAGCGCGTTGTACAAAAAGATTGTCTTGGATTTTGGCTCATACGAGGCGTGGGAAAACGATTTTAAGAATACGGGGGCTTTGCGGGGCATCGGTTGGGCGTTGCTTTCTTACGATAGACAAGGGAAGCGACTCTTTAATACGTGGGTGAATGAGCATGATACGGGCCATTTGGCGGGGGCGGAGCCGATTCTTATCATGGATGTCTTCGAGCATGCGTTTATGCTTGATTACGGGCTAAAGCGCCCCGACTACATCGCGGCATTCATGAAAGCGATACACTGGGACAAGGTCTCTGGGCGGTTTTCTTAAACGGCAACCGAAGCCAGAGGCGTGGATACTTGACTAATCTTTTATTATCCTTTATAATAAAAACCAATGGAAGAACTAAATAAAACACAAATTGTCTTGCTTACGCTGTTTGTAAGCTTTGTCACCTCCATCGCGACCGGCATCACGACCGTGACGCTTATGGACCAAGCGCCGCCCGCAATCACGCAGACGCTTAATCGCGTTGTGGAAAAAACGATTGAGCGGGTAATACAGCCGGCAAGCGTTATCACCAAAGAAGTCAAGGTGGTTGTTAAAGAGGAAGACTTGGTGGTAAAGGCGGTTGAAAAGAATACCTCTCGCCTTGCTTTTGTGACTGCGTTAAAAAATCTGCAAAGCGATGATGTGGCAAGCGCCGCCTCGGCAAAAGAGGGAATCGGATTTACTGTCTCAAGTGACGGATATGTGGTTGTCGATAGTGATTTTGCCAACACAAGCGCATCTTCATATCGTGTGCGGTTTGCCGATGGCCGGTCTTTTGATGCCGATGTTGCCACGACAAGCGATTCAATGACACTTCTCCTCCTTCGCCAAGATAAAACAGCGGATAAAAATAAAACCGACGGGCAAAAAATTATTGATTCAGTAAAGCAAGTGGTCGGCCTTGAAACCAATCCTCAATTTGCTCCGGTTTCCTTTGGAGATATGGCGACGATTAAATTGGGCCAAAGCGTCATCGCGCTCGGCGGCAAAACAGGCGGAGAAGTATCAACGGGCATTGTTTCTCGCGTGGATAAGACCGCATCCGCTATAGACGCCATATACACGAACATAAAACTATCTTCGGAAAGTTCAGGCGGGCCGCTCCTTAATACTGACGGAGAGGTAATAGGCATGAATATTGCACGAGATAACCGCCAATTTAGCATTCCGGCAAGTGCGATTACGGCACTCCTGAACGCTTTTACGCAAGCGCCTCAGGCAAAGCCATAATATTGACTAATCGCAATAATCATGGCAATATATAGCGCATAGAGCTATAATTGTTTTTATCACCTATATATGTTTCCTTTCAATAATTTTACATCAAAAGCAAAAGAAGCGGTGAAGCGGGCGCACGAGCTTGCGATTGAACGCGGGCAAAACCATGTGAACCCCGTACACCTTTTGACGGCCCTCATTTTGCAGGAAGAAAGCATGGTCCTCTCCATTCTCGATAAATTGGAGATCGACACCATGCTTCTTTCCGATACCCTGATTGAAGCCATTGAAGCGCCGGAGGCCGGCACGATTCTTTCTCCTTCATACCAAATGTATTTGACACCCGAATTTGCTCGGGTGCTTGATAGCGCGGGGAAAATCGCGGCGGCCCTGAAAGACGAATTTGTTTCAACCGAGCATTTATTTCTCGCGGTTCTTGAAGTGCCCGGGCACGCGCGCGAAATTTTGGCGCGTTTTCGGATTACCAAAGAAGATGTTATCCGTGTGCTTGAGGATATTAAGCGGGGCAACGTGAGCGACGCGACGTCTGCCAAAAAATTCAGGGCGCTTGAAAAATATACGCGGAATCTCACAAAGCTTGCCACAGAAGATAAGCTTGACCCGGTTATCGGCAGGGATGAAGAAATCAGGCGCGTGATTCAAATTATTTCACGCCGGACAAAAAATAATCCGGTGCTTATCGGCGAAGCGGGTGTCGGCAAGACGGCTATAGTCGAGGGGCTTGCGGTGCGTATGGCGAAGGGTGAAGTGCCGGAATCGCTCAAAGACAAACAATTGGTATCTCTTGATTTGGGCTCGCTCATCGCGGGGACGAAATATCGCGGAGAATTTGAAGAGCGATTGAAGGCGATTATGAAAGAAGTCACGCGCGCTGAAGGGCAGATTATTCTCTTTATCGACGAGTTGCATACGATTGTGGGCGCCGGAGCCGCGGAAGGCTCTATGGACGCGTCAAACATGCTGAAGCCCGCACTTGCGCGAGGCGAGCTCAAGGTTATCGGCGCCACGACGCTTAAAGAGTATCAAAAATATATTGAAAAAGATCCGGCGCTGACGCGGCGATTCCAGCCGGTGCAGGTGTCGGAGCCAACGGTTGAAGATGCCATTGCCATTTTGCGCGGCATCAAAGACAAATATGAGCTTTACCACGGCGTGAAAATCACCGATGACGCTATTGTCGCGGCGGTGCAATTATCAAGCCGCTATATTACCGAGCGTTATTTGCCCGACAAGGCGGTTGATTTGATTGACGAGGCGGCGTCTTCTCTACGCATTGCGCTTGAAAACAAGCCGGCAGAGCTTGAAGACGCACATCGAAAAATCATGCGGCTTGAAATCGAAAAAGAAGCGCTCAAAAAAGAGTCGGGGGATGCGGCAAGCGCAAAAGCAAAGAAAGCGAAAGCGCGCGTCAAAAAAATTGATAAAGACATCGGCGACTTGAAAGAAAAGACACGCGAGCTTGAGCTCAAGTGGAAAAACGAAAAAAATATCTTGGGCGATATTCGCGAAGTGAAAAAAGAGCTTGATAAATTGCGCCTTGAAGCCGAAAATGCCGAGCTTCGCGTGGACCTTTCGGCGGCGGCTGAAATTCGCTACGGGAAAATCCCACTGCTTGAAAAAGAGCTTTCCCAGAAGACGAGCCGATTAAAGAAGCTCCAGCAATCGCGCCGAATTTTGCGCGAGGAGATTGAAGAGTCCGATATTGCGGATATCGTGTCTCGCTGGACGGGCGTGCCGGTGGTGCGCATGCTTGAAGAAGAAGTGCAAAAATTGAGCCGCATTGAAGAATCGCTCAAGCACCGTGTCGTGGGGCAGGATGCCGCCATTGCCGAAATTGCGAATGCCGTGAAGCGCTCGCGCGTCGGTATTTCCGACCCGGAGCGTCCGATTGGCTCGTTTATTTTCCTTGGACCCACCGGCGTCGGCAAGACCGAGCTCACGAAAGCGCTCGCTGAATTTATGTTTAATGATGAAAAGGCGCTCATTCGCGTGGACATGTCTGAATTTATGGAGAAACATTCGGTGTCAAAGCTCATCGGCTCGCCGCCCGGATATGTCGGGCACGAAGAGGGAGGAGATTTCACCGAAAAAGTCCGCCATCGTCCGTACTCGGTGATTCTCTTTGATGAAATAGAAAAAGCGCATCCGGAGGTATTTAACATTCTCTTGCAGGTGCTTGATAACGGACGGCTCACGGACGCAAAAGGCAGGACGGTGAATTTCAAAAACACCATTATCGTCATGACCTCAAACATCGGCGCGCAGCATATTGATAAAATGGAATCCATCGGCTTTGCGAATACGAACGCAAAAGAAGATTACACGGAGGCGAAGAGCAAAGTAATGGCGAGCTTGAAAGATCATTTCCGTCCGGAATTTTTGAACCGGCTTGATAGCATCATCATCTTTGACATTCTCTCTGAGGCGGTGGTGCGTGAGATTGTCGGCAAACAAATTGAGATTATGAGACAGCGTTTGACCGAAAAAGAAATCACCATAACGGTTACGGACAGCGCGATGGCATACTTGGCAAAAGAAGGATACGACCCGCATTACGGCGCTCGTCCGCTCAAACGCTTGATTCAAAATAAAATCTTGAATCCGATCGCGAACCTCATGATTTCAAAAAATATGTTGAAAGGTGGCGCGCTTTTGGTGGACGCGAAAGATAACGACATCATCATCGGCGTTGAAAAGCTCGGTCCCGGCGCGGGCTCCAAAAAAGGGGAGTCAAAACCGCAGATGGAGAAGAAAGATAAGATTACGGCGTAATTATAAATCAAAAAACTACCGCGGTATTATACTGCGGTAGTTTTTTGATTTTTTCCAGTATTGCGAGCGGGACTCAAAAATAAGGGAGAACCTTTTCGAATCCTCGACGCAAAGCGCGCAGGCGCTTTGCTTGGGCCTCGCACAAAATGCGCTTTGCTTTATTTTGTGGCGGGCCCACGAGGATTCGAACCTCGGTCAACGGTTTTGGAGACCGCTATTCTACCACTGAACTATAGGCCCATTATTTTTCAAAAACACTATTCATCATAACGCAAAAAACAAAAATCCCCAAGAGAGGATTTTTTGCAAAAAAGATGCGCGCAATGCTATTTTTTGACCTCTTTATGAGCCACGTGCTTTCGGCACCATCGGCAAAATTTCTTGAGCTCGATTTTTCGCTCAACCAATTTTTTGTTTTTCCGGCTCCAATAATTGATGCGTTTGCATTTTGAGCAGGCAAGTTTTATGAGTTGTTTCTGCGCCATAAGTTCTGATACTCTACCAAATATCGTCTAAAAAGTGAAGCCCCCGAGCATTACGAGGCTCAGGGGGCTTTTCGGTCCATTGTTTTTAATGTTGTCATAATTCTGTGACGAATTTCTCCGTCAAAAAGTCCGCGCCATACACCACGAACGACAAACCAGACATTCGCCGGTCGTTCAGCCATGCGGCGCATAAAATACGGAAACCAGCGCGTGCCATACGGAACATATACGCGCATCGGATATCCTTCTTTCACCAGCCGATGCTGTTCCTGCACATACATGCCATAAAGCATCTGAAATTCAAACGTGTCTTTGGGCAATCCGTGTTCCGCAAGAATTTCTTTAGCGTGTTTAATCAATATCGGGTCATGCGTGCCGATGGCAAGATGATTGCCGCGCGCACGAATATCTTCACGGGCAAAATAGTTTATAAGCATACAGCACACGCCACGTATAACTTCCAGACACTGATACGCGACAAGCGGAGACTCTTGATACGCCCCCTTTACCAATCGGATAGCCGTCCCATCTTGCGCAAGCATTGCAATATCTTGCTCATGCGTCCGATGAAGATACGCTTGCAGAGCGAGGCGGAAAGAAACGGCACGATATTTTTTTCGCAACATCCGGAATATTTCAATCGTGTTTTCAGTATCTTCGCTCCCCTCCATATCTATCTCAATGGCAACACCGTAGCGCGCCGCCGTCTCGGCAATATGGCACATACGCGTTTCACAAAATCTTTTTCCGAGAGAAAGCCCGACATGCGAGAGTTTGACAGAAACGCTCGCCTGAAGTTTTTCCTCATTGATTCGGCGGATAAGCCTCTGATACTCCAAAACAACTTCATCGATTTTTTCCGGAGAAACGACACTTTCGCCTAAAATATCAACGGTCGCTCTACATCCGTCTTGATTGAGCTCTTTTACCGCTGCGATCGCTTCATCAATGGTTTCACCCGCGACAAACGCTCGAGAGAGCGGGTGAAGAATGTGGCAGTGAATAGCCAGCCAATTCAATGGGCGATTTTTTGAAAACCAAATGAACATCTTTTTCATTAATTTTTCAAAAAACATGGCTTCCTCCCTTCTTCAATTTTTTAAAACTTTACCATATTTGATATAAAAAGTAAAGATGATACTTTGCTACTCCATAGAAAAAACTGGCATATTGCCAGTTTTTTTGGTAGAGTATATAGTGTTATTTTTATTTGCGTCATCGTATTAGACACCACAATAAAGAAAAACATTTGTGACCAAAGTATAAATTGCGTCGGTGGCGGAGTGGTCAATCGCAGCAGACTGTAAATCTGCCGGCCTTAGGCCTACGGGGGTTCGAATCCCTCCCGGCGCACTAGAGAGAACAAGCCGCGGATTCGAACGTCATTTTCACTCCTCGCTAGTCGAAATAAAAAATCGCCCTGCTGTAAAGACAGCGGGGCGATTTACGTTTAGGTTAGGTGTTTATTACGGTTGGGGGAGAGAGTAGTCAATAAAATCCGGCGTCAAATATATGCCGAAGCGAATGTCTACCTGTCGCGTCGCTATTTTTTGCTCGTCGATTTCTCCGGGGAGCAGATACTGAACAAAGATTTCTTGGCCGGTAGCAATCGCTTCCAGGGCGAATATATTCCATGCGCTTAGTCGAATGGAGTGGGCTTGCCATGTGACCGAAATCATCCAGGTATCGTGCATCATCCAGCGGAGAGGGCCTTGCTTGTCGACTTCCACAATAAGAAGACCATCTTTGTCGTCGTAGAGAAAGGCTCTTTTAATGCCGATACTGGGGATAGCCAATTCCTTTTTTTCAGCGGTCTCTTTAAGGATGATGATTTTATTATTGTCCGCGGCCGAGAGAGGCTTTGCCGGAAAGTAAAATAAAAACAGAAAAGAAAAAATAAGTAAAAGAACGTGCCGTACAGGGTGCGTGTTTTTCATAAAAATCCCCCTATTTGGTTTGTTTAAGACATATCGGTATATGTATATTGCCGCTTGGTTATTTGGGCGGCAAGAAGTTTATCAATAATGCTTTTTCCTTCTTTTTTCAAGGTATTCTTAAATGGTTTAAAAATCAACCGGCAAGAAATTTCTTCGCTATCCTTGCGGCTTCTTTGGCGTTTTTCACCCATACGATTGATTTGTCGCGGCGGAACCATGTATTTTGACGCTTGGCATATTGGTTGATTGCCGTTTCAAGCTGTGAGAGCATTTCTTGCTTTGATATTTTTTTCTCTAGATAACGCGCAAGAAAACGGTATTCAAGTCCGAGCTCTTCAAACCGTTTCCACGAAAGGCCACCTTGGTGCAAGCGCTCCGCTTCTGAAATCATTCCCATTGCCATGCGCTTTTGCAATCGCACGTGGATATTTTTCTTTAATTTTTTATCAGGGAGTGATATGCCGATGGTGAGAATATGTTCCGGTGCAATTTTTGGTTTGAATTGTGTTGTTGGCACGCGTCCAAATGCTTTTGCAATTTCTATAGCGCGGACCAACCGCCGTGGATTGTGGCGGTCTATTGTCTCTGCGCGTTTTGGGTCGAGCACGCGAAGCATTTTGAAGAGTTCATCTGCCGATTTTTTTTCAAGCACGCGGCGGAGTGCTTTATCGGGCTTTACTTTAGGCAAAGCGAGACCTTTGAGAAGTGTATCAACATAAAATCCGGTTCCGCCGCAAATAATCGGCAGGTTGCCGCGATGCCAAATGCTTTTTACCGCGCGCCATGCCTTTTTCTGGTAAGACGCGGCAGAAAAGCGGCGAGTAGGACTTGCGACATCAAGCAAATGATGGGGGATACCGCGCGTTTCTTTCTTGGTGATTTTTCCCGTGCCGATATTAAGTCCGCGGTATACCTGCCGTGAATCCGCGGAGACGACTTCTCCGCCGAATGTTTTGGCAAGCAAGACGGCAACGTCGCTTTTTCCAGATGACGTTGGCCCCACCACGGCGATAAGCAAGGGCTTTATTTTCTTTTTTAACGTGACGGGCATGTTCATTACATTCTTCACCGCCTGCCCCCTGTTTGTCAAAAGGATCGCGGTAAAACGTGGACAGAAGGGTAATGCGAGTGGTATTATAAGAGCGATTAAAAAGATTTTTCACATTACTAATGTAATAAAATATATATGAATCACGATATGAAAAAAAATGGTATGTCATGCGGAGATTGTGCGTGCGATTGCGCCTGCGAAGAATCCATCAAATGTGGGGCGGTGGGAGAGGAAGTGCACGATATCGAACTGGAAGCATATCACCAAGACAGAATTAAAAAAATAAAGCTCTCGGATTATCGCGGGAAAAAAGGCGGCAAGTGGACAATACTTTTTTTCTATCCTGCCGACTTCACGTTTATTTGCCCGACCGAGCTTGAAGAATTGGCGGAGGCGTACGACCAGTTTAAAAAACTTGATACCGAAATTTTATCGGTGAGCACGGATACGGTGTTTGTGCACAAAGCATGGCACGATGCATCGGACGCGGTGAAAAAAATAAAATTTCCGATGCTTGCGGATCCGGCAGGGAAACTCTCGCGCATGATGGGTGTCTATTTGGAAGACGAGGGGATCGCGCTCCGCGGGAGCTTTATTATCGACCCCGACGGCATCTTGCGCGCGATGGAAGTGCACGACAACAACATCGGCCGAAGCGCCAAAGAATTGCTCCGCAAACTTCAGGCGGCAAAATTTGTCCGCGAGCATGGCGGCCAAGTGTGCCCGGCAAGCTGGAATCCGGGGGATGACACACTCCGCCCCGGGCTTGATTTGGTGGGGAAGATATAAATAAAGGTTCCTCGCAGCAAGCTGCGAGGTATTGAACCCGTGTTTCCTCTTCGCTCCTCGCTAGCCGAAATAAAAGAAAAACACCACAGAGAATGTGGTGTTTTTTCATTTAACCGTTAATGTTTGTGGTAAAAAAAAGAGCAGTTTATAGACGTGCTCTGGTCTTTGTCGTTAGGCGGGGCTTCTTGCGTAGAAGTTTAAAATTATGGAGCGTATTGCAAGGTCTGTTGGTGTTACCGATACGGAGCCGTAATCACCGAGAACTATATTGCAGGCTTTGGTGATATTGAGCACATTGACTCCGTCTCCGTTTGCTGACATATCTTCGACAGGGCTTCTGCCTTGTGGGCGCGGGGCGTATGCTTTCACGCTTGCATTTTTTCTTCCAAAATTGCTCTTCTCCACCAATTTAAGGATTCCCTCCCAGATTTCTTTGTCGGATTTGTTTTTTGCGATTTCCTTTTTGATTATCTCTACCACTTCTAGTTTCTCCTTATTGGTCATAACGCCTCCATGGGAATGTTGGATATATTGTATTGTAAAAGGACTTTTTATATGGTAGCATATAGTTTCTATTTTGTCAATTATTGGAAGACCACAAGAGTTTAGTTTGAGCGGGGGTAATAAAAAACACCGCACACGAGGATGCGGTGTTTTTTTACTCAAGATACTCGTTATAGTTTAACTATAGCAAATTTACAGGAGCCGCTGAGTTCTTTCGGAGAATATACGGTGAGAGACCAATCCCATTGCGGCACAGTAGTGGCAACATAATTTCCTTTATAACTATCCCCAAGAGCTACAGCGAATGTCAGAGAATCTAGCTTCTCATAATTATGCCCGCGTTCTTTATCCTGTTCGTATTCCTTTTCAAGGTCACTCCATAATTTATTGGCAAGACTTGCCAGCTCAAACCCTGTGGCCAGCCGCCAGCCATTTTCTTTACACCATTGCTCGACTACATTACGGTCGAATGGCTTTCCCTTTTCCGGGATGAAAAACGACATATTCAAAGTTTTTGGGGCTCCCTCCTGTTCTTTTGGCGGTGTAAGAACTATTTCTTCTCTGTCATTAAGACCTATTTTCTTTAAATTATCATTACCCCCGACCGGAGTAAAAAAAATTGGTTCCTGTGTCAACGTTAATTCAAAGACCTCTTTAGCTTTCATCGGCGCCTCCTTTTCTCTTTGGTTAAACTTTTCTGGACCCTTTTCCATTGTTATTTTACATTATCATGCAAATCAGCATCTGTAAAATGTTACTTGTTATTTGGTATTTTTATTTTGTTCGAATGACGAGGGAGACGAAGACAGGGAGAATCGGTCAGGAGTCGCTATTTGTATAGTCGCTACGCTCCTTACAAATATGCGCTCATGACCATGGCTCGGCCACGAATCCTGCGCTCCGCTGCGGATTCGGCTTCGCGGCCTCCGCCTTTCGATTCTCTCCTCCAGCGATAAAAATATATTCGGCAAACGCTCCGCGTTTCCCTCGTTATTTTTATGCCGGAGGAGAATCGGCTACAAATAATTTTTCTGACGAAAAATTTTCGCAGCCCCGCCTCGCGGTTTTTGCCTTTGCTCCGCTTCGCTACGCAAAACAAAAACATCGCTGCGGCTTTCGATTTTCTCACGCAAGCAAAGCAGTTTGCTTGCTCTCCGTCATTTTCATTTCATTCAAATGCCGGAGGAGAGAATCGAACTCTCATGGGTTTCCCCGCACGATTTTGAGTCGTGTGCGTCTGCCAATTCCGCCACTCCGGCCTGTCTGCTGTGAGGCAGGCTTATTTGTTCAAGCATAGCGTATTTTTTGGAGAAATCAAATTAAGAGTGACGGTTGTTTGTGAATATCAATGTGATATAATTAGCGCATCAATTACGAAAAAACTCATGTCTGAACTATACAGCAATTCAATTTTTTGGGTTGAGGTTGAAAAAATCCACCCGAACCCGTATCAGCCGAGAAAGGAATTTGACCCGGCGCGGTTAAGCGAGCTTGCCGACTCAATCAGGCAGTATGGCGTGCTTCAGCCGCTTGTGGTGACGCGTCATGAGATAGAACGGGAAGATGGCGGGCTTTCCGTTGAGTATGAGCTTATCTCGGGGGAACGGCGTCTACGCGCGTCAAAGCTTGCAGGACTCCTCCAGGTGCCCGTTATCATTCGCGTCGGTGAAGACAACGATCGTGAAAAGCTCGAACTGGCAATTATCGAAAACCTTCAGCGCGAAGATTTGAATTCGGTTGAAAAAGCGCGCGCGTTCAAACAGCTTGCGGAAGAATTTGGCTTCAAACACGGAGAAATTGCAAAAAAAGTCGGCAAAAGCCGCGAGTACGTTTCCAATACGATCCGCCTTCTCATGCTTCCGGAAACAATCCTTGAAGCGCTTTCGAGCGGTCAGATCACCGACGGGCACGCGCGTCCGATTTTGATGTTGATAGACCGCCCCGAAGAACAAATGACTCTTTTTAAGGAAGTGCTCTATAAAAAACTTACGGTTCGTGATGCGGAAGCGATAGCGCGGCGCATCGCCTATGACCGTGTTCGCAAGAAAGAACGTGCATTTGACCCGGAAATCGTCGAGCTCGAAGAGCGCATGTCGGAAAAATTCGGCACGCGGGTGCAGATTGAACGCAAAGATATCGGTGGCCGCGTTATGATTGATTTTTTCTCAAACGATGATTTGCGAAATATTCTTACGTTGGTTGAATCTGGAGAAGACGGACAGGCCGGGTCTCCGCACGCCATGATGCATGCGTATGAACATTCATTGCAGGAAGGCGAAGAAGACAAGCCTCTCTTGGGCGAAAACAGCGAAATAGAGCAGGGGGCTTCTCAAGAAGAAAAAGGACCGGAGGCGTATGCTGCGGACGAAGAAGAAAACGAAGACGGATTACCTGAAACAGAAACAGGCGATGACGACGATAATGAAGCGGCGCCTCCAGCCGACTCATCTTCAGACGAGGACGATTTATACTCCATCAAAAATTTCTCGTTGTAATTAAGACGCGTTTTTTCCGAGCGCGGAACGTATCTGTTTTCGGGCGAGGGTCGTTTTCACATACTGAAGCCATTTTTGGTTTGGCATGCTTGATTTTTTCGTGATAATTTCCACGATGTCGCCGTTTTTGAGCGGGGTATCAAGCGAGGTGAATTTGCCGTTTACTTTTGCTCCGGAGGCATGATTGCCGATGTCGGAATGTATCGCGTATGCGAAATCTATCGGCGACGCGTTTTCCGGCAAGTCGATCACGTCTCCCTGCGGCGTAAACACAAAGACTCGGTGCTCAAAAAAATCCATTCTCAAATTTTCCAAAAACTCTTTTGACTCATGTACCTGTTTTTGCCATTCGGATAATTGTTTTACCCAGCGCAGCCGTTTATTAAGTGCGTTGCTGTTTGGGGACGCGCGTTCTTCTTTGTATGCAAAATGTGCCGCGATTCCGTATTCCGCTTCTTGGTGCATGACCTCGGTGCGTATTTGTATTTCAACAATATCACCGTCGCCGGTAAAGATGGTGGTATGAATGCTTTGGTAGCCGTTTGGTTTCGGGAAGGCGATGTAATCTTTGATCCTGCCCGGGAGCGGACGCCAGAGCGAATGGATGATGCCCAACGTTTTATAACATTCCTCAACGCTTCCTACGATAATGCGCAGCGCCGCGATGTCGTATATTTTTTCAATATCTTTTTCTTTTTTGAGCAGTTTTTGATAGGTGCTGTAGGTATGTTTGATGCGATAGTCGGTTTTGAAATCGACAATGCCGTGCCCCGCGAGTTCTTTTTGAAGCGTGCGGTTTACTTTTTCCAAATGTTTTTGCTTGATATTTTTTCGGTCGCGCAGTTGTTCGGTAATATCGCGATACGGTTCGGGATAGGCGAATGGAAACGCCGCATCTTCAAGCGTCCCTTTGAGCTCTCCCATGCCGAGCCGGTTGGCGAATGGGGCATAGATTTCAAGCGTTTCAAGCGCGATGCGTTTCTGCTTTTCTTTTCTCACATGCTCAAGCGTTTGCACGTTGTGAAAACGGTCTGCCAGTTTAATGATGAGTACGCGAATATCTTTTGCCACGGCAAAAAATAACTTTCGGAGGCTTTCGGTGTGCCGTTCGATGCCCTGGTAGCGTAATTTTCCGAGTTTGGTAACGCCTTCGACGAGGAAAGCGATTTCATCGCCAAACTCTTTTTTGAGAATTTCCTCGGTCGCCTCTCCGTCTTCAATGGTGTCATGAAGCAACCCCGCCGCAATTGTTTCGGTATCCATGCCAAGCTCGGCTAGTTTGTATGCCGTGGCAAACGCGTGATTGAAATATGGCTCTCCCGAAAAACGTTTCTGGCCGTCATGAGCCTGTTTAGAAAAATGATACGCTTTGGTGAGCAATTCAACGTCTCTTTTTTCCGGCTTGCTTATTTTAAGAAGCGCCTCAAGGGATATGTCGTTCGCAGGTTCGGTCATATACGTATCATCATACACAGAGAATAATTTCTGTACATAAACCTGCGCACAAAAAAACGGCACGAAGCCGTTATTCTTGGGTGTGTCTCCATTGTCCGCTATTTTCTCTCTTTTTCTATTTTATGAGGATTGTGGTTTGGACACGCTTTGTTGCTGCATCGAACCGGAATGGTTTTGGTGCCTTCCATCATGAGCGCGCCGCAGAGCTTGCAGTGGTCGCCGGTCGGACGTGCTTTGATGGCGTGCTTGCATTCGGGGTAGTTTGAACAGCTGTAAAAGATGCCGAAGCGGCCGCGGCGTTCTACCATTGTGCCTTTACCGCATACGGGGCAGGGTACGCCGGTATTGTTTTTGGCTTCCGTGACGGCGTCTTTTTTCACGTATTTGCATTTCGGATACCGTGAACAGGCGACAAAACGGCCGAAGCGTCCCTCGCGTTCCATCAATTTTCCTTCTTTGCATTTCGGGCAGTGTTCGCCGATGTCTTTTGGCGGCTCGATTTCTTTTCCGTCGATCGTGCGCGCGCCGGCGCAGTCGGGGAATCGTGAACAGCTTAAAAATTTTCCATTTTTCCCCAATTTGATGACCATACTGCTGCCGCAGACAGGGCAGAGCTCTCCCTTTGGCGCGTTACCGAGAGTAGTTAATTTTTCGATGTCTTCTTTCGCCAAGACGTCTTTATGAAACGGCTTATAAAAATCGGCGAGCGTTTTTGCATACTCGCGCTTGCCGTCCGCGATGTCGTCAAGCTCTTCTTCCATCTCGGCGGTAAATGAATCGCTGATGTAGGTGGGGAATTGTGTTTCAAGAAAAGTGCTTACGACGTCTCCGGTGTCGGTGGGGAAGAGCGTGCGACCTTCTTTTGTCACATATCCGCGGTCGGCGAGCGTTTTCATGATAGACGCATACGTGCTCGGCCTGCCGATGCCGCGTTTCTCAAGCTCTTTTACGAGCCCTGCTTCGGTGTAGCGCGACGGCGGAGCGGTTTCTTTGCGCTCCGAATTAATCTCCTGAAGCTCGAGCGAATTTCCCGGGTTCATTTCAGGCACAAGGACGTCTTCGCCACGCGCCGCGTGGTCGGCAAGCAGCCAGCCGTCAAATAGTACGCGCGAGCCGTTTAAGGTGAAATCAGGTATCGTGTCGTTCGGTGTCGCTGAAATGATGTTGGCGGTGATTCTTGTTTTCATGAGAACCGCGTCGGCCATCTGGGAGGCGACGGTTCGCCGCCAGATGAGGTCGTAGAGATTTTTTTGCTCCGGTGTCGTTCCGAATGATGAGCGCGACATGTTTGTGGGGCGAATCGCTTCGTGCGCTTCCTGTGCGTTTTTGCTTTTTGTCTGGTATTGTCGAGGCTCGGCGTACTTGCTTCCATATTGCGAATTAATGACGCTCGCGATAGCGCCTAAGGCATCCTTGCTCAACGTGGTGCTGTCGGTGCGCATGTAGGTGATGTGCCCCGCTTCGTAGAGCTTTTGCGCGATGCCCATGGTGCGTGAAGGCGAGAAGCCAAGCCGAGAGCTTGCGGCTTGTTGCAGGGTGGAGGTGGTAAAGGGCGCTTTGGGCGAGCGTCGCATTTCGGATTCTTTGATGTCGGCAATATGCCACCTTCCTTTTTTCCCCGCGGACACAATACGCATCGCTTCCGCTTCATTTTTCGGCTCATCAACGCAGGTAAAAAGAAGTTTTGACGCTTTTTTGTTTGCTTCATCGGAAAGAAGGGCGGTGATTGTCCAGTAGGCTTCCGGAATGAACGCGCGAATCTCGCGCTCGCGCTCCATAATGATGCGGAGCGCCGGCGACTGAACGCGGCCGGCAGAAAGGCCGTACCGCACTTTTTTCCATATCAAACCGGAGAGGTCGTAGCCCACGAGACGATCGAGCACCCGCCGCGCTTCCTGCGCCTTGCGGAGGTTTTGGTCTATTTTTCTTGGATGTTTTAGCGCTTCCAATACGGCGCCCTCGGTGATTTCATGAAAGACGACGCGGTTTGTTTCTTTTTTGGGGAGGTCAAGCGCTTCGGCGATGTGCCAGGCGATTGCTTCTCCCTCTCGGTCGGGGTCGGTCGCCAGAATGATTTCATCGGAAGTATCCGCGATGCTTACAAGCTCATCAACAATTTTTTGTTTCTCTTTCGGGATTTCATAATGCGGCGTAAAGTCACGCTCGATATCAATCGCTTTCTTGTTGTTTTTTGGAAGGTCGCGGATGTGTCCAACGGAAGCGCGGACGATGTACGCGTCTCCGACATATTTTGAAATCGTTTTTGCTTTTGAGGGCGACTCGACGATTAAAAGTTTTTTATCTGCTTTTGTGTGCATGGTGTGTATTAGTACTATATATTATTAGCGACGTAAAGCGAGTGGAATGAAAAAGCGCACTTTTTCATTCCCGAGCCGAGGAGCTAACACAAGACGAAGTGCTTTTATTAGCGACGTAAAGCGAGTAGGATAAAAAGCGCTCTAATTCGCTCGATAAATATAGCCGAGCCTTTCTTTGATAAGCCCCTTCAGTTCCATAACGGAAAGGAGTGTATTGATTTCGTGTGTCGGTCTCTCCAGCGCTTGAATAATCGCGTCGCGCGGCAGAGGCTCCCGCAGAAGTTCCAGCACCAGTATTTCTTCCGGATTCGCGTTTTCTTTTGCGGCGAAATCTTCCTGTGCAGTTTCAAATCCGAGCGCAGCAAGCAGGTCCACGCTTGAGGTAATGGGTGTCGCGCCCCGCCTGATAAGCGTGTTTGAGCCGTGTGCGCTGTCCGAAAAGATGGAACCGGGAACGGCGTACACGTCGCGGTTGTAGTCGAGCGCAAGCCGCGCGGTAATGAGCGTTCCCGATTTTTCTTCCGCTTCAACAATCAGCACGCCGCGCGAAAGCCCCGCCATGATACGGTTGCGCTGTGGGAAGCTCCATTGTGTCGCCCGAAAATCGGGAGCGAATTCCGAAAGGAGCGCTCCGCCGCGCGCGATGATTTCTTTTGCCAACGCAAGATTGGAAGCGGGGTAAAGCGCTTTTTCGCCAAGCCCTGAACCCGGCACGGCGATTGTTTTGAGCCCCGCTTCTATCGCGGCGCGGTGAGCGATGGTGTCGATACCCAAAGCGAGTCCCGACACGATGGCAATCGGATATCCCGCAAGACCCAAGATTATTTTTTCACACGCCATTTTTCCGTATGACGTGTATTTTCGAGAACCGACGACGGTAAGGAGGATTGTTTCTTCCGGAGGAAGTGTTCCTGCGAGATACAGTGTTTTTTGTGGCTGCGGGATTTCAAGCAGCGAGGGTGGAAATTCCTCAATCGTAAGTTTTCTTATGGTGCTCATTTATTCGCCTATTGTAACAATTTTTGATAATATAGGAATACACACATGGCTAAAAAGCTAATTTTTTCTCAGAGCCTGTTCATAATCTAACCGCAAAGTAACCGGTAAATACAATGCTTGCCTGCCAAAATGTTCAAAATTCCGCTGCAAATTGCGTCTTTTTCGTCAGTGTATCTCGATATACTTCCTCAAAATCCGCAATTTTCGCAAAGAATTTTGAACATTTCGCCTAGGCATTAGATTATGAACAGGCTCTGACAAACTAACCAGCTAACCCCTATGCTCGATATTAAATTTATTCGCGACAATAAGGATTTGGTGGCGGAAGCCGCCCGCAAGAAGCACATACGCTTTGATGTGGAAGCGCTCATACAGGCGGACACAAGGCGTCTTGAAATTCTCGCCAAAGTGGAAGAAATGCGCGCGCGTCAAAATAAAGCGAGCAAAGACATCAGTGCCGTGAAAGATGCGACTCTTCGACAAAGCTTGATAGGTGATATGAAGTCGGTTAAAGACGAGCTTGGGCGTTTTGAAAACCAGCTAAAGGAGGTCATGAAAGAGTGGCAGCTTTTGATGCTTGCCGTGCCCAACATTCCCGATATGTCGGTGCCGGAAGGGACGAGCGATGCAGACAATAAAGAAGTGCGCCGATGGGGGGAGCCGCCGCAATTTTCTTTTCCGGTGAAAAGCCATATTGCTTTGATGGAGGCGTTTGACATGGCGGATTTTGGACGCGGTGCAAAGACTGCCGGATTCCGCGGCTATTTTTTGAAAGGCTACGGGGCGGTGCTCTCGTTTGCCATCTGGCGGCTCATTTTAGATGAATTGATTACAAAAGGGTTTATGCCGATGATTGCGCCGTCGCTCGTGCGACGCGAAGCATTTTTGGGCACCGGCTATCTGCCACAGGGAGAAGAAGATTTATACAAAACGCAAGATGGTGATTTTCTCTCTGGTACCGCCGAGGTGCCGACGATGGCGTACCACATGGATGAGATAATCCCCATGGAAGCGCTGCCTAAAAAATTTATTTCTTTTTCGCCGTGTTTCCGCCGCGAAGCGGGGAGTCACGGGAAAGACACGAAAGGACTCATGCGTGTGCATGAATTCTTCAAGCTCGAGCAGGTGATTCTTTGCGAAGCAAATCATGAAATTTCAGTAGAGCATCATGAAGAGCTCACCTTAAATGCGGAAGCGTTTATGCAGAAGCTTGAAATTCCGTATCGGGTGGTGCTCAATTGCGGCGGTGATTTAGGGCTGGGGCAGGTAAAAAAATACGATATTGAAGCATGGGTGCCGTCTGAAAACACCTACCGCGAAACACACTCGTCTTCGTATTTTCACGATTTTCAGACGCGGCGTCTCAACATCAAATACCGCGATGCGAACGGTACGCTCCGCTTTGCTCACTCGCTCAACAACACGGCGATTGCGACTCCGCGTATTCTCATTTCTCTCATCGAAAACCATCAGCAGGAAGACGGCTCAATCAAGATTCCGGAGGCGTTGCAAAAATATGTCGGTACCGATATCTTGTCATAAATTTCCAACTACCTAATAAGCTAACGAGCCAATATCTAAAACATGAAATCGCGCCGTGATTTGATAACCTCTTCTCGGAATAGCTCCCCTGTAGCGAAACGGGAACGCCGCCAGAAGCTCTTGAGGAGCGCGGGGGCGGCTTTGTGCGTGCTTTTTATCGGCGGGCTCGGGGCATGGGCGCTCCATCAGGACGCCGTGCGGATACACCGAGTTTCGGTGGAGGGGAATGCCGCTATCGCAAGCAGCACGCTTTCGTCGATAGTGTCAAAATCACTTGCCGGCTCGTATGCCTTTTTGGTGCCAAAAGACACGGTGCTTTTCTATCCGCGTAAGGAAATTGTCGCCCAAGTGCTTTCTGCGTACCCGCGCTTGGAGGCCGCAGAGGCGAAAACGGAGCATTTCGATACTCTCGTCCTCTCGGTGAAAGAGCGGGCGCCGAAGTTTGTGTGGTGCGGCCCTTCTCTTGCCGACAAAGAAGCGGATTCGGTACCCGTTTGCTATTTTGCCGATGACTCCGGTTATATTTTTGATCGTGCCCCCTCTTTTTCAAACCCCGTTTTTTTTGAAGTGGAGAGCCCCTTGGTGAATGAATTCGGCGCGCTTCGCGGCGGCAGCCCAATCGGCAATTTTATTCTTTCAAAAGAGTCATTAAAAAAGATAGCGGTATTTAAAGACCGTCTTTCTGTCGCCGGTATTGAAACGAGGGCGCTTCGCGTGCTGCCCGGAGAGGATTACGAATTGCGTATAAAAACCGGCGGAAAAATCATTTTTAATGGAAAACAAAATTTTGACACCGTGCTTGAAAATCTTTCCGCCGCGCTCCGCGTGAGCGATTTAAACAAAGCGATTGACGGCGCATCGCTTCAATACATAGACCTTCGTTTCGGCAACAAAGTATTTTATAAATTTAATTGAATTGAAGAACGTGTTGATATGATCTGTAACACGGTAAGCAACTATGCCAGTATACTGGCATAGTTGCGCTGTTTTATAAATAATTAAAGTAAGCATGCTTTCGTTTTGGAAAGATTTATCAAAACCATTTTTTATATTAGCTCCGATGGCGGATGTGACCGATTTTGCATTTCGCGAAATCATCACGAAGTACGGCAAGCCCGATGTGCTGTGGACGGAATTCGTATCTGCCGACGGTTTGGCGCACCCAAAGGCGCGGGAGAAACTTCTCATTGATTTTAAATTTAGCAAAAAAGAGCATCCGATTGTGGCGCAGATTTTTGGCGCGAATCCCGACACGATAAAAAAAGCGGCGGTACTTGTGCGCGAGCTCGGCTTTGACGGTCTGGATATCAACATGGGCTGTCCCGATAAAACAATAGAAAAACAAGGCGCGGGAGCGGCACTTATGAAAAATCCGAAATTGGCGCAGGAAATTATCTATGCGGCGAAAGAAGGGGCGGGCGATTTGCCGGTGTCGGTCAAAACCCGTATTGGATACAACAAAGACGAAATGGAAACATGGATTCCCGCGCTTCTTGAGACGGGGCTTGCCGCGCTCACGGTGCACGCGCGCACGAGGAAAGAGATGTCAAAAGTGCCGGCGCGCTGGGAGAGAGTCGCGCACGCGGTGGAGCTTGCAAAAGGAAGCGGCACGCTTATCATCGGCAACGGCGATGTGCTTGATATCGCGGATGCAAGAGCAAAAGCGCGGGCGACTGGCGCCGACGGGGTCATGCTTGGCAGGGCTATTTTCGGCAACCCGTGGCTCTTTGTGAAAAAGAAAAAAGAAATAACCGTGGAAGAAAAATTGCGGGTAATGATAGAACACACGAAGCTTTTTGAAAAAGAACTTGGCGCTCATAAAAATTTTGCGATTATGAAAAAACACTACAAAGCGTACGTGCACGGCTTCGATGGCGCGAAAGAATTGCGTATTAAATTGATGGAAGCAAAAGACGCGAAAGAAGTTGCGCGTATAGTGAACGCCTGTTTGACAGACGAGATTAAAAAGATAACTTAAAGACAAAGCTGTTATTTGACAAAGGAGGTGCCTTATGGACAAAAAGATTATTCCGCCGCCGTTTAAGATTAAAATGGTAGAAGCTATCCGGCTGATTCCCCGCAAAGAGCGCGAAGATGCCATACGCAAAGCGGGGTTTAATACGTTTGAACTTAAATCCGAAGATGTTTTTATCGACCTTCTTACCGATTCGGGCACGAGCGCCATGTCAGACAATCAGTGGGCGGGGATGATGCTTGGCGATGAGGCGTATGCGGGGAGCAAAAATTTTACGAATCTTAAAAACGCTGTCAATGAAGTGTACGAATTCCCGTATGTGATACCGACACACCAAGGACGTGGCGCCGAGCACATCATGTCGCAGGCGCTTATTAAAAAAGGAGATATTGTTCCGAACAATCTCTATTTCACGACGCGCCGAGTCCATCAAGAACTTGCCGGCGGGAAGTGGTGCGACGTTTCAGTGAAAGAAGCCACTGAGGCGCAAAGCACTTTTTTGTTTAAAGGCAATATTGATATAAGAAAATTACACGCGCTTATTCTCAAAGCAAGAAAAGAAGGAGTGACAATCCCGTATATCAGCATGGAAGCATGCGTCAATATGGCGGGCGGTCAGCCTTTCTCAATGGGAAATCTTTGGGACGTGAGAAATATTTCGCTCAAATATCGCATACCGCTCTATCTGGACGCCACACGTTTGGTGGAGAATGCCTATTTTATACAACAGCGCGAAAAGGGATATTGGGGGTGTTCAATAAAAGAAATCGTTAGCCAAATTTGCTCTCTTTGCGATGGTATTACGGTATCGGCAAAAAAAGATGCGCTAGTGAATATCGGCGGTTTCATCGCGCTTCGCGATGAAAACGTATTTCAAAAAATGCGCGAGCTTGTGGTCGTCTGGGAGGGACTCCATACCTACGGCGGACTTGCCGGTCGCGACCTTGAAGCGATGGCGCGGGGGATTTATGAAATGGTTGACGACGACTATATCGCCCATCGGGTGAAGCAAGTGGAAGCATTGGGCGGGCGGCTGGAGAAATCGGGCATTCCGATCGTGACTCCTATCGGCGGGCATGCGGTATTTTTGGACGCGAAGCGATTTGTGTCGCATGTTCCCCAAAAAGCATTTCCGGCGCAGGCGCTTGCCGCGGCAATATACGTTGAGTCGGGGGTGCGCACCATGGAGCGCGGAATTGTTTCTGGCCAGCATGGCAATGAGCCATACGACGGTCTGGAACTCGTGCGTCTTACCATTCCGCGCCGCGTCTACACGCGCGAGCATCTGGATTATGTCGCCGACGGTATTATTGCGCTCTATAAAAAGCGCGGGACTATTCGCGGTCTCAAAATGATTTATGCTCCAAAAACGCTCCGATTTTTCCAGGCGCGATTCGAAGAACTTTAAAGACGGTTTCAATGGATTTTGACCCCCCATGTCGCTTGAGCGGCATGGGGTTTTTGTTTGACACAAAAATGTACCCATTATACAGTGTGGGATGATTGGTGATTCTTTGACAATAAACGGTTGTTTAGCTTGAACATGAAAGAACGTGAAAGGGAGAGGGTAATTATATGAATGAACAAATGGAAATACTCATGAGTGCGGGACGAGGGTTGGAGTATCCCAAAGAATACGGAAAAATCAATTTGTGGATGGACAAAAGACATACCATCGACACCGAAGCGGCAAGCAGACAATGGGACAATGTATACCGATGTGTTAAATTTTGCATTGGCGATGCGAATATCAGGCTTATCCAAAAACAGCAAGCGTTTCCCGACATGATTTTTGTACGGAACGCCGGCCTGGTTATTCCCGATCTCGGCGATTATGATTCTGCCCGCGCGGGCGAGCGGAAAAAGAGAATTATTCTTTCTTCATTTAAAAATAAAGAACGCCAGGGAGAGCGTGAGTTTTATCGGCGATGGTTTGAACAAAACGGATTTGAAATCATCGTGCTCCCGATGGGGGTCACCTTCGAAGGAGGCGGAGAAGCGGTGTGGTGGAAAGATACGATGTTTTTTGGCCATGGGTTTCGTGCGCCAAATGATACCGCGGTTCATCTCGAATATGCACTTGCAAAAGCAGAGGTGCCGGCAAAAACCATCTCGCTCAAGCTTGTTGATGAGCGATTCTATCACCTTGATACGGCATTTATGCCCATACGAGGAGACGGCAAAACAACAGACGATGTTTTGGTGTATTACCCCGGGGCGTTTGACCGAGATGCGCAAAAAATAATTGAAGGGCTTCCCATAGAGCGGTTGGAAGTGACTGAAAAAGATGCATGCGCGTTCGGCTGTAATCTTTTGGCCCTGGGCAACAATATTATTATAGCGAAAGGAACGGAGAATCTTCCCCGTCACCTGAAAGAACGAAAGTTTATCGTCTGTGAACTTAACATGGACGAAATCAAAAAAGGCGGCGGTTCCATATACTGCATGACGCTGAATCTATCGTAATTTTACGAGAGAGAAAGGAAAAAGATGAATTATTACCCGGAACAAGGGCGAATCCACGCCGTTATTGTGCTAAAAGGACCGGAAGAAAAGCTCGACCCGAAAGAAATTTGCCGTACGCGATGCGGAAGACAGCTCCCGTTTGAAAATATTGTCAAAGATGACGAGGAGCTCCGTTCTCTGCCGCAGTGCCGCATTTGCTGCGAAGCTTCCAAGAATCAGCTTGCTCTTGCGCCGGGGTGGAGGAAAATGTATCTCCGCGAAAAATGAATTTCTTTGACTTAACCGCACTTTTGAATTACGCTTGAGCGCCATTCAAAAGTGCGGTTTTTTTTGATATACTTCTCGCTATGGCGGATATTGCCTTATATCGTAAATATCGTCCGGAAAACTGGAACGATGTGCTGGGGCAGGAGCATATCGTCGCGGCGCTTGAGCAAGCGCTTGCTTCGGGCAGCATTGCGCATGCCTATCTTTTCGCCGGGCCGCGCGGCACGGGGAAGACGAGCATCGCGCGGATTGTCGCACGGGCTATCGGATGCACCGAAAAAGATTGCTATGAAATGGATGCGGCTTCCACGCGCGGCATAGACGACATCCGCGAACTGCGCGAAGCGGTGCGCACGTTTCCGTTTGAGTCGCCGTATAAGGTTTACATTATTGATGAAGTGCACATGCTCACCAAAGAGGCGTTCAACGCGCTTCTGAAGACGCTGGAAGAGCCGCCGGCGCATGCGGTGTTTATTCTTGCCACGACCGAGCTTCACAAACTGCCGGAAACAATCGTCTCGCGCTGCCAGACCTATCATTTCAAAAAGCCAACGCAGACAATCTTGAAAAAAATGATTGCGAAAGTGGCGGAAGAAGAAGGGGTAGAGCTTCCGAGTGCGTCGGCGGATTTGATAGCGCTTTTGGGCGAAGGGTCGTTTCGCGACGCGCAGGGGGTGCTTCAAAAAGTGCTTGGTTCGGCACAAGGTAAAAAAATTCCGCACGCGCATGTTGAAATGATAACCGGCGCACCGTCGTCTGCGCTTGTGAATGATTTTGTGAAGGCGGTGGCGGAGAAAGACGCGAGCGTGGGTATTGCCGCGACGCGTAAAGCGGCAAGCGCGGGGATTGACATGAAGCTCTATCTTTATTTAGTCTTGCAGAAGCTTCGCGCGGCGCTCTTGCTTCGTTTTGCGCCCGGGATGAAAGAGGCGATTGCGGAAGAACTGACCGCCGAAGATTTCGCGTTTGTGGAGCGTTTGGCGAAAGATAAAGCCGCCGCGCTCAATTCGGCGGTGCTCTCGGAGCTTCTTTCCGCATATCAGTCGCTTGGGAAGTTTGTCATTCCGGAACTTCCGCTTGAGCTTGCGCTCATGCGTATCGTCGGAGAGAAAGAGGAGAAAAAATAATTTATTGCCCGATCGTCTAATGGTAGGACAGCGGCCTTTGAAGCCGTTAATTGGGGTTCGAATCCCTGTCGGGCAGCCAAGTTTCAGAATTCGTTTTTTCGCCAAAATGCGGAGCGTCGCAAAGCGACGCGACGGGGGTTTTCGAGAGAATTCGCCAAGGGTTTTTGAAATCCAAAAGAAGCGAGCGGGACGCGAGGCGGGGGTTCGAGCCAATCTTTTTAAGAAAATCTCTTTTGGCTTCGAGATTTTCTTCGGAAGCGATAATTAAGGCTTGGTTACTGTCTAAAATGAATTGTTTAGAAAGTTCGAGCCAGCGATTGCCTTTTCGTTCAAAATCCTTCAATTTCTCTGAAAAATCAATTTTTTGGTTGAGGAGCTTTTGCTTCTTCGCGATATACTCCTCGCTCGTAATCGTGCTGTCCAAATGAGCGTCAAGAAGCCTGTCGAGCGTCTCCTCAACACTTTTGATTTGATTTTTCAGGTTTTGAACGAAAAGCTCGTCAGAGTGGAAACTGCTCGCTTGTTCTTTTTCGAGTTCCGCGAGCATGAATTCTTTCCACTCTGTCGGCAAAGAAACTTTTTTGATAGTGTCATTTACTCTTTCGGCGAGGAATTCTTCGCGGATATATTTTTGTGAGCAAACACCTTTCTTTTTAGTACAACGATAGTAGGTATGACCTTTCTGTATTTCACTGGTAATACCACAACCGCATTCTTCACACAAAAATATTCCGCGAAAAGTGTGTTTGATAATTCCTCGCTTCATCGGGTGAGCATTCCTCGCCGAAACTTCCGCGCACTTATCAAAAAGTTTCTTTGAAATCGCTGGCTCGTGCTTTCCTTGGTAAAGTTCTTTGTTAAATAAAAACATTCCGTAATAGAAAGGATTTTTCAATATCATTTGCGTGTTTGAAACAGTGAGAACTTTACCATTTTTAGACAGCAAGCCTTTTTGGGCGAGCAAATTCCTTGTATCTTTCAGAGAATAATTTCCAGTGGCGTAGACTTCGAACATTTTTCTGACGAGGCGAAACCTTTCCACATCGGGAATAATTTTCTTGTTTAACTTGTCATTCAAATATCCCGTCGGAGCTTGACCACTTTGTTCGCCTCGTCTAACTTTTTGTCGAAGTCCGCGCTTCACATTCTCTGAAAGATTATCCACATAGTATTTGCTCTGCCCAAAAGCAATATTTAACATAAACTTACCTTGTGGCGTAGCGTCGAACCAAAACGTCGGGAATTTTAGCTCTTTAATTTTGCCAAGGTCGCACAGATAGATTATCTTTCCACCATCAATACTGTTTCTCGCCAATCTATCGGGATGCCAAGCTAAAATCCCCGACGCTTTGCCTTTTTCTATGAGCGAGAGCATATTGTTGAAAATAGGTCTGCCCGGCTCTTTAGCGGTCTGTGATTCCACAAAAGTTTCAACAATTTCTAACTGCTCTCGCTCGGCAAATTCTTTCAACTCGTCAATTTGCGATTCAATACTCAAAATCTGACGATCTGGCTCGTCGGTAGATTTTCTAGCGTAAAGAAAGAATTTGTTCATAGAAAAAGGTTTATGTTAAATATTGATAATTATTCGCTTCCTGATTGGCTCGCAAAACGAAGTTTTGAATGATGTACTCATCATAAACCCCCGCCTCGCGTCCCGCTCGCTTCTTTTGGATTTCAAAAACCCTTGGCGGATTCTGGCGGAAACCCCCATCGCGTCGCTTTGCGACGCTCCGCATTTTGGCGAA
>JACROH010000003.1 GCA_016214545.1 Candidatus Lloydbacteria bacterium
GCCTGATTCCCCGCGGCATCGGTAACGTCGTAGGTCACCGTGTAGGTGGAAGTGGCCTGAGTGTTTACGGGATTGTTTACGATAATGTTTGCGGTAAGGTCGCCGTCGGTATCGTCAAGAGCCGTAGCTCCGGCGTCGGTGTAGGTATCATTCTGTGCGAGGGTGACGATTGATAGACCGCTTAGGGTAATCACGGGCGGTGTGGAATCAAGAACGGGGGTTCCCGTTCCTACGACGACCGTTCGGGTCGTCGTTGCCGTGTTGCCTGCGTTGTCGGTAGAGGTGTAGGCGATTTCGTAGGTGGTGTTTGCTGAAGTGTCGAGAGAGATGGTTTGTTCGAGAATACCGTTGACGTAGGTCTTGTAGCCTAGGTTTTGGTCGACGTTGTCGGTGACGACGACACCCAGGTCGGCGTAGGTGGTGCCGATACTTAGGTTGGCTGGTCCCATGGTGCTGCTTAGTGCTCCGGCGACAATTTGAACACAGTACGGCTTGCCGTCCAATTTGTCGTAGAGCGTGAACCCTGACCGATTGGAAGCCGAACCAACCTCGATATTGCCGGTCGTCACTTTCTTCGTCGTCAAATTATCCGCTATAAAATTCGTCGCGCGGACGACGCCTTGCGTGAAGGTAATGCCCAGCATATTGAATTTTTCAACAATCCACGCAAACAACGAATCGGTCTGCGCACCGCCCGAAGCGGCAAGAATTGATTCCACGGTATCAAGCCGAGAAGAGAGCTTTGCGATCTCTTTCTGCTCTGCTTTCACTCCGGCAAAAAGGAAACTTCCCAATTTATATATATCGACGCCCTTTTTATCTGCCGACAAGACCTCGCTCGGCGCTTCTTCAGCGATCAAACCGAAGCGACGCGTGGTCGAAGCCGTTGGCAATCCGCCCGTACTCGCCAGGTCGTTGTTGTAATAATAGGTGGCGACATTTGTCTGTGAGAGTTTGCCTAAAATGGCACTGTCGTCTTCTTCGGTAAGATACTGTATATCCGTCTTGGCGCTTCGGGTGGAAATGTTGACGAACGACTGCGCCGCGACATCTCCCATAACGTGGAGTTTGTAGGCGGGGGTGGTGGTACCTATGCCGATGTTGCCCGAGCTATCTATTGAAAGGAGGGTTGATGTTCCATACGCGCTTGAGATGAAGCCAGTGCGGGTGTTGAGTTCGTTGATTCCCTTAATAGTCAGAGGAATTAGGTCTGTATAACGTACCCCCAAATAACCTGTTCCATTGGCGACGTCAACCGCCTCTGGCAAAACTTGCTGTACATCTTGGGCAATGACACCAACTCGCTCTAAATTAGTGCTATCCGCTTTAAATTTATAATAGACCGTACGAATGGTTGAGAGCTTGTCAGTCGCATTTTGGATATTGCCTAAAATGTCTTTCAGGCGTTCGTCAGAAACAGCCCCCCATGATGTTGCACTGCCGGCCAAAAATACACCACCTGAACCACCATTAACTACATAAAATCTTGAATCAGATGTTTCTGAATATAAGTCAGTGGCAATCACAGAACTCTGAAATCGCATGGTCGCGTTACCAGAAGCGTTTTTAATTTCTAGTTGTTTGCTTGGGACCTCCGCCCCGATACCGACATTACCATCTCCATAAATAGTCATCGCAGTTACTGTAGCGGTGCTATTTGCCCGCATTCGGAATTTTATAGCTGCGCCTCCGGAATCATATCTTGAATCTATATATGATGTGGTATTTCCAGCGGAGTCATGCCACAAACTAAGTCCCTGAGCAACGTCTGTGGATAATAATAATCCTTTTCTATACCCAGCTGGCTCAGAATACATGTGCAGGGCTACAGCAGACGGATTCGTCGTCCCCACCCCCACACTTCCCCCGCTCGTCGCAAAGTACGCACTCCCCGACGTGGAAAGCGAAGTCGACGATGCATACGTCGCGTTTAATCTCGTTCCGTCAAAGGTGAGTTTTGAGTTGTCGATGAACGCTCCACCTGTGGTGAGGTATGGAATACGTCCCGAGGTAAGTGAAGAAACTGCAAATGACGTGGTGGTGGCGTTCGTCGTGGTGCTGTTTACCGCGGTGAAGTTCTGTAAGGTGGTTGAACCCGTCATGAGGAGATTGGCAAGCGTGGTGAGTCCTGAAACGGTAAGGGTGCCATTGCCGGTAATGGTACTTGAGACGGTGAGACTCGTGGTGGTTGCAAAGCCTGTTACCGCAAGGTTGGTCGTGGTTGCAGCGGTGGTGGTGCTGTTTACCGCGGTGAAGTTCTGCAGAGTGGTGGAGCCGGTCATGAGGAGGTTTGCAAGGGTTGCCAATCCGTTGGTAACGAGTGAACCATGCGTGGTGAGAGTGTTTGAAACGATGAGGTTGGTCGTCGATGCGGTTTGAGCTACTTGCAGTGATGTAGTCGTCGCGTTTGTCGTTGTGCTGTTTACCGCGGTGAAGTTTTGCAGAGTGGTGGAGCCGGTCATCAAGAGGTTTGCAAGGGTGGAAAGACCCAATGCGGTGAAGGTGCCGTTGGAGTTGAAGATGTTTGAGACGGTAAGGTTTGAGGTGGAAGCGAAGCCGGAAACGGCCAAGTTTGTGGTGGTGGCTTGGGTGGTGGTGCTTCTCGTCGCGTTGAATCCGATTGCCGTGGTTTCACCGGTGTTGGTAATGGAGAATATGGTTGAGGAAGCGCTGTCGCTGACTTCCAGAGCGTTGCCGTCTGTGGAGCTATTCCCCCAAATGGTGACTTTTGAGTACGGGGTGGATGTGCCCAAGCCCACGTTACCGGTTCCGGTAACGATGTTTTGGTTGTTGGTCGTGTTGAGAGACAGGGTGCCTTTGGAGTCGATGGTGAAGGCGCCTGATGAGAGGAGGTTCGAGCCCGTGGTGGTGGCGGTACCGCCCACTCCGATTGAGGTGCCGAAGTAGCCGGTACGCCATGTGAGCCAATTGGTACCGTCGCCAAAATCAAGGGCGTTGTTTGCCGTTGGGAAAAGCGAAGAACCGATACGTGAGTTGAAGTAGGTTTTGTCGGTGGTGGTGGAGTCGCCAAGAGTGGTGTTGTTTTCTATGGTGAGAGTTGAGACGCTTGTGGTGGAAAGGGTTTCTCCGCCTACGGAAGTGATTGAGTTGGCAAAGACGTCTCCTTCGGCGTCTATCATGAATTTGACGGAGCCGTTGACCGCAATGCCAAGGATGTTGGTGTCGGCTGCGGCTGAGGCTGGATTGATGTAGAAGGAGGCGTTATTGGCGTTGGAGTTTGAGGCGCCGATGGACCATGCGGGAAATGTGTGCGCCATGGTGGGGACAGAGTTTAAGACGAGCTGGCCTGCGATGGTTGAAGTGGCCGAGGTGGAGGTGGCGATGAAGTATGGGCCGGTGATGACGCCGGTGGCGGTGAGGGAGCCTCCTCCGCCAGAGCTGCAGTTGATGCAGGTGCCTCCGATGGCAAGAGAGCCTAAGACCAAGAGGTTGCTTGATATGGTGGAAGTGCCAGAGCCCGTGATGTCGACGAGACCTGTCACCGTGCCGCCTGAGGTCGCGAGGTAGTTTGATGCGGTGATGTTGTTTGGAATGTCGGCGTCGGTGAGACCCGAGACGCCTGAGACGGTGAGGCTTGTTGCGGTAACGTTTGAGAGGTTGTCGATTTTGTTTGAGAGAGAGACGGCGCGGTAGACGTTTTGGGTTTGGGTGTCTCCGCGGCTTGAGAGTTCGTTTATCATCGCCACGAGCTTGTTGTTGTATTGTTCGAGTTTTTGCTTGAGTTCGGCGTCTGAGATGCCGAGCTCGGTGATTTGGGTGATTGGCTGTTGGTAGATGATACGGGTTGATGGGGTTGCCGCGTTTCCCATCGCGCGAAGAGATGATTTGAGATTTGAGAGTTCGGTCTGGATGGCAGTGATGGTTTGGTCGGGTTCTTTTGTGACGGACGGTACCGAGGTGGTGATTTGGGTGTTGCTCTCCGACGGCTCTCTTTGGAGACTCCTGACGATGGCTTGTTTGGTTTGTTCGAAGAACGGGGAGATGGCGCGGTAGATGGAGCGGGAGGTGATATCCAAAACAGACTGCAATATGCCGACAGCTTCTTCTGCAAATGAAACTGCCGCCGGTGTTTTTTCTGACATAGCGAGCGAAGCGGAAGCAAGCATTTCTTTCCCATCGTTTTCGTCTTTCGCATCTTTCGATAAAGATTTCAATGAAGAAATTTTATTTTCACCAGCAAACGATGTGCTATACATCATCGTCCCCGCAAAAGCAGCGCGGGCATTATTGACGAGAGCGTCTGCCGTCATCGCAAGCTCATTTTTTTTCAGAGTAATTTCTTTTTTTGCAGAAGCGAGCATTTCTCCTCCCGCTCCGACGAGCGCGGGGTCGGAAGAAAAAGCATGCACTCCGGCGACAGCAGAAACGCCTAGAAGTGTCAGAACAATTTTTGAAATAATTTCACGGCGGAAAAATTGCGCCGGAGTCGGCAGAAATTCGTCGCTTCTAAAACTCGGGGGGTTCGATGGACTCGCCACTCCCCCACTTTCCTTCGAGAGATTTGCACTTGCCTGCGCCGACTCTCCAGCATAAGAAATTTTCCCCCACAGGTCGTCGACGGATTTTTTTATACCCGCCGCTTCTCCTTCCAAGCCCCCTTTCTTGAGCGGAGGAAAATAGGAAGGCGATGCGGTTTGACTGAAATCTTGAGCAGGAGGAATTTGAGTGTTAAGACCTTCCTCTTTGACGCCGCTATCAAGCATAGCTTTATAAGAAAGAAGCGACGCCTCATCTACAAATCGAATACGTCCGATTAACTTACCATCCACTTTTCCGGCACGGCAAAGCTGGCCGATATAATCGTTGGTATATCTGGTTATCTCGCCTGCTCGGCGAGACGAGATATATTTTTTTCCGTCTAAAATTATTTCGTCGCTAGCGCTCATTTTTGGTAGATTTTGCTCGGTACGTTAACCTTTTTAAGCTTTCCGTCTCAATGCGCGTCAAAGCTTATTTTATAAACCCAACGAGAAACTCCATTTTTTGCCCGCGAAAGTTTTTGGAATTTTCAACATCTTATTTTATAAAGACATCTCGTCCGCCTCGCCGTGACGAGATGCAATCAATACCTCTATTTTACAACGAACGCGGAGTTTTTACTTTGATTTTTTACATAAAACTGTGGATAACTAAAAATCCCGTTTTACGACGGGATTTGGCTTCTTTATCTGCCTATTAAAAACAGCGAGAAGAATTATTTTTTACGAGCAAGCGATGTTTGCACAATACGCATTTTGTCTTCCAACATCTCAAGGCGATTACTTAATCCTCCAACCAAAAGATATTCAATGCGGTCTAAACGTGTGTCTATCACATCAAAACGTTTATTAACATCAGCTTTTGTTGCCATTTTGGCAATGATATCTTCAAAACCACGTTGAGTCATTTGAACCAATTCTTCAATTGTCATCGCAAGATCATTGACTGTCGCTGTTAAGTTATTAACCGTCACCGCCAAATCATCAACAGTTACTCCTTTTTTCTTTGTCGATTTGTTGTTCATGCAAATCATTATAATACGGAGAATTTTTTTGTACAAATGCACAACGGGCTGCTTTTTTCTTTGTAATTTTATGCGGCAAGCCACTTTGTTTCAAGTTTCATATTGCGTGAATTCCTTGTTGCTTGGTGGTCGCTGGTATATAATTAAAAGATAATGAAAAACAATACTATCAATCGTGTGTTTTGGTCTGCCATGTATGTCGCGCTTTTTTTGCCGACAATAATTGCGCTGGCTAACAGCCCTGGTTCAGGCTCAAACGCCCTTCCAAATCCAATTGCCGCGAGCACCTTTCAAGAGCTTATTCAAAAAATGCTCAAGGTCGTCATTGATATCGGCGTACCGGTCGCAACGCTCTTCATCATTTATTCCGGTTTTCTTTTCGTCAAAGCGCAGGGCAACCCTGAAAAATTAAAAGAAGCGAAAGAAACTTTTTTCTGGACAATTGTAGGCACGGCGGTTTTGCTCGGCGCATGGGTATTGGCGCAAGCGATCGCGGGCACCATCAATCAACTCTAAATTAAAGAATTATGACTCGCCGACAAGAAATTATTTTTTTTAAAGGCATCTTCTTTGTAATTGCATTGTTTATTTTTATATCATTACCATCGTCTACTCACGCCGTTGACCCAAACATTGAAAGCCTCGGGACTAGCCTACACCCTGAATCTCAGTTGCTCACAGGAGGGCAAACAGACGTTACTGGCACCCAATCATGCACCGTCCCGCCCAAAAATTTTAGCGAGCTTATGTGCGTCGTCACCTATAGCATCCTCTCCCCGCTCATTCCCATACTCGTCACTTTAGCGCTCATCGCTTTCTTTTGGGGAGTGACAAAATACGCAATCAAGGGGGCCGACGATGAGAAAGAGAGAGAACAGGGAAAGCAAATTATGATTTGGGGAATTATCGGACTTTTTGTAATCGTATCTGTGTGGGGGCTTGTGGCCGTGGTACAAAATACATTTAATTTGGGGAACGCGTCTTTTAAATCAAGCAACGTGAAGCTCCCGGGCAGATAATTTTTCCAAGTAACTAACTTGGCTTTCGCATAGCCAAAGCTACATTACCCTCCTATCGCCAACCTCGCACGGCTCGGTAATGGCGATTTCCTCGCTTTGCTCGGAATCGGATAAAAAGTAAAGCAGTTTACTTTTTATCCACACAGCACATTTGCGTTTGGGTGGGGCATATTCTATGATAAAGACACTTGATTTTGATTACATAATGATGGTCGGTTAACCTTACAAACATTAAAAATTCTTAATTTTAAATATAAAAATATGATGAAAAAATTACTTTTAACGCTTGGAGTTATCGCATTACCTTCAGTCGCGTTTGCAGCAACATTAATTGATGTCTTTAATACGGTAAAAAGCATACTTGATATTATCATCCCGATTGCCCTTACCGTTGCGGTAATTTACTTCTTCTGGGGTGTCGGCAAATACATGACAGCCACCGGCGATTCTGAAAAGCAAGAAGAGGCGCGTGGAATCATGATTTACGGCATCATTGGTCTCTTTGTGATGGTATCCGTATGGGGACTTGTTCGAGTTGTTGGTGACACCTTCGGGGTGACATCAGGCGGAACACAGCAAATTCCAGGCGTTCCTCGTGTGACCCAATAGTTAGTTACCGAGAGTCTGTTGCAAAAAACAATCCCGCTTATCGTGGGATTGTTTTTTTGTATGGTTCATAATATTATATAAGCATATGAATCTCTTTCAAATACCAATCGCCTACGCTGCGGGCATTGAGGAAACTATCGGAAAAATATCGAGCAACATCATCCAGCCGATTATCGGGTTTTTGTTTGCGTTGGCGCTTGTTATGTTCCTTTGGGGCATCGTACAGTTTATTGCAAATGCGGAAAACGAGGAAAAGTTAAACGAGGGTAAAGAACACATGCTCTGGGGCATTATGGGCATGTTTATCATGGTATCGGTCTTCGGCATCATGAACCTCATCTGCAACACCATCGGCGCATGCTAGTTTACATAGGGTAACCCTATGTAAACTATGTAAAAATGAAATAAAAAAAACGGGAAACATTGCTGTTTCCCGTTTGTAGCTTTGTAGGCTAAGCCTCCAAGTGACTATTTTACGGCTTGGAGCCACATCACTCCATCCTCCCCTCCTTTGTTGTCGTGGTACCAGCCGTTATATAAATCAGGCGATACCATGGTAAGCGCCCACGTGCCGCTTAATTTCGGCGCCGGCTGAGACCAATACCCTTTCTCGTCTTTCGCCTTTTCCCAATTGAGCACCGCCTGGTGCTTTTGCCATTGATGCTCGTAATTTGCCGTGATAGTGAAATATGCTTCGTCCAGCCGCACTATCTTGGCCGGACTGCACTTCTCACGAATACCCAGAGATGATTTGGCGCTCGGCGGCATACGCCAGCAAAGCCGCCATGCCCTATCTTCAGGGCGCACCACCGGTTTTGCCTGTGCTCCTACAACAGAAATCCCGTGCGAAGCATTGGAAATCAAAGCCGATACCTTTTCTTTTTTGATATCACACGCAAATACGATTACGGAAAGAACGGCGCACGCCATCAATATCTTTTTTGTCAGCGGCTTCATTGCTTGCCTCCTTTCAGGTTATCGCCAAAGACACCTGCGGCTTTCACAACTTGAGAAGCATTCCCGTCAATTACCGACCGCTTTATTTTCCCCCGCTCGGCCTGAATGAGATTAAAAATCTCAATATCGGTCAAGTTTGGAAATTCTTTTTTGTACTTTTGCGCCAGAGCAAGCGTGTGCTCCGCTTCTATCGTCTCGGAATCCTTTTGGGATTTTTCGACTTCTTTTTGTTCGTTTGCCTTTTCAATGCTTTCCGGCAAACGAATATTTTCAACAATAGCCTTTGTGATATCGAGCCCCCACTTGGACGCTTCTTTGTCGAGCTCTTCTTCAAGAAGATTCGACAAATTTTTTGCTTCCAAGGGAAGCTCGACGGCGATTTTTTCTCGGAACGACCATCGGATCGTGCGGTCCGCAAGATCTTCGAGCAACTCGGCCGCCTCTTCAACTTGGGTAAACTTAAACGGATCGCTAATTCGATACGCCAAGGAAACCGTTACTTCGAGAGGAATCTCATCTTTTGAGAGCACTTTAGTAACCGGAATTTGTTTTCTCTGCGTGCGCACATCAACGATCTTTACCCCCATGAAAAGTACCGGCAGAATCCAGTGCCTCCCTTCTCCCAAAAGAAACGACGGTACCCGTTCCCCGAAGATAAGGGGCACTCCCTTATGGCCTATCGGTATCTCAATCAACCCTTCTATGCAAAAGTAGGCCGAGATAGCCAGAGCACTAATAGCCCCCATGAGCATATTCCCGAATAACTGAGCGGACGCTCCGTAGGTTATTGTTGTCAGTATCGCCAAGAAGATGGCTCCGACAACAAATGTCGTCCTGAAAGACAGGCTTATTGGTGTCTTTACCCCAGTTATTCCTTCCGTGTCTTCTTTCCATTCCAGCTTTTCACTCATACAGCCTCCTATCGTTTGGTTTGTTTTATATGCTTGATTTTCAAATAACTTTTTATAATTTTATGATACATTAAAATAGAGAAAAGTCAATACCCCTGCCATGACCCAGCGGCTTATATTGCGAAGAAGCATCCTTTACAGATTTTCAAGCGACAACGTTTCAAGCGCCCTGAGAAAGTCATCGGGCAGCGGCGCTTCGAGTTTTAGAGGTGCCCCGTTAGGGGATGCCAATACAAGCGATTGAGCATGGAGAGCAAGACGCCCAAGTTCTGCGGGGCAGGGTTTCCCTTTTGCGTAGAGGGCATCGCAGAGCACCGGATGTCCGATTGCTTTCAAATGCACCCTGATTTGATGCGTCCGCCCGGTTTTCGGATACACTTCAAGGTAGGTCACCCTTGCTTCACTTGGACGTCGGACGTCCAAGTGAAGCCCCCCGCGCGCGAGCACTTTGTATTGGGTTACCGCCTCGCGCAAGACGCCGCGCGCGCCGTATTCCGCCGACCATTTGCGAAAATCACTCCTGCTTTTCCCTATCGGTTTTTCAATCACACCGGAATCATTCTTCATCGCGCCGTACACAATCGCGCGGTACGTTTTTTTTATCTCCCGCGATTGAAATTGTTTTTTTAAAAAGGCAAACGCTTCATTCGTTTTTGCAATCACTAAAACGCCCGAGGTCTCTTTATCAAGACGGTGCACTATGCCCGGACGAAATATCGTCTTCCCGCTTGAGAGCACGAGCGGCTCGCCGACATTTTTCATATCGGGGTATTCCTGTAAAATCCAGTCCACGAGCGTAGGGCCAATACTCCGCCCGTCGGGATGAACGACGAGTCCCGACGGTTTGTTTATCGCAACAAGATACCGGTCTTCATATATCTTCTCTATCTGCATGAGATTACCTTATCAATTCTCCATACAAAAAACAAAGTCCTGCGTGCGCAGGACTTTGTTTTAAAAATTAGGTTCGTTTCTTTTTGGTTCGTCGAGAGACAATGAAAATATTTGAATACTTTTTCGGGCGGCGGGTTTTGACTCCGCGAATTCCCCTGCCCCAGAGGTTCTTCGGACGGCGCATACCGGCTCCTTGTCGGCCTTCGCCTCCTCCAAACGGGTGGTCTACCGGGTTCATGGCCGAGCCGCGAACGGTCGGACGAACTCCTTTCCACCGCGTACGCCCCGCTTTGCCAAAATTCACCAGTTTGTGTTCGGCGTTTGACACTTCGCCGATTGACGCCCACGCACTATCGATTATTTTTCGAACTTCTCCCGAAGGCATTTTGATATGCGCGTATCCCGAGTCGTTTGCAACCAATTCGGCATAATTACCGGCCCCGCGCACGAGTTTTGCGCCGTTATTTGGCTGTAGTTCAATGTTGAAAATAAAGGTGCCGACCGGAATCAATTTGAGCGGCAGGCGATTTCCCGCCTTTAATTCCGCGTTTTCAGAAATTAAAAAGGTGTCTCCGACTTTGAGTGACTTCGGCGCCAAGACATAGCGGCGTTCGCCGTCGGCATAGCAGACAAGCGCGATAAATCCCGAACGGTATGGGTCGTATTCGATAGTCTCAATTTTTGCAGGGATATTTTTTTTATCGTAAGTAAAATCAATCAAACGATGCAGCCGCTTGTGCCCGCCTCCTTTGTGGCGCACGGTAATCCGTCCATCGCTGTTTCTGCCGGCTCTTTTTGTTCCGCCTTTGGTAAGCGCTTTGTGCGGTTCAGACGCGGTCAAAACACTGCGATATGAAATCGTGCTCATGTGCCGTCGTGATGGAGTTATCGGATTATATTTTTTCATACAGGTATTTAAAAATTAGTTTCAAGAAAAAATTACAGCGCTTCGATTACGTCCCCTTTCTTTAAAAACACCATCGCCTTTTTCATTTTTGCGGTAAAACCGACACGTCCTCTTACAAAAACTTTCTTTGCCGGCACCGTAATCATCCGTACTTTGACGGGGGTGATGTTGTATAGCGCCTGCACCGCTTTTACGACCTCGCGCTTATTTGTTTTCGGAGAAACCTCAAAAACATATATGCCTTTTTCGGAGAGGTGTGTCGCTTTTTCGGTAATATGCGGCCGTTTGATAATCGTGTGTGCTTTCATGGTCGTACGGTTAGAGTGCTTTTTTTGCTAAAAAGGCGACGGCTGATTCAGGCTCGGTGATAATAAGATATTTGTGCCGCAACACCAAAACCGGATTGATATTTTGCAACGCGTCCACCGTAACTCCTTGAAGATTTCGGAGGCTTTTTTTCGTGTTGCCTGAATCCTTGGATATCGCCACCAGAGCGGCGTTCTTTGATTTGGTCACAAGTGTCGGCATTTCTGCAGCAACGCTTAATGCCCTGAGCATGGTGTGTGCCGCTTTCGTTTTCGGAGCAGAGAAGGCAATAGAATCAACAAACAGGAGCTCGTTGTCTCGGAGTTTTTGTGAGAGCACGGAGTAGAGCGCCTTTGTCCTCATTTTTTTATTTATTTTCTTTGCAAAAACTTTTTCATTTGTCGGACCATGCGCGACTCCTCCTCCGACCCAAATCGGCGAACGGGTAGAGCCGTGCCGCGCGCGCCCGGTTCCTTTTTGCTTCCACGGTTTCCTTCCTCCTCCCCGCACATCAGCGCGGCTTTTCGTGTGGGCCACCGGCGTACGTGCGTTTGCCTCCATGGCAATCACCGCCTGGTGCACTAAGTCGGGATTCCATTTGACACCAAAAACAGCCGCGGGCAACGATACTTTCCCGATTTCTTTTCCTTCTTGGTTGTAAACGTTTGTTTCCATAAAAGCCCTTTGTCGTCACTAATAAAATTACCCGCGCACCTCAAGAAGCGTCCCTCGGCGGCCCGGCACGGCACCGGACACCACGAGCATACGCGCTTCCGGATCAACCGCAAGTACGGTTAAATTTTTTACTTGAATCCGGGCATTTCCCATGCGGCCCGCCATGCGCATTCCTTTGATAACCCTGCCGCCGGCGCGTCCTCCGCCTCCAATAGAGCCCGGCTCTCGCTCGGAATGTCGAAATTCCCTGACGTTTTGGAAAGATCCTTTGTCCCCAAAGTGCCCTTTCTCTGCTTTGGTGAGACGTTTTGGATTCGTTTCCCCATATCCGACTTGCACCGCAACGTACCCGTCTTTTTCTTTGCTGCGGACTTGCGTGACCACAATCGGTCCGGCAGAAATAACCGTCGCGGGGTGCACCGTTCCGTTCTCGTCGAACACTTGCGTCATGTATTGTTTTTTTCCAAGAATGTATTTCATGTTTTAGAAAACAGAGCACTGAAATTAGATAATAGGAAATAACCTGCTACTTCCTTCTTTCTAAATCAAAGCATCTTCACGTCAATATTTACCCCCGACGGCAAATTTAGGTTTGTCAGCGCTTCAATCACGTTTGCCGCAGGATTCAAGATATCAATCACCCGCTTGTGCACTCGCATTTCAAATTGTTCTCGCGCATCTTTGTACACGAATGCAGCACGGTTAACCGTATATTTTTTAATTTCGGTCGGGAGAGGCACCGGCCCTACAATAATCGCTCCGTAGCGAAGCGCCGTGTCGATAATTTGTTTTACCGAATTATCGAGCACTTTGTGTTCATAGGCCTGAACGCGAATGCGCAATTTTGCAACCGCCTCTTCTTTTTTAATCCGAGGCTTTGCTTTTGCTTTCGGAACTTTCGCGACTATTTTTGTTTTTGTTTCAGTGGGCATACCGATAACCGAGATAATACGGCGATTATTTATTTGATGATTTTGGTTACAACTCCGGCACCGACAGTTTTGCCTCCTTCGCGGATAGCAAATCGCTGTTTTGCTTCAAGCGCAACCGGCGAAATAAGCTTTACCGTAAAGGTGACCGTGTCGCCCGGCATAACCATTTCACGTCCTTCCGGCAACGTAACTTCACCGGTAACGTCGGTCGTTCGGATATAGAATTGAGGCTTGTAGCCTTTGAAGAACGGGGTGTGTCGTCCTCCTTCTTCTTTCTTCAAGATATAGACTTCCGCTTCAAAGTCGGTGTGCGGCGTTACTGAGCCCGGTTTTGCAAGCACTTGTCCTCGGGTAATGTCTTCTTTTTTCGTTCCTCGGAGGAGAATTCCTGCGTTGTCGCCGGCCATTCCTTCGTCGAGCGACTTATTGAACATTTCAATACCGGTAACGGTCGTTTTCGCCGTATCTTTGAGCCCAATGATTTCAATTTCCTCCCCTACTTTAATTTTTCCGCGTTCAATGCGTCCGGTGGCTACCGTACCGCGTCCTTCAATTGAGAAGATGTCTTCTACCGGCATAAGGAACGGCTTATCAACTTCACGAACCGGAATCGGAATATATTCATCGAGCGCTTTTGCCAAATCAAGAATTTTCTTTGCCCATTCGTCGTCAACCGATTTCGCTTCAAGCGCCTTAAGCGCCGAGCCGCGAATAACCGGCGCGGTATCTCCTTCGTACTGGTACTTGCTCAACAGTTCGCGAACTTCCGCCTCAACGAGGTCGATCAAATCAGGGTCGTCAACCATATCTACTTTGTTTAAGAAGACGATGATTTTCGGCACTCCCACTTGGCGCGCGAGCAAAATGTGTTCGCGGGTCTGGGGCATAACGCCGTCGGTTGCGGCAACCACCAAGATGGCTCCGTCCATTTGAGCGGCGCCCGTGATCATGTTTTTAATATAGTCGGCGTGTCCCGGCGCATCAATGTGCGCATAGTGACGAGCATCCGTTGAATACTCGTTGTGTGAAAGCGCGATGGTAATACCTCGAGCTTTTTCCTCCGGAGCCGAGTCAATTTGGTCAACTCCTTTTAGTTTTACTTGCTTGCCCGCCAAGTGCAATACATTGAGAATTGCGGCGGTAAGGGTGGTCTTGCCGTGGTCGACGTGGCCGATGGTGCCTACGTTTACGTGCGGCTTTGACCGATCAAATGCTTCTGCCATAACGTTTTTTATAGCGGCGAAACATTACTCTGCGAGAACAAATGGGTAATGTTTTGCCGTTATGTAATTAATTATTAACGACTGATAATACGTCGCCCGACGCATAGCCTTTCCTTCAACCGACATACGCAAGGGCATACGTCGAAAAAGCAAAAAAAAACGCGTTCATGCGATAGTTCTCGTATCATAACGTAAGGGGAGTAAAATTGTCAACCCCATTAGCGGTTTCTTTACACAAGAACCCCCGCACCGGAATCGGCGCGGGGGTATATGCTTATTTTCTTATTTTCTCGGAGGTCTTGGTCCTTTCCGCGGAGGCTGAAATTCTTTTTTCAAGTTTTTCATGGCCGAAGAATCACGCTTCTCAATAACAACAGAAACGACTTCTTTTTTCCCGTTTCTCCACACTTCAACGGGAACCGATGTCCCGGGATGCACGGCCGCAACCATTTTTGGCAATTCTTCCAAGGAAGATACCTCTTTGCCGTTGAAAGAAACGATAACGTCTTCGCGCTTGATGCCGCCTTTTTCAGCCGGCCCGCCGGAAACCACTTCTTTCACCAAGGCACCGGAATCACTTTCCAGCTTGAGCATTTGTGACAGCTCTTTCGTAAGCGGTTGAAACACGATGCCAAACCATCCGCGAGTCACACTGCCGCTTTCTTTGAGGCTGGCGATAATCTCTTTGATGAGATTGCTCGGAACGGCAAAACCAATGCCGACATTTCCTTCCCCGCCTCTTCCGCTCAAAATCGCGGTGTTCATTCCGATAACCTTGCCGTTAGTATCAATAAGCGGTCCGCCGCTATTGCCGGGGTTTATAGAGGCATCAGTCTGGATATAGTTGTCGTAAACATCACCGCTTACTTGACGGCGATTTTTCGCGCTAACAATTCCGGTTGTAACCGAGCCACTGAGACCAAACGGGCTGCCAATAGCCATCACCGGTTCTCCCACCTCAAGGGTATCTGAATCCCCCATTGAAAGAGAGGGGAACGACGCCCCCTCTATTTTAATGAGGGCAATGTCTGTTTCTGGGTCAGTGCCGATTGTTTTTGCCGGGTACTCCTTTTTCCCGACAAACACGGATATTTTTGCGGCACCCTCTACCACATGATTGTTGGTGACGATATATCCATCGGCGCTAATGATAAACCCGGAGCCTGAGCTAGGACCGCTGCGCGGCTGTTCAGGCTGATTAGGATCCATCTGGTCAGGTCCGCCAAACGGCGAGAAGGGAGAATCTTTTCCCTTTGGGTCAACAGGGACTTCCGAATGCTCCTTTTCTTGTTCCTGCCCGGGGAAAGACGTGTGCTCTACCTGAATGCTGACCACTGCCGGTAAAGATTTTTTTGCCATATCTACGAATGTTTTGACGGTGACCGGTTTGTTCGGGTCTCCGCTCATTCCAGACGCCTGATTCGATAAACCGAATGATATTAAAAACAGTGCGGTTGCTATTGCCAGAGAAGATTTCTTCATGGTGGCCTCCTTATGTTTAAAGACAAAAAACATCTCGTACGCTTCTATCTCAGAGCTATAGGAAAAGAGCGGGAATGTCAATAACACAAGCTCCAATCATAACCTAATCAAAAAACCGCCTGGACATTGGGCGTCCAAGCGGTTTTTTTCTAACTAGCCAGCTTGATTATTTTCTCGCTTCAATAATCGTCTGAGCCACATTTTGCGGAACAATCGCATAGCTATCAAATTCCATGACGTAGTTTGCGCGGCCTTCAGTGAGCGAACGGAGCGTCGTGATATAGCCAAACATTTCCGAGAGCGGCACTTTTGCTTTGATGACCTTAAACATGGCGCGGTCTTCCATTCCTTCAATCTGCGCGCGGCGCGAACTCAAGTTGCCGGTGATATCACCCATGAATTTTTCAGGGGTAGACACCTCCACGCGCATAATCGGCTCAAGAAGCACCGGCTTGGCTCGTTTTGCCGCATCTTGAAACGCCATTGACGCCGCGATTTTGAAAGCAATTTCCGAAGAGTCCACATCATGGAACGAACCGTCGTACAGCTCAACCGAAATATCGGTCATCTTGTAGCCGGCGACAACGCCGCGCTCCATTCCTTCTTTGATTCCTTTTTCAGACGGCGCAATAAATTCCTGCGGAATAACTCCTCCTTTGATCGAGTCGATAAATTCAAACCCGGGATACCGTTTAATATTTTTCGGAATCTTCGCTTCGGGGTCGAGCTTCTCAAGCGGCTTGATACGAATTCTCACATGCCCATACTGTCCGCGTCCGCCTGATTGCTTGATGTATTTGCCTTCCGCTTCCGCCGGTATCGTGATGGTTTCTTTGTATGCCACCTGCGGCTTGCCGACATTGGCTTCCACTTTGAATTCCCGCTTCATGCGGTCAACGATGACGTCGAGATGAAGTTCTCCCATTCCCCAAATGACGGTTTCGAGTGTTTCTGGGTCGGAGGTAATGCGAAACGTCGGGTCTTCGTCGGAGAGACGTTTCAAAGCCATTCCCATTTTTTCCTGGTCAGCTTTTGTTTTTGGCTCAATACGCATTGATACCACCGGCTCCGGGAATACAATCTTCTCAAGAATAATCGGGTGCGCTTCGTCGCAGAGCGTATCTCCCGTGGTCGTATCTTTCAGCCCCACCGCGGCGGCAATTTCTCCCGCGTATACTTTCTTCACTTCTTCACGATGGTTTGCGTGCATCCGCAATATTCGGCCCACGCGTTCTTTTTTATCTTTGCTTGAGTTGTAGACATACGAGCCTGATTCAAGCGTTCCTGAGTAGACGCGGAAATAGGTGAGCTGCCCCACAAACGGGTCGGACCACAATTTGAAAGCGAGCGCCGAGAACGGCTCTTCATCGCTTGAGTGGCGCACTTCTTCCTTGTCGGTTTCCGGATTGATGCCCTTGAACGGCGGAATATCGAGCGGCGACGGCAAGTAATCAACCACTCCGTCGAGCACAAGCTGCACGCCGATATTTTTCAACGCCGAGCCGGTAAACACCGGTACAAGGGCGCCCGTGAGCGTCGCCTTGCGCAAGGTTTGCTTCAAATCAGCCAAAGGAATTTCCTTCCCTTCCAAATAGGCATTCATTTGCGTCTCGTTGTTTTCAACGATTTTTTCAATAAGTTCACTGCGATATTTTTCTGCGTCGGATTTCAATTCATCGGGTATAGGAATTTCTTTTATTTCATTTCCCATGTTCCCCTCAAAAATAAACGCTTTCATCGTAAGCAAATCAACAACCCCGCGGTGTTTTTCCTCTTCGCCGATGGGAATCTGCATCCGCACCGCGTGTTTGGTGAGACGGTCAAGAATTGTATGGTACGAACGCTCAAAAGAGGCACCCGTACGGTCTAATTTATTTATAAAACAAATGCGCGGCACATGATATTTATCTGCTTGCCTCCACACCGTTTCGGATTGAGGCTCAACGCCCGCGACTCCGTCAAATACAACAACGCCGCCGTCGAGCACCTTGAGCGAGCGCTCCACCTCCACGGTAAAATCGACGTGTCCGGGCGTATCAATAATGTTGATGCGATGTTTAAAAGACTGGTCTTTGTTCGCATACGTCGGCGTCCAGAAAGCCGTGGTCGCCGCCGAGGTAATCGTAATGCCGCGCTCCCGCTCCTGCTCCATCCAATCCATCACCGCGGCTCCTTCATGCACTTCGCCGATTTTATGCGACACGCCGGTATAAAAAAGAACCCGCTCGGTAGTGGTTGTTTTCCCCGCATCAATGTGTGCGATAATGCCGATATTTCGTACTTTTTCCAGTGGATAATCTCTCATGTTTAGCTTTTTAGCTTGTTAGGTTTTAGCTTGTTAGGAAATTTGCAAAAAAATAATGCCTAACTAGCTAATAAGCTAAGACCTAACAGGCTGATTTTTACCACGCAAAATGGGCAAATGCTTTGTTCGCCTCGGCCATTTTGTGTGTGTTTTCTCTTTTCTTGACCGCCTCGCCTTCGTTTTTGCTTGCGGCAATCAACTCGTCGGCAAGCCGGCGGTGCATCGGCACTCCTTTTTTTGCGCGAGCTGATTCCACAATCCAACGCATGGCAAGCGAGAGCCTGCGTTCGGCGCGCACCTCGCGCGGCACTTGGTAGTTGGCACCTCCGACACGGCGAGAGCGGACTTCCATGAGCGGGCCGACATTTTTAACCGCTTCCTCAAAAATTTCAATGGGATTTTCTGTCTTTGCTTTTTCCTTTATCAAATCAAACGCATCGTACACGACGTTTCGTGCCGCATTTTTTTTGCCGCGGGTCATGAGGTAATTGATAAACTTCCCCACCTTTGGAGAATTATACACACGGTCCGGTCCCGGAATATTTCTGTTTTTAACTGGTCTTCGCATAGATTATATTATTTTGCTTTTGGGCGTTTTGCGCCGTATTGGCTTCGTCCTTTCATGCGTTTATCAACACCTGTTGCGTCGAGCTTGCCGCGCACGATTGTGTAGCGTACGCCGATGTCTTTCACGCGTCCTCCGCGGACAACCACCACCGAGTGCTCCTGCAGCGCATGCCCGATGCCGGGAATATACGCAGTAATTTCCATGCCGTTCGTCAGACGAACACGGGCAACTTTTCGGATAGCCGAGTTTGGTTTTTTGGGAGTCGTCGTCGTCACCTTGGTGCACACGCCGCGCTTAAAGGGCGACGGATAAAAAATCGGGCGATTTTTGAGCGTATTAAAACCACGAGCCAAAGCGACCGCTTTTGACTTTCTTGCCACATTTCTTCGCTTGTTTTTTACTAACTGATTAATCGTTGACATGCTAATTTGTTGCTTTGGCTTTATTCTTCAATCAAGTACCTGTAAAGATAATATATAACCTCAAAAAAGGCAAGCTGAAAAATTCCGCCCTGCGGGCTTGGCTGAAATACGCTCTATTTATAGGAAAGCGCCGCCGGTAATCAGCCGAAACAGCCAATAAACCATCGGGACGACATATTGCCAAAAAAAGAGAACAAACAAAAGAATAATAAAGAGAGAATATCGCTCAAAAAATTCCTGCACCGCGTGAAAGCGAAACGGCAGAAGCGCAAAAAGGACTTTCGAACCGTCGAGCGGCGGGATAGGCACCAAATTAAACACTGCGAGCAAAATATTGATAAACACAATGAGCGCAACAATAGGGGCCGCCGATGGCGAAAAGACTCCTGAAGCAATCCCAAACCGCATCGCGAGCCCAAACACGAGCGCGATGGTAAGATTCATTGCCGGACCCGCAAACCCGACAAACGCTTCTCCCCACTTGCCTCCGCGGACGTTGTATGGATTATACGGTACCGGTTTCGCCCAACCAAAGATAAAGCCGCCAAGAAAAAAAGTTATGACGGGCACGATAAACGAACCGACGAGATCGAGATGTTTTATCGGATTAAGCGAAAGCCGACCGGCGAGACGCGCCGTCGGATCGCCTAAACTATCGGCGGCGTATCCGTGAGACACTTCGTGCGCAATCACCGACATGATAAGAATGGCGATTGAGAAAATGAAATCAAAACCTTGCATAATGTATTTTTTATGCTACCATGAAACTTCTAAACATAAAAACATGGCAAAAGCATGCGTTATCTGCGAAAAAAGTTCTCAAATGGGCGGCGGCTACTCAAATCGTGTTCGCGCTACCCAATTTAACCCCACCGGCAAACGCCGAAGGAAACCCAACCTCCAGTGGGCAACCCTTTCGTCGGGAGGGCGCATAAAAATCTGCACCCGATGCCTCAAAGCAAGCAAGCATCTCTCGTATAAAAGTAAAAAGGGGAAATAAAATAGAAAAAACCGTTCTGCAATAAACAGAGCGGTTTTTTGTTTTTTAGTCACATTACTAATTAAAAAAGAGCATACTTCCAGTTATTGCGGTACCGATAAAAAGCGCTATCGACGTGTGAGCAATTTTTTTGTGCAACAGAAGATTTTTTGTGCCCGTTATTTTGAAGCGCAAAAGAAGTAGCGTGCAAAGAAACGGAATTGCAAAAAAAAGATGCGCCCAGAAAAGCTCCGGCGCACGATCGGCAAATCCCCCAAGACGCACTTTCATTTCAATAAAAAGAACTGCGGCCGCCAAACTTAGCAATGTGTAGTTGGCATACTGCCGATGTCCTTGTTTCCAATATTTAAAACAAGAGCGAGAAGATTCCGGCATCTCATCATCCCCTGCCATTGTTTTTCCGCTGAAAATCGTCGCGCCAAACATCCCCGTAAACACAATAGCCGCAATCAGAAAACAAAAATTCAACAAATTAAAAAGAACGACATTCTCCACAGAAACCTCCTCTGCAAAATGGTTATTCTATTTTCTATAAGAAAGCATACACACAAAATCCATATACGCAACGGATACTTGCATACGTAACATACATCATTGCGACGTATTATTGAGTTATTTATAACGAGCTTTCTTTTTATAATAAGAGTTGGCTAGACGGCTTAAAAGAATAAAGACACTGACACTAATAAGCAGCCCGATTTCTGCAAACCGAAGATATTTTTTAAACAAGCCGATCGCCGCAGAAAATAATACGGCGCAAATGCCGACAACGATTATCCACAAGAGAGACGCGGCAACTTCCATTTTTATAAATGTATACAAATCTATCCCCGCTTCTTTGGCGCGCAATAATGTCGGGCGATGCAATCCATAAGTAAATTTTGAAAACAAAAGCGTGGCAAAAGGGCGCGCAGACAAATGGGTATCAATCGTTTTTGATGCCGGACGCAGGCACGCCGGTATCCATCCGCGCCGTTCAAGATAGGCGCCGGCAAAATACCAGAGGATATCGCCTATGATAACTCCGGAAACTACAAAAAATAAGGTGTCATAAAAATCAATCACTCCCGATGAGGCGAGAAAAAAAGCGGTAAACAAAACGATCTCCCCTTCAAACAACATACCGATAAAGACAAGAAAGTACGTAAGAAACCGCCATGACGGTTCGTGCAGTAAAAGTGTTTCCATATCGATTGATAAAAAAATTAAGAAATCGCCGCTTTATACACCGCTTCGGCGATGGAGGACGCCACGCGTCTATCGGTGAGCGGGGGTAAAATATTCTCGGGAGACGGCTCGGTGATAAACGCTGAAAGCGCCTTCGCGGCCGCTTGCTTCATCGCGGGCGTTATACGCGGCGCCCGAGCAAGAAGCGCCCCTTTGAAAATCCCCGGATACGCAAGGGCATTATTCACCTGATTGGGAAAATCACTTCGTCCGGTGGCGACCACCGCGGCCCCCGCATTTTTGGCGAGCTGGGGCATTATTTCCGGCACCGGATTGGCAAGCGTAAACACAATCGCCTTCGGAGCCATGCTTCGTATCATATCTTCGGTAATCACCCCGGGGGCCGAGACGCCAATGAGAACGTCCGCCCCGACCAATGCATCTGCAATGGTTCCTTTTTTGCCTAACATATTCGTACGCAACGCAATATCTTTTTTTATGTCGTTCAAATCAGCGCGGCTTTTTTCTACGATACCTTTTGAATCGCACACGACAATATCGCGAACGGGCGTGCATGTTTTTTCATCAGTGCCGATGCATGACAATAGTTTTGTCACCGCAATCCCCGCAGCGCCCGCGCCGCTAATCACCACCGAGAGCTCGTGTAAGTTTTTTCCCACCGCTTTGGCGGCATTCATGATGCCCGAGAGCACTACCACGGCCGTCCCGTGTTGGTCGTCGTGAAATACCGGAATACCGACATCTTGAAGCCGCTCTTCAATTTCAAAACACCTCGGCGCCGAAATATCTTCGAGGTTTACCGCACCGATTCCCGGGACGATATTTTTTACGATACGGATAATCTCTTCCGTGTCTTGCGTGGCAAGGCACAGCGGAAAGGCGTCAATGCCCGCGAATTCCTTGAAAATCACCGCTTTCCCTTCCATCACCGGAAGGGCCGCTTCGGGGCCAATATTGCCAAGCCCAAGCACCGCGCTCCCGTCGGTCACAATCGCAACCGTATTTCCTTTGCCCGTGTATTCGTAGACAAGATTTTTATCTTTTGCGATTGCCGACGACACCGCCGCAACTCCCGGCGTGTATGCCACCGACAAATCATCGCGCGTCACAAGCGGCACTTTTGACACCATCGCGAGCTTCCCTTTTTTCTCTTTATGTATACGCAGAGATTCCTCAGAATAATTCATTGGGGTAGTATAGCACACACGCGCTTTTGAAAAACAAAAACAGCAGAAGACCGAGTAAATTCTTCCGCTCAAAAATTCACAAGAACATCAAAAAATTTTTATTTATATTCTCCCTTCTTTTCCTCTGGGAGGCTTGCCGCCAATTTCTCCATAATGGCATCGGATTGCGCTTGCAAAGATTTTTTGAGTTCGGAAAATCGCTCCCGCTCTTCAGGCGTCAACCGCTCTCCCGCTTCCCGCTTATGCACCATTTTTGACAAATCCTCTATGCCCGGGATTTTATTCAATTCCATCGGCTCACTGATGTATACATTCACTATCGGTTTTTCGGTCAAATTTTTTAATTGCGTTTCGTACATGCCGGCAAGTTTCTCCGATTCCAAATTAACGGCGACCGGAAGCACCACTGTCTCGCCTTCGGTGATGTCTGACAAATACGATGCCCCGTATCCCCCTTTCGGCAAGCTCCATTTTTGTGTCGGATTATGCGCCGCGATAACCACCGCTTTCCCTTTTTCAAGAGCCTCTTTCATCGGCAGAAAATTATCAGGATTAAAGGACGCGCGTTTTATCCCTTCTGTTTTATGAAAATCAATGGGGAGAAAATTTTCCTTGCCGGCAATTCTCATTCCGATATTCGTGGGCGGTTCAGCGAGAAAAGAGTGGTGAATCGACATATTGGTGATAGCGATATTGAAATGCCTGCCAAGCGCCGCCGCAACAATCGGTATATCAAGATCTGAAATATGGGTAGTGGCAATAATCACTTTCTTGCCTTCGGGAATTTGCCGCAAGTGTTCCTCGCCATGAAGTTTTAGTTCTTTTACCGTTAGTTTCAGTTGCGCCTCAAGAGCAAGGAGCAGACGCTCGGGGGTCTTCTCCTTTTTCTTTTTTTCTTCTGCTTGATTGAAATTTATTGATTCAAAAGACATGTATCTTTATTAAACACCCCATCGGATAAAAAGTATACTGTCCTGCGAATAAAATGGGGTGCCTATCCGGATTTGAACCGGAACTGAGGGCTCCACAAACCCTAGTGCTAACCGTTACACCATAGGCACCATATTTTTGCCGCCGCAAGAGTGCGGCGGCTTTTCTTTTATACCACGATTTTTGTCGTTCTGTCGAGAAAAAGGACAAAAAGAAAACCGCCGCTTTAAAAATTAAAAGCGGCGGAGCTACTATCATCTTGGCAAATAAACTCTGACCGTGGTCTTCCCCTTGCCGGATTTAACCACTATCTCGCCTCCGTGCCGTTTGACGATTACTTTTGCGCCAAACAGCCCGAGGCCGGAACCATCTTCCTTTGTCGAAAAAAACGGGTCAAAAACCTGCTCCAATATTCCGGGAGGAATTTCTCCATCGTTCTCAACTTCAATAAGGAAACTCGTGTACTTTCCGTCATATAAGCTGGTACGACAGGTGATATTGATATCACCATGACGCTGCGCCAAGGCTTCGGTTGCATTTTGCAGAAGCTCATTCAAAACTTCTTTGATCTGCGCTTCATCAACCATGACGCTGGCATTTGTCTTGAGGTCGCGGGAAAACCTGACTTTCTTTCCTTTTTTTGTTTCTGAAGGGAACCCATCGATGACGCCGGACAAAAGCGAACCAATATCCGTCATCCTCAATTTTGGCTGACTCTTGCTGACGCTCAAGATATGCCGAAGCTTTTTTGTCAGTTTTTCATTTTCAGACAAAATAATCCCGGCATACTTATCGATAACGTTTATTTTTTCAACAAGCGTTTCGACAGAAAGGGGCGCTTCCATGCATTTTTTAATGCTGTTCCTGATTCGCATCGCAAACCCGGCAACAATCGTGCTTGCGTTTTTAATGGCATGAGTAATGTGGCCCGCCTGCTCGCCTATTAAACGAAACTTCTCCATTTCCAAAGACTTTTTCTGGAGAGCCTCGACTTCTTCCGCATGCTCTTTGCAGACGATGATGGCGGCCATATTATTGGTTATCGTCTCGGCAAGGCGTTTCTCCTTCTTCGAGAAGACATAGTCTTTTGTTTTTGAATAGATTTGGACAACCCCCTTTGGCTGCCCCAAAAACATGATTGCGACTGCCATCATAGACGTGTAACCGGCGTTCAAAATCTTTTGGTTGCTAAACCGATGGTCTTTCGCTAAATCGGGAACTTCTTGAATTTTTCCGGTACGCACCGCGTCTCCGCCGACCGTGCCTTCCACCGGAATAACATCTTCCATCTCCGGCATATCCGGAGAATGCTCTGAAGAGAACCGCGCGGCCGAAACAAGAAAATTCCCCTCCGGATTCAAAATACGAATACTGCACAGCACCGCGTTCGAAGAGAGGTCGTCAACAAGCGACCTTGTATTTTCTTCAAACAATCGCTGCAGGTCTTCCTGCGTATAACGCATGACAATCGCCCCCTTTTGAATGAATATTATTTATTGATATCAAAGATTAACCTTGTTTTATGAAATCACATTTTTCAAAAAAAGTCAAGGTTTTCTGGGGCCCCGCCGCTTCCTGCGCACGGCGTTCACTTTGTTCACTTGTGCGCAGGAGAGGATTTGAATCTTACAGATTCAGTACAGGTTGTTGATATTTCATTTCATAAATTCATGAAATATCTAACAACCTTTTCAAATCCTTGCTCCCGTTTGCCTGTGCAAACGGATGCGCCTCCTGCGCATATTACGCTTCGCTACATATGCGCAGGAGAGGATTTGAATCTTACAGATTCAGTACAGGTTGTTGATATTTCATTTCATAAATTCATGAAAGCGCTACCACCTCAAGGTAGTGCGTCTACCAATTTCGCCACCTGCGCAAAACGTTTTTAGTATAGGCTATATTATGGGGAGCGTCAAAAAAATCGCCTTTCTCGGGCGATTTTTTAATGCGTTATTATTCAGATGCCGTAGTTTGTTCTTGAGAAACTTCGGGTGAATTTTCAATCTCCTCCTCTTTAACTTTCCCAAGCAGCACATGCTTCAATTTCTTGCGCGCTTCTTTCGCCACTTTTTCGCGGATGTAGTAGAGTTTCGCGCGACGCGTCTTTGCGTGTTTTACCACCTCAATACGGTCAATGGCCGTAGAGTAGAGGGGGAAAACACGCTCAACGCCAACGCCGCTTGCCACTTTGCGGACCGTAAAGGTTGAGCCCTGTTCTTTGCCGTGTTTACGGGCAAGCACAAGCCCCTCAAATGCCTGCAAGCGGGTCTTGCCTTTTTCTTGAATTTTCTGAAACACCTTTACCGTGTCGCCCGACTTAAAATCAAGCGTTGCCCGCTTTTCGGTACCGGCCGGTATTAGAGATATTGTTTTCCGCACTGTCATAGTAAAACACTCTAGCATGTCTTGCTCGTCACCGCAAGAGAAAAGCCCCTCGGGAAAGCGGGGGCTTTTTTAGTATGAGTTTATTCCCAATCTGCCATAAGAGACACCGCGTGGCACGAGCAACACCGAAATCGAAGCGGCCCGTTGGCATCGGTTATTTGTTCACGTGCGGTATTTTTTCCACAACGAGGACAGCAATTGCCCTGTTTGGCAAAATCGGGAAATTTATCTAACACGTCTTTCGGAATATCTTCCTGGTCCGTGCTTTTTAAAAGTTTTTCCACTTCTTCTCTTGTCAGCAGGTGATCAAACATCGCTTTTCTCCTTCAGGAAAAATTGTCGATTGCCTTTGTCTGCTTAGAGTATCAATGAATTAACACGCGAAGTCAACTCTGAAATCGGCACGCGCTCCTGCTTCCCCGTGTCGCGGTCACGCACGGTTATGGTATCGTCCGTAAGCGTGTCAAAATCGACCGTTACACAAAAAGGCGTGCCGATTTCATCTTGCCTCCGGTAGCGTTTGCCGATGTTGCCGTTATCGTCAAACATCACGGCGCCAAATTCTTTTTTAAGGATCGTATACACCTCGCGCGCTTTTAGAACCAGCTCCGGCTTATTTTTTAACAGCGGAAACACCGCCACTTTTACCGGCGCCAGATGCGGAGGAAATCTTAACACTACCCGCTTCTCTCCCCCTAATTCGTCTTCCGTATACGCTTTCACCAACACCGCGAGCACGTGCCGCCCTAATCCAAACGTCGGCTCAAGCACATGCGGAATAAATTTCTCATTCGTAGTTTGATCCACATACCGCAAATCAACACCGCTCGTCTCTGTGTGCCTCCGCAAATCAAAATCCGTACGATACGCAATCCCTCCTATTTCATCAAACTTATGCGGATATTTGAAATAAAAATCCATAGTACGCTTGGAGTAATGCGCCCGCTCGCCGTCAGGAAGCTCCACCTCTTTGATATCTGATTTTTCAAAACCGAGAGCGGCAAACCATTCGTGCGTCTTTTCTCTCCAGTATTCAAAAAGTTCATTCCATCTTTTTTCTTCGACGAAATATTCAAATTCCATGATTTCAAGTTCTCGCACCCTAAAAATAAAATCGCGCGGAGCAATTTCGTTACGAAACGATTTTCCTATTTGAGCAATGCCGAAGGGTAATTTCGGATGAAACGAATCGACGATATTTTTAAAATTCACAAACATTCCTTGCGCGGTTTCCGGTCGCATGTATACAATCGACGAGCCGTCTTCAGCCGCTCCGATATTCGCCTTAAACATCATATTAAATTGCCGTTCTCCGCCAAGTTTTCCTCCGCAATCCGGACATTTATTTTTATCTTCAAGATGGTCGGCTCGAAAACGGCGCTTGCATTTTTGACATTCCACGAGCGGGTCCGAGAAGCCGGAAACGTGCCCGCTTGCTTCCCACACTTTTGGGTTCATTAAAATCGCCGAATCAACGCCGTACATGTCTTCCCGACTTTCCACAAACATACGCCACCAAAGATTCTCGATATTTTTTTTCAGCGCCACCCCGAGCGGACCGTAATCCCACGTGCCCGCAAGTCCTCCGTAGATTTCGGAACCCTGGTAAATAAAACCGCGCCGTTTGGCGAGCGATACTATTTTTTCCATTGTTGATTCTTCTTTTTTCATACGATTTCCCTCTGTGTATTATGATACATACTACCTTCCAAAAATTATTTCGCAACCACTACCTCATCACCTGATTTAAAGCCCGGGTCGGTCGAGAGACGCGTTGAAACCGGCCGCGCGGTTATACCAACCGGCACAAAAGTAAAGTCATCGTTTGCGGAAAATGCCGCTTCCGAAAGAATGTCGGGTGTCTGCCCTACCTGATTCACGCTCGGGAAAAGCCCCACCTGAAAAGCCACCTCGCGTGCCTTTGATGAAAACCCGACGCCCGCATCCACCTTTCCAAGCGACCAGAGTACCTCGCCCGACGCCGGATCAAAAGAAATATTCTCTCCGGGAGTCGTCATTCCTTTCCATCGGACATACGACGGCAGCGTGGCCCGCACCTCCGCCGAGGAGAGGTTATTTGACGAATTCAGTACCGTCCATACAACGGTATAGGTTGTTTCTTTTTCCGCAACCGGCGGCAAGGATCCCGCATTTGAGAGTGGTCCTACAAAATGCGTCGCGCGCGAAGTCATCTGAAGTCCGGAAGAAAACTTGATAACGCGGGTTGATGAAGTCGTAATTTTTGTCGGGACATCCGATTCAGAGGTTCGGTTGCCGCCAATGGTAAGCGCCATGGACACTTCCGGATTGTAGATTATTTTGTCAGTACCAAATAATGATTTTGGTTTAAAACTAAACTGCAGCCGCCCTTCCTTGCCTGATTCAATAACGCCAAAGGCCGGGTAGGAACGCTTATCCCACGATATAGTATTTCGAGACGAGTCATAGTTTCCTTTTTCAACGCTGATTGTCGATTCGTCGACAATGTCGCCCGAAAGCGTCACCTCTATGCTGCCGTCGGTCACGCGCACCGGCAGGTTGTTGACCCAAGAAATTTCAACGCGGACATCTTCTCCCGCATGCGCAATGTATTCTTCATTGGTGCTGCCATTCACCGCCATCTCCGCACTCATAAACGGCCGACGGAGCGTTATTTCTTGGAACGTAGTGCTATACATAACTCCGAGAGCCTGCTGTCCGGAAGTATTCGCCGTTCCCACGGCAATGCGAAATACTTTTTTCTCGCTATCTTGCCCGCGCATAATGCCCGTAACCGTAATGGTACGAGATCCGTTTTCCGGCACGTCTCCCAAAAGCCAGAGCGTCTGCCCCGATGCCGGAGAAGGGGTCGCCCCGCTAAACTCAAATCCGGACGGGTATTCAATTTGCACGGCAAGATTTTGGAGCGCCGTATTACTGCGCGAATCAACTTTAATGGCCATGCTCATTTCTTGATTTACGCTCACTTCTTTGAGCGCAGAAATCGAAACGCTCACCGGAGAAGAACTGAGCGCAATTTCATACGTTTTGTCTTTCACGAAAATGGCGTTGGATCCTTCAACGCGGTACTCCAAAGAAATTTTGATTTGCTCGACACTTTGCTCCTGTCCGAACAAAACGGCGCGCACGACTTCATTTACCGTCTGTCCGGCGCTGATATTCCCGAGAGATTTTCTTATGCGAGGCAGCTCTTTTTCCAGATTACCCACGGCACGAGTGCCGCTTGGATATTCAATGAGCAAATCGGAAAGCTCCAGGGCAACGTTATTATTGTTGTGTACGGAAATTTGAAGCGCCAGCTCTTCTCCGCCTCCTATAGAAACCGGCCCTGAAACATCGATCACTATGTTGTCGGGAGAAACAACATTTGACCCGCGAAAAAACACAAACGCCGCGACAACAAGCGCAACGAAAAAGAAAACGATAGACCCGATAAAAAACCATTTTATCCATCCGAATCCGAGATACTCTTTGGGTAATTCTTGCGGCATGGTATTTTCTTCTTTCCAGGTACCGCTCACGTCATATTTTTTTTCATGCAATTCGTGAGCGCCTCTTTGCCCGTCTCCCGATTGTTTGAGGGGGTTTATTTTACGATAGAGCCTTTTCTTGAGCGCCTCAAGACTGCTCGGTTTATTTTCTTCTGGAGAGAATCGGTCTTTGTTGTCCATAATAATAGATGAGATACGTCAAGTATACCACCGCGCCCACACATTAAGAAGTGAAAAAGTTACAGGTGGCTTTCGCGGAGAGAACGCGAGACACTTGCGGTCACGTTGCCGCAATGCGGCTCAAATGCCTTGAGAAGCTCCCGATCAAGCGACGGCAGTCCTACAAAACTCCTCCAGGCGGGATTTTTTTCCCCATACCCTAACGCATCAAGAACCGAGAGCGCCGAGAGCGCCTCGACGCATGCGAGTTCTTTTGCCGTGAGCTTTTCGGAAGCAAGAAAAAGAGCCATGCGAAAAATGAAGTCAAAAAGTTCCGCATGTTCCGTCTCACCCGCAACAAGCCTTCTCACGAGCGACGCCGTTCTTGCAAAAGTACGGAGTTTGTCTCGGTCAAAAAAAAGCGCCTGGTATGATGGGAGCGGAATGGCACTCGTAACCCGCCACATATCTTTCCCCCGCACCATGGCAATTTCTGTATGCGAGAAATTATCCAGAGCGAAACGCAATTTTGAGCGAAGCTCGCGCGCTCCTTGCACGTGCGCCCCGACAAGCCCGAGATTTTTGGTCAGGATATACACGTATCGGTTGGATTCGCCAACGGATATTCCTCCCAACACGATACCTTCGGTCGTGTAGATATGATGGGACATACCATTTATTTCTTTTCCGCCAAAACGTTAAACGAAATGCCGTCAATCAAGAATGACTCTCCGGAGATCTCTTTGGCAAAAACAATTGAGCTGGCACGAACCGTTTTCTGTATTTCTTTCGCAAACGCCTCAATCACGGCACGCCCCTCCTCATCGACAGCAACGGTAAGAGCAATAATATCCGACGGCGTCAATCCGATTTTTTTTCGAATATCTTGCACGCTCCGCATAAATTCGCGTGCCTGACCTTCCTGTTTTAATGCGGGGGTAATATTCGTATCAAGAGACACTTCATTTTCGATTGAACCACCGAAAACAATCTCCTTCACATTCACTTCATCTTTTATCAACAACAACAATCCTGTATCGTTTTTTATTTTTGAATCCTTGTCCTTTATGTTAAGCGAGGCGAGCGGCTGGCGCACTTTGATTTTTGATTTCATTCGTTCGTCAAGCGCGAGAGACACGATACGCCGAACCTCTGCCATTGCTTCAAGCAAAGATGTTTCGTGTTTCATGTTTCGTGTTTCATGTTTTGTCCATTCTTCCAAATGCACGCTCTCCTTTTCCCCACCCATCCGCTGATAAACATCCTCGGCAATAAACGGCATAAACGGCGCGATAATTTTTGCAAAAAGGAGCAAGGCTTCGCGCGTGGTCTTTCGCGCGTATTCTCTATCCTCCCCTTCTTCCTTAAACCGATCGCGCGAGCGACGAATGTACCACGTAGACAAATCGTCCACAAAATCACCGATTGGTTTTATGGCGCGGTCAAGTTCATAGGCATCAAGCGCTTCTTCTACCTGCCTGCCAAGTTCATTGACACGGGAAAGAATCCATTGGTCAAGCACGTTCGGAGATTCGTCTTTTCCGCCCAAGGCAGACGGACCCTCTTGATAAAGCTCATAAAAAGAAAGCACGTTTTCAAGACGCAAAATAATTTTTTTGTATATTTCGTCAACTCCTTTTTCCGAAAAAAAGAGCGTTTCTCCATGCACCACCGGCGAAGAAAGAAGGTAGTATCGGAGCGCATCGGCGCCGTAGGCATTGATAATATCCGCCGGGTCGGGATAATTTTTCAAGCGCTTAGACATTTTTTGGCCGTCCTCCGCAAGAATGAGGCCGTTCACAATAACACTCCGATACGCCGTTTCGCCAAAAATCCCCATCGAAAGGACGAGCATGTTATAAAACCATCCGCGTGTCTGGTCCAACCCTTCGGCGATAAAGTCCGCCGGAAAATTTGCGCGGAAGAGCCTGCCTTCTTCCGTCGTGTCGTCGCCCAAGTAATGAAATTGCGCATAGGGCATGGAGCCCGACTCAAACCAGCAGTCAAACACTTCGGGAACGCGGCGCGCCACTCCCCCGCACTGGCAATCAAAAACCATTTCGTCTATATATGGCCGATGCAGGTCAAGTTCAAAATTCGCATTGTGCGGAAACGGCACAAACGAGAGTTCCATGGCGCCACCGGTCTCAATAAAATCCTCTCCCGCTTTTTCTTTCATGGCGACCGCTTCTTTCACATCCGCTCCGCGGGCCCCCGCCACGAGCATCCACGCCGGATACTCATGGGTCACTATCAGTATGGTTTTACCATCGTACGCCGCATCCGTTTCGGAAATAAATTCCATCACGCGACGTTTCATATCAAGAAGCGTCTCTCCATGCGGAGTGGGTTTATAAAATTTCTCTTCCGGAGATGAAAAATAGCTGTGATACACAGACACTGGCTTGCCGTCCAGGTCGCCGGTGACAAGCTCCCGGAGGCGATTGTCTTCAATGATATCGGCGCCCGAAAGGCCGAGCGTCTCCGCAAGAATATCGGCGGTCTCTTTGGCGCGCACAAATGGCGACGTGAAAATAAAATCAATTTTTTTGTCCTTCAATTTTTCTGCGGCGGCTTTCACTTCTCCTTTCCCTTTTTCGGTCAAATGATGCGGCGTGGCAGGATTCCCGCTCAATACATTTTCTTTGTTATGTTCGGCTTCTCCATGCCGTATCAAGATATACTCATTGCGCGGTTTTTTGCCGCCCATAACGTCGGCAAGTGAGCCGATGACGCGGGACGATTTGCATTTCTCGCACTTCCAAACGGGAATCGGCGCGCCCCAATATCGCGAGCGGGAAATCGCCCAATCACGCGCCCCTTCCAGCCACTTGCCGAAACGGCCGCCACGGATGTGCTCCGGCACAAAATGTATTTTTTTATTCGCCTCAATGAGTTTGTCCTTGAATTTCGCCACGCCTACAAACCACGACGATGCCGCGTAATTCAAAAGAGGCGTGTCACACCGCCAGCAGTGCGGGTACGGGTGCGTTATTTTTTCTTTGGCAAACAAAAGCCCGCGCGCGGCAAGATTTTTTATCATCGCGATATCAGCTTCCTGGGGATTTTGTTTGGGCTTCACCAAGGCTCCCGCGAAATCTTTGACTTCGTCTTTAAACCGCCCATCCATACCGACATGCTGAACAAACGGCAAATTATATTTTTTACCGAGCTCCATGTCGTCTTCGCCAAACGCCGGCGCAATATGGACAATCCCCGTGCCGCTTTCCGTGGTCACAAAATCCGCGCCATACACTTTCCAGCCGTTTTCGCGGTTCGGCAATTTTTCGTCTTTTGAGTAGTAATCAAAAAGCGGTTTGTACGATTTACCTATTAAAGCGTCGCCTTTGAATTCTTTGAGAATTTGGTATTCTTCTTTTACTGTTTCCAAGCGGTTTTTTGCAAGTATGTATTTTTCTTTACCGACAGCAATTAACACGTATAGAATCTCTGTATTCACCGCAAGCGCCACATTCCCGGGCAGTGTCCACGGCGTCGTCGTCCACGCAAGCAAATAGGTGTCTGGCTCGTCAACCAATTCAAATTTCACATACACCGAAATATCGGTGATGTCTTTGTACCCCTGCGTCACTTCGGAAATTGCCAAGGTCGTCTCGCACCGCGGGCAAATATGCATTGATTTGAATCCTTCATAGACGAGCCCTTTGTCAAAAAGCGTCTTGAACGCCCACCAGATTGATTCCGTGTACTGCCAATCCATCGTGCGGTAGCTTTTTTCCATGTCCACCCATCGCCCCATGCGCGGCACCACCTCTTTCCAATCCGTGTCATACCGAAGCACGCTCGCTTTCGCCGCCTCGTTAAATTTCCCCACGCCGAGCGCCTCTATCTCTTTTTTATTTTTCAAACCGAGCTCTTCTTCAATCAGGTTTTCAATCGGCAGACCGTGACAATCCCAGCCCCACTGACGGCGCACATATTTTCCTTTCATTGTCTGATATCGAGGAATGACATCTTTAATGGTGCCCGCGAGCAGGTGCCCGTAGTGCGGGAGACCCGTGGCAAACGGCGGTCCGTCGTAAAAAACGAAACGCTCCCCGCCTTTGTTTTTTTCAAGCGATTTTTGAAAAATATTCCGATCACACCAAAAACGGAGGGTTTTCATTTCCTTTTCGGCGACCTTTGATATTTCTTGTTTTTGCTCCGGTTCTTTTTTCATGCTCAAAGTGATTTCATCGTATCACGGACGGCAGTAGTTGAAAATCGGTTGTCTTCCTTGTTTCTTGAAGATATCATGATAAAAGAAGCCCCTTTGGTACCCCTTCATAGGAGGTATTTATGCCGCTGATACGGTTTGTCTCGCCATGGTTATACGTTTTTATGTTTGCCCTAAACGGATGCGCTCTTGAAAAATATGCCCGTGAGGCCGAAACGAAACCACCTCCTCAAGCAACCGCTCACGGCGAAGAGTCGTTCACCGAAGAAGACCCGTTTGAAAAAGATTCTCCGTCGGTTGAATGTTTTGAAAATGAGGAAGCAATAAAAAAAGCGTATGAACGCCTGAAGAAAGCCCGTGAATCTCTCCTTGCCGCCCTTTCTCTCCCGTCATTTTCGTTTTATACGCTCGAGCACGCCAAAACCCACGAAAAGAAAACGGTGTTTACCGAAAACCACATCCTTCCGCCGCCTTTTAACAACGAAAGCGAGTGGCGAGTTATAAAAGAAGATACGGCAAAAATAAAAACAATCGCCACCTGCGCGCTCATGCTTGAGCTCCAAAAATTTTAAACCCCGACCTGCGTCGGGGTTTGTTGTTACATAAAAATTTAGCCCAATTCCGACAATGTCGAAATTGGGCTAGACTCAAAAAAATATTGCTCAGTCTTTTTCTAGCAAAACTGACAGCAATCTCCTTTGTTTTTCGCTAAGTTGGAAATCCTCCAGCGAAAATCCGCTTGAACTAAAATCGCGTCTCAAAGGATCAAAACCTCTTGTTTTGAGGAATTCTATTTTTTCAAGCAAACATTTAATCAACTCCTGAATCTCATTCGCGTAAGAATCTTTCAAGATTCCACGCACCTCAATCTCACTCCCTCCAATGTCGATCAAACTGATTCCCTCGTACATTAAGGCTTCTTTGAGTTTCTCAATTTTCCCCTTAACATAGTGGGGACGATACATACGGATATTTCTTAGCTCAGTGAGAAGGTCATTGGCAATACCACTATATTTCTCCGAACTATGTAAATTCATGATTATTCCTCCATAAATAATTTTGTAGAGAACATCGATGTTTATCGATAATAACTTTAACCTATTAAATGCTCAAAGTCAACCCCCTGTAATCCTAATTTGTTTTCTCTTCTTTGCTGAGTTTACATCTTCTCCGGCGCGGAAATGCCGAGCAAAGAGAGCGACTGCTTGAGCGCCGCCCGGGCAAGGAGTGCTAATTTCAGCGCGCCTGCGTTATACGGCGCATCGTCATGCAGAATACGCACATCGCGGTAAAATTGAGAAAAGGCGGACGCCAATTCATACGCGTACGTAGTCAGTTTGTGTACTTGGTAATCATTCGAGACCGCTTCCGACACTTCGGCAAATTGAATGACTTTTGAAGCAAGCGCTCGCGCCGCAGGTACTGCAATATCGGAAAGAGTGCTTCCGTCCGAGGTTTTTCCACGCGTATTTTCTTCAATGGAACAAATCCGCGCGTGCGCGTACTGCACATAGTACACCGGATTTTCGGCCGATTGTTTTTTTGCGAGTTCCACGTCAAATTCCATGTGCGTTCCGAGCGCTTTTTCAAGATAAAACCACCGGAGCGCATCAATGCCAACCTCCTCCACCATATCTTCCAAGAGAACTACGGTCCCCGCGCGTTTGCTCATTTTTTTCGTGAGACCACCCGCCTTGAGCGACACGAGCTGGGTAATGAAAATTTCAAACTCGACGTCCCAGCCGAGCATTTTTTTTACCGCCTGCATCCGTTTCACATGCCCATGATGGTCGGCGCCCCAGATATCAATCAGACGGTCGTACCCGCGCCCGATTTTATCCGCGTGGTAAACAATATCGTTCATAAAGTAGCTCCAGGTGCCATCGCTTCGCTTCACCACGCGGTCTTCGTCGTCTCCATATTCGCTCGTCTTTATCCACCACGCACCCTCTTTTTCATACACAAACCCTTTTTCGTTAAAAACATCAAAGAGTATCCGCACAATTCCCGAACCGCGCAATTTTTCATCTTCCGAATACCACACGTCAAAAGGAATGCCCAAGGTGTGTTCTATAAAATGGGCATTTTCTTTTTGCACTTCTTTCGCAAGGAGAAACCCGGCGTCCGATTCATTTTTGCCCGAAAAACGCAACGTTTTAATTTTTGATTCGAGCTCTAGCGTTTTGTACTGTACGCCTTCCCCGAGCGCCGTCTTGCCGAGCTCGATAATTTGCTTGCTCTCGCGCGAATCATTGATGTAAAACTCGCGCGTAACGCTCCCGCCGACATACTCCAAAACCCGCGCGAGCACATCGCCGTAAAACGCGCCACGCCCGTGCCCGATGTGAAGCTTCCCCGTCGGATTTACCGAAATAAATTCAAGATTGACGGCCCCCGATTTCCAAAACGAGAATCCGTGCGGGATTTCTTGTCCGATTTTTTCCGCCGTTTCAAAAATCGCCGCATCGGAAAGAAAAAAATTGACAAATCCGGGCCCTGCCGCTTCCACGCGCGCGATACGAGAATCTTTTATTAAGGTGAGCCGTTCCGCAAGCGCCGCCGCCAATTCCCGCGGATTTTTTCCCAGATTTTTCGCATACAGCAAAGCGGCATTGGTGGCATAATCGCCTTGATTTTGGTCGGCAGGCCGTTCTATAGTCGGCGCGCCATCCGCCACACCAAGGTTGGCAAGCGCCTCCACGACTATTTTTCTCAATTCCTCGCGTATCATACGTATCAAGCATCATAGCATGCAAAATGGGGAAAATTAAAACGCCCCCAAGTAAAACTCGGGGGCGCACGCAAGAGTCATTTTGTCGTTTGTTGGTTAAGGGACGGCTCAATAATGTCCCAAATATCGGAATGAACGCCCTCTTCTGACTGATTGGCACATACGAAATTCCAATCTCCGATTTCTTCAGCCATGGCGAGGTATTGTTTACGTACGGCCGAAAGTAAGCGCGTATTTTCTTCGTGGGTATGTCCTTTTTCTTTCCCTTCGGCAAACGGTTTCCCTTCGAGCAAAATAGAGACATCTTCCACTAAAAATCCGCTATTCATTTCACAGACTTTCTCTTTAGAAACCCCGGTCGCTATCCCCCAGACAATGCCGGTGGGCGTCCAGTCTTCAGCAACAACCACATGCCCTTCCGCAAGCATCTTTTTTATTCGCGGCTCCGCATCGCGCCGATTTTCCGCGCACAATTCTACAAATTGCTCAGCGGTAAGTTTCTCCGGATTCCCCTTTCGCAAATAGTCATTGATACGCGGACCGGTAGGAAGCAGGGTATAGTTTGGAAATTTTATATACCGTGCGCACCGCTCTGTTTTGTTGATTCTTTCCAAAAGCTTGAGCGCTTGCGTTGTTTTCCCGACTCCATTCACTCCGTATAACGCGATAAAAAGACCTTTTTGTTTAAGCATCGCCGTTTCTCCCTATTGAATTTGATATGAACAAATACCTTTAAAAGCTCCCGAGACTATAGCTCATTACGAAAGACGAGACAAGCCCCTCGGTAAAAAGACTCGGGCGATACCTACCAGGCTTTACAACATTAAACAGCCATGATACCCATAATCAAAGTACTTGGACGAACATTTCGTTTTTTGAAAAATAAAGATTGCTTCAGGGCTTGCCCTGAGGGTAACGAAACAACAACCAACAAGGGAGAAAAGAATGACTGACGACATCAATCCTTATATCGAAAAGCAGGGAGAAGAACTCTTCATAACCGAAACCGGAAGAGAGCTTCTGCAAGAATTGGTCACGGACACGAGCGGCAATGTGTATGTTTTTACACCGAAGGCGTCTCCGCTTCTGGTTGCCGCCGCCATGGCGCGGCTGTCGCGCAGCCCCCACGATTTGAGAAAAACGTATTTGAACGAATTTGCGGTAGACCCCCGGCATGCCGAAAACCTCATTGACCGTGTAGTGGCGGGCTATGGAGACGACTCGGTGCAACAGCTTTTTGGCATGCATCTGGTTGTTGAAAACGCATCGAATCTTTTAACGAAAAAGCTTGAGTGGGGCAGATTTCTTTCTTATCTGGAGCAATCAACCCGCTATATCTTTTTTGACCAAAAGATAAACGGTGCGTACCGATATTATGTTCCCGACCATTTGCCAAACGAGGTTAAGCATACCTATATCAGGCTCATGGACAACATCTTCACGCACTACTCTCACATGGTCAGAGACCTGACGGAATACCTGAGAAAAAAACACGCCGACATCCGCACCGAATCGGGCGATGTCGTTTGGAAAAACACGACGCGCGCTCAGGCATGCGATGCGGTAAGACCCACCCTGCCCGCCGCGACCACCTCAACGGTCGGAATTTACGGTTCTTCGCAGGGCATAGAAAGCCTGATTATTCATCTCCTTTCCGAAGAAATCCCCGAATTCCAAAAAGCGGGCAAGGATATCCTCCGTGAAGCCGAAAAGGTGGCCCCGTCATTCATGAAGCGTGCCGGCATGGCAAATCGCGGACTGGTTACGGCTCACTACCTGCAGGAAAAACGGAGGGTAATTTGCGAACTTGCCGCACAAGAGATTCGAGGCACCCCGTGTGGCAGTGAAAAAGTTGCCCTGATTGATTATTGGCCCGCGAATGAACTCGACCTTGTTCCTGAAATGCTTTTTTCGGAAACCAATTGGTCTCTTTCGGAGATCCGCAAAAAAACAGCCGGTTGGACAGACGAGGAAAAAAGTCGAGTATTTGATGCCTATATCGGAATACGACAAAATCGCCGTCATAAACCAGGACGCGCTCTCGAGAAAGTTCATTACGAATGGGAAATTGTCGGCGACTACGGCACCTTCCGAGATCTCCAGCGACATCGCGTTGTTGACTCGTGGGAATGGCAGCGGCTGACTCCCGGCTATGGGTACCGCATTCCTTCTTTGATAAGCGAAGCCGGAATGGAAGAAACGTTTAAAAAATGCTTCGTCCTTTCGGAAACGCTCTATCATTATTTGCGCGACGCTGGGTTTGAAGAAGAGGCGCAATATGCAACCCTGCTTGGGCATAATATGAGGTATCGGTTTCTATTAAATGGCCGCGCATCTTTCCATTTTCTTGAATTGCGCAGCCAGCCCGCAGGGCATCCCGGTTATCGCGCCATCGTCACGGAAATGCACCGTCAGCTATCCCAAGTGCATCCGCGAATCGGCAGCGCAATGACATTTATCAACAAAGCGGACGTGCATCTTTCACGGCTTGAGGCGGAAAAAGCCACCCAAGAAAAATTAAACCGCTTATAAAAAACCCCGCCACTCTCAATGCTGAGAGTGGCGGGGTTTATTTTTTTACTTCACACGGCTCATAAAAACTTTCAAAAGGTCCATCGATGTTTCTTATTTCACATCGATCCCTTACAGGGACTGTACACCTTTTGGATATATTGCTTCGTAAACTCGCAATCTATCTCAAAAGGTCCATCGATGTTTCTTATTTCACATCGATGCCCATGCTCCGTGCGGTGCCTTCAATAATTTTTGAAGCCGCTTCAATGTCGTGGGCATTAAGGTCGGGCATTTTCTTTTCGGCTATTTCACGAATTTGCGCCTTGGTCACGCTTCCCACTTTATTCACCGCGTTTTTGCCTGAGCCTTTTTCTTTTCCTGCCGCCTTGAGAAGCAAGCTTGACGCCGGCGGAGTTTTTAAAACAAAACTAAAACTGCGGTCCTCAAAAACGCTGATTTCAACCGGAATAATATCGCCTCTCATTTGCGCGGTTGCGTCGTTAAACCGTTTGACGAACTCGCCGATGTTAACACCCGCTTGTCCAAGCGCCGGCCCAACCGGAGGCGCCGGAGTCGCTGCTCCGCCGGAAATCTGTAATTTAAGTTTTTTTGTTACTTTTGCCATATAATAATTGTTACATTTTTTTCACCTGTAAAAAATCCAGCTCAACCGGCGTACTGCGTCCGAACATAGATACCAACACTTTAACTTTTCCACGCAGCTCGTCAACCTCGCTCACCTTTCCCTCGAGCTCTTTAAACGGCCCGTCGACAACCGTGACCAAATCGCCTTCCATGAGATCAATCTTATGCGTTGCTTTTTTATCGCCCTCCAAACGAGAGAACAGCTCTCCAATTTCTTTCTCATCAAGCGGCACCGGGTGCACCCCCGCGCCGACGAATCCGGTCACTCGTGGCGTATTTCGTACCACGTACCACGAATCATCGGTTACAATCATGTCCACAAGCACATACCCCGGATACACTTTTTCTTCTATCTCTGTTCGTTTCCCTCCTTTGATTTTAATTTTCTTTTCCGTCGGCACAAGCACATTGAAGATTTTGTCTTCCATGCCGAGCGACTCAATGCGCGCTTTCAAATTGCGGGCTACGGCATTTTCGTATCCCGAATAGGTGTGAATGGCATACCAATGCCGCTCGCGCTGTGATTCTTGTTTGGTCATGAGATGATTAAACAATTAACTGGAGCAGACGCTCAAAGATAAAGTCAAAAAAACCAAGAAACATCGCCGTAGCAAACGAGAGTATGACAACCAAAACCGTAAAAGCAATGGTCTGACGCTGGGTAGGCCAGCTTACATGTTTCATCTCGCCCTTAGTCTCTTTGAAATAATTGAGGATTTCCATAATGCTTTGTATTATAAGGCTCTTTTCGACTTTTGACGTTTACCCATTTTTAAAAGGCCTTTCGGGCCTTTTCTTATAGTATGAACATACACCCCGAAAAGAAAAAAGTCAACCGATGTTTGCCACATTTGCTCAAACTTTTCAAATCTCTCACGCGGGCAAGCGGTTGCCCGCTCGCACCAAAAAATTCACTCTGTTCATTTTGTGGGTGCGGAGAGATTTGAACTCTCAAGCCTTGCGGCATACGCTCCTGAAGCGTACGCGTATACCAATTCCGCCACGCACCCGGAGAATTATATTTTATTGACTAAAATACACGGGTTGCTATTCTATATTGAGAATATTTACCCATACCAGGAGGATACCATGGAAGTCATCGTCCACCTTTACACACAATCCAAACCGATTGTCATGACCGATGTCCGCAACACCTATCAGAAGGGAGACCTTTACTGCGTTATGCTTAATAACGGCACAGTCGAAAAATTTCCCATTCAACACATCTTTCGTATTACAGAAGCCCCCGCGCCAGCCACCACATAGGGGGCTTTTTCTTTTCCCCCGATACCATAGCAACGATTATTTTACTTCACCGTCACCGATTTTGCCAGATTGCGGGGCATATCGGGATTGTTGCCGCGGAGCACCGCAAGGTAGTAGGCAAGAATCTGAATCGGAATGAGATTGGCAATGGGCGAAGCGGCGCCGACATCGGGCACGGAAATCCATTTATCAAAGAGAGCGTGGTCTTCCGGCGCGATACCAATGATATAGGCGCCGCGTGCTTTCAATTCCGCAACGTTGGAAAGCATGTCGTCTTTGGTTTCGTCGTTTGCGAGGAGCGCAATGCACGGAGTATTTTTTTTAACAAGAGCGATCGGTCCGTGCTTTAATTCGCCTCCCGCGAACCCTTCGGCATGAATGTAAGACACTTCCTGTATTTTAATCGCCGCTTCAAGGGCCATCGGATAATTTGCCGACTTGCCGATGATGTACACGTCGTTTTCACGAAAGATAATTTCGGCCACTTTTTTAATGTACTCCAAGTATTTCGGGTTGAGCTGGTCATTAATTTTCCCAACAAGCCCGATAAGCAACTCTTTCCCTTCTTTTAATTTCCCCGCCGTGGCATAGGCAATAAGAAGAAGGAGGGCTAATTGAGATGTTGCCGCTTTCGTGGAGGCGACCGCTTTTTCGGGCCCCGCGTTTATGAGAAGCGAATAATCGGACGCCCTCGCCACCGACGAGCCCGAAACATTGACCAGCGAAAGCACCTTTGATTTTTTGCGTTTCGCAACCTTCATCGCCTCAAGCACATCGGCGGTCTCTCCGCTTTGAGAGACCGCGACAAGCAAGCTTTCCGGCCTCAAAAAATGATGGTAAATCGGAAACTCGGAAGACGGCGCAAAATTTGTATGCCGCTCCGCAACAACGGAGAAAAAATATTCCGCCGCCATGCACACCTTCCCCGCCGTGCCGCACCCGGAAAGAAATACGCCACGCGCTTTCTGTATCTCCCGCGCGATTTTTTTGATAGCTTTGTCGTCCTGATTGATTGCTCGCGCAAGCGAATCTTTCTGCTCGACAATTTCTTTGAGCATAAAGTGGTCCCATTCGCCCTTTGACGCCGCTTCTTTGTTGAAAACGATTGGAATATCTTTTTTCTGTATTTTTTTCTGTGTGTGGAACGAGCGGAATCGCGCTTCTGTACGATTGAGTTTCACGTACTCACCGTCGTCAAGATAATTCACCACCTGCGTATACTCAAGAAAAGCGGGAATGTCGGACGCAATAAAATATTCGCCCTCTCCTTTGCCAATGATGAGGGGTGAGCCAGAGCGCGCCGCAAGCAAAAAATCACTCTCGGTGTGCATCACCACAAAAGCAAAACGTCCTTTGAGATCGCCGCAGGTTGCGACAAACGCGTCTTCAAGCGATTTTCCCATCTTCATATGATAATCAATCAGGTGTGGGATAACCTCCGTGTCCGTTTCAGACACAAAGAGATTTCGTTTGCCTTCCGACAAGCGCCGGCGAAGCACGTCGGCGTTTTCAATAATGCCATTGTGCACCACCGCAATCGTTTTGTCGTGATTAAAATGCGGATGTGCATTTTTTTTAGTCACCCCGCCATGCGTCGCCCAACGAGAGTGCCCGATAGACATATCTCCGACAATGTTCGCAAAATCTTTTTCGGCAACGCCGGAGATTTTCCCGACATTTTTTCTTGAGTAAAGTTCTTGCGCACGAGGACTGCGGACCGCAATCCCCCAGCTGTCATAGCCGCGGTATTCCAAGTCTTTCAACCCATTAACTGTTTTTTGCGCCGCGTGATTATCGGTGCCGATATATCCAAAAATGCCGCACATGTGATTATTTAAAATTAAAAATATTTTTGAGTAAGCCGATTAAATTGCTCGCCCCGGTCAAATTCGTTTTTAAATTTTTCAAAACTAGCCGCCCCCGGGGAGAAAAGGATTGTTTTGTGTTTTGGCGCGAGAATTTCCGACGCCCGAGAAACACATTCGCGCAGTGTACCGTGTCGGCACGCGCGCGTATCGCCATATCCTATGTTTTGTAACTCTCTTTCGAGAATATCGGTTGCAGAGCCCTCCAAAAGAATAAGGTGTTTTGGCAGTATACGCCGTTTGATTTCTTTCGCCAATTGACAATACGACAAATTTTTATTCGTACCGCCGGTGATCAATACGCATTGTTTTTTTGACCCGCGAGAGAACCGTCTAAGGGCGGCGATGGTTGCCTCTTCGGTCGTCGCTGCAGAATCGTTCACCACCGTCTGTTTACCTGACCGCGAGAGTATCTCCTGCCGAAACGGCACGGACGGCAGCGTCTTTATCACCGACGAAGACAGTTTGAAACGCGGAAAGAAAAGCCGTGTGGCAAGCGTCGCGGCAAGCAGGTTTTCCAGATTGTGTTTCCCGAACGCACGCTCAAATCCGCTAATCCGCCCAAGTGGTTTTTGCACTCCGTCTTTTTGAAATACCACCCGCTCATTTTTCACAAAAATCCCGTCTACCACTCGCGGAAGCGGTTTCGCCGAAAAATAAAAAATGCGTGACTTCGGCTTTTTTGAAAGAAAAAAGGAAGTCCATTCATTTCCATAATTCAAAATCAAAAAATCATCCGGTGTTTGCCATCTGAAGATATTCGCCTTTGCCTCCGCATACGCCTCGATAGACGGGTAGGTATTGAGGTGGTCGGGGAAAAGGTTGGTGATAAGCGCGATATGCGGACTTTTATTCGCCTCCGGCAGAAGCTCGAGCTGCCACGATGGCAGCTCGAGCGTCGCTGGCGCATTTTTTTTGAGACCATCGAGCTCTTTCAAAAACGGACGTTTTGGATTATTCCCGATAGGGTGTATGTCTTTGGCAAGCGCACGCGACAAAAAATGTGCTGCCCAATGAACCGTCGTGGTTTTACCGCGCGTACCGGTAACGCCGATAAGCGGGCTCTCGGCAAAACGAAAAAAGAGGGTCAGTTCGTTTTCAACGGAGACGCCCTGTTCCCGGGCATACTGCACCAATGGATTATGAAGCCGCACCGCAGGATTGATGACAAGCATGTCACTCTTCGCAATATCTTCTTTGCGATGTGTGCCAAAAACGCCCGACACTTTTTTCGATATTTTTTTAAGAGAATCTTTAAGCTCTTCTTTCGTGCGTAAATCGGTAACCGTCACCTTCGCCCCGTGCCTTAAAAGCCAGTTGGTCGTTGCGACTCCTCCGCCAAGCCGTCCCAGCCCCATGACAAGAGCGCGTTTCCCTTGTAAGTATTTTTTTCTTTTATTCATCAAAATGAGTATATCAAAAAGGGGCTTCGCTTCAATATAAGCGAAACCCCCTTGTCCTTAAAATACTTTCTCAAACGCTTGTCTGAAATCGCGAATCAGATATTCCCGAAACGTTTTTTCGTCTTCAGCGCTCGGAGATACCCGAATGAGATTTGATTTGATACCAACGGCACGCTGCGTTTCTTCGTCCATATCGGCGTGCGTTGTTGCTCCGGAACAATTAACGAGCGTGTAGCGATGATCGCAAATATGAACCATGGTCGCTGAATGTTGCAGAGCGTCAACAAACGCTTCCGCTTTTTCCAAGCCGCCGTTAATTTCAAACGAAAGAAGCGGCCCTCCGCACCCGTTCATTTGGTCGCGGAGAATCTCACCGCCGCAAGGATACAAAGCGCTCGGATAATACACCTTCTCCACGAAATTTTCCTCGGTCATCAAATAGAGCGAAAGGATACGGGCGTTTTCAGAATGCCTTTTCATGGCAACTTCAAGATACGGAAGATGCTGGAGCAGACAGCCGGCGGTCGAAGGACTCATAACCGGCCGCATGGTGTGAAAAAATTTTCGAGAGCTCATCTCTTCAAAAATTTCCTTTTTTGCCAAAAGAATCCCTCCGAGATCGGTCGATGAACCGTTGAGACCTTTTGAAGCCGAAATCACCACCGCGTCAATCCCCCACAAAAACGGCCTTTGGAGCGCGTGCGTCATGATGGTGTTGTCGATTGCGCTCACGGCATTGAATTCGCGGGCAATGCTAGCAAGCATGCGGATGAGAAAACAGTCGGTTAACGGATTGCTCGGCGTTTCGCCGAACAAACATCCGACGTCGTGCCCGTCCGAAATCGCTTTCTCCGCCGCCTCTCTCCACGCCTTTTCATCTCCGGGGTTATCTACCCGATACGTCGGAATGCCGAGGTCCGGCAAGAGCTCGTAACAGGCGACAAAAGTGCACCCGTAAATTTTTCCGGAATATATAACGGCCTTTCCGGGAGCGCATACCGAGAGAAGAAACATCCAGATCGCCGACATGCCCGAGGCAAAAGTGATACCGTCATATTCATTCTTATCGGCACCGCACTCTCCCTCGAGTATTTTTTTAACCAGGGCATAATTTTCAGGCGTATGCCGTCCGACCCCGTGATAAAAAAACGGGATTTCGTTCTCGCGAATATCCCCTGAAAAAAAGCGTCTCAGCTGGCTCGCGCCTTCCGGCGGAGCAAAAGCAATGCTCTTCCATGGCGTTTCGTTAACGGCTCCGTCTCCTCCATGCAAACGTCGTCCCATGCAAACCTCCTTGGTAAATTTTTATTTCGTCTGAGCTGAAAGCGAAATGAGAATCGCAATTCTCATTTCGTCCGTGAGGGGCGAATACATGGAGCCCCGCAAGACCTTTTGAGATAGATTTGAGCTGAAGCGAAAATATATCCAAAAGGTGTACTGCTCCTGTTACGGAGCAAAGACCAAACATAGGTTCAATATCTCGCAGCTTGCTGCGAGGAACCTTTATTATCTGACTGCCAAAGAACCCCGAAAACTAAGGTTACTTATATCACTCTTTGGACAGGCCGTCAACATAAAACCCCCCACGCACTTGGCAGAAAATCAGGTTCGCAAGCCGCGCATGACAAGCGCTCGTTTTTTCAGCTCATCAAAAAATTCCTTTGCTTGTTTTTTGTAGGTTATGTCTTTCATTTCTCCGTTCTCTCCAAACAGCTCCGTAATATTTGGAAAATAGAGTCCTTGTTTCAGAGGGTACATTGATAACGTCACGAGCACCGGAAGAAGGTTTTCAACGGCTCGCGCGCCGCCGAAATGGCCGGAAGAGACAGCGGCAATCCCCACGGGCTTGTGCGCGTATTCTTCGTAGAGAGAGTCCAGCAATATTTTGAGCTCCCCCGGATACCCGTGGTTATACTCGGGGACGACAAAAATAAATCCATCGGCACGCTCCGCGCTTTCTTTCCAGTACGCCACATTCGAATTGGGAACCCACGCGGGAACTGTTTCGCGGCTCAAAAAATCTTTTATTGTTAAATAGTAACCTAATTTTTTGATAAAAACTCCTCAAGCCCTCGACAGAGAAACCGAGCTTTTTATTTCCCAGGCACAAGCTCTTTGATAAGTGCGCGCGCTTCTTCCGCAGAATCAACCAGATGATAAATATCCATATCTTCTTTGTCGATTGATTTATCGCGTTCATACACATCCTTTTTAATCCAGTCAAATAGCGGCGTCCAGTACATTTTTCCGACGGCAATTACCGGAATCGGCTTAATTTTTTTAGTCTGGACAAGCGTTACTATTTCAAAAAATTCGTCGAGGGTACCAAACCCGCCCGGAAAAAAGATGTACACTTCGGAAGCAAACGAGAGAATCACTTTTCTGGTGAAGAAGTAATGGAAAGAAAGCGTGTCGTTGACGTAGGTGTTGAGAATCTGACCGCCGGGCAATTCAATGTTTAACCCCGCCGATTTTCCTCCCGCCTCAAACGCTCCTTTGTTTGCCGCCTCCATGATCCCCGGGCCGCCGCCGGTGATAATGTCAAAACCGTCCGCAACCAACATGCCGGCAAGCCGCGTCGCTTCTTTATAGATGGCGTCGTCAAGCGCGCATTTTGATGACCCGAAAAAAGTGGCCGTTTTCCCGTACTTGCGCAAAAACTCAAATCCGGAAACAAATTCGGACATAATCTTAAAAATACGCCACGTCGCCGCGTCTTCGGAATGAATATCGAGCAGCTCATCAACGCGCGCCTTTGGCAGACAAACCTCCCCGTCTTGTTTTTTGTGAATATCCATTATGCTTATTATATACTAAATAACAAGAAAAAATAAAGGTTCCTCGCAGCAAGCTGCGAGGAACCTGTGTTTCGTCTTCGCTCCTTACAGGAGCAGTCCACTCATTGGGTCTTTTGTTTCGCTTCGCTCACAAAAGTCCTCAATGAGTCTTGCGGTGCTCCATGTATTCGCACCTCACGGACGAAATGAGAGTTGCGATTCTCATTTCGCTCCTCGCTAGACGAAATAACTCCTTCTCAAAAAGTTTTTATGACTCGCGCCAAAATGTATGCTTCATTCGTTTATACCCGACAAACAGAGCGCCGATACCTACGGCTCCCGCAACAAGCTGATAGTGAGGAGGCAGAGTAGCCGCATAAGAGAAAATAAAAGCAAACGGAAGAATACCCAAAAGGGTTGAGGAGAAGTAGGTCAGAAAACGAATTTTTGTAAAAAGCCCCACCGCATAGCTCAGCACGTCAACCGGAAGCGCCATGCGCAAAAAAACAAGGCTCCAAAAAACATGCTGCTCGGGCAATGCTTTCTCAAATTGTTCCACTTTGTGCAAATCAACAAATCGATGAACCACCGGTCTGCCAAAACACCTCGCCAGAAAAAAGGCGACGACCGCCCCCACCGTCCACCCCAGAACGCTTAAAAGCGCCGCGGCCAAACTCCCCCATAAACCGACGGCAACCGGCAGCAACGGAAGCGTGCTCACCGGCGCAATAACAACCGCAACAATGGTAATCGCCACATACACAATCATCCCCTCCATGCCCAACGCAAAGGGAATGTTTACAAAAAAATCCGCATATTCCTGCACCGCCGCCGAAGCCCCGATAAACAAGGCGATTACCAGAACGGCAATGCCTATTTCTTTTAACGACATGCTTTTAGTATAGCACCATAAATTACAAAGAGACCAAAGCCTCGCTTTTTAGGCGAGGCTTTGGTCTCAAAAACCCGAGACAAAAATTAATTTTTGAGCGCTTGGTCTATGGCGTTTTTTATCTGTTCAAACGGCAATGCGCCGCTAAACGGAAAAACATCGCCCTTTGAGGTCAAAATGACCGAGTACGGGGTCCCATTCCCGCCGGAAGCGATGGCGTCCGCGAGATTATCGGAAACGCGGCTTGCAAACTTGCCGCTATCGAGACAGTTTTGAAACGCTTTTACATCAAGCCCGATATTTTTTGCAATCACCGGCAGCTGATTCAAATCAAGACCGTTGTTTGACGGCGTAACAGCAAAAATACCGTCGGCATAGCTCCAGAACGCGGCGTTGCCACCCTGGTCTGCGGCACATTCAGACGCTTCGGCTTCTTTTCGCGCCTTCGAGTGAAGGCCATCGAGCGGAAAATGCCGATACACCCAGGCAACGCGCCCGTCTTTCCCGTACGTGTCCACGACTTGTTTCATCGTCTCGTGAAATACTTTACAAAACGGACATTCGAAATCGGAAAATTCCACAATCGTCACTTGAGCATTCGGGCTTCCCAAAATATGGTCTTTATCGCTGAGCGGCCTCACCTTTTCTGCAGCGGCTGACGGAACGTTATTCAGCGCTTCTTTTTTTACGTCATTATTCCGTGAGCTCATAACCGCTCCGGCAATAATAAGACCGGCGATAATGATTGCTCCCGGAATCAGGTACGATGTTTGTTTTGATTCTTGCATATGAGTGATATTATACACCGGCCATTTCATAAAACAAGAAATGCTTGACGAACTATCGCCACGTGTTACCATCCAACAAACAAATCCGTTCGTTGTCATTACCAATACCTTGAAGGAGTGGCCCATGCTCAAGCTTTTTATTGAAAAGAAAGAGATCCAAGATTCAGTACTGCCGATTCGATGGAACATCGACCAAGAAACCACTGAAAAAATACTTGAGTCGGAAATAGGCGAACCTCTTCTTTTTTTGGTAGCCGTAGGAAAAGATAGGGTAGAACACCGCGAGGTGGTGCCTCTAAAGCAAATGATGCACTACCTTCAGCTAAGGACCTCCGGTGAAATTAAAATTTTCGCCGGAATAATCTACTCACAAAACAAATCTCAGTGGGAGCTTAAAAAAATCTTCCTTGAAAGAAGCAACCACTGTTCCTACCGGACCGAAGTTTTTGAAGAAACAACGGATTCTTTGAAATTAGGGAGGGTCTTCTATAGCATAAATCATGGCTATGCGTATTTATTCCGCGAAACTTCCGCGGCCGAAATCAGCATACATGTCCCAAAAGAGGCTTTTGCAAAAGAGCCGCCGAAATGGGAACAAAAATGGGTCAATTGGTTTTACGAAACAAAGCCCGTTGACCAATGCCAGTATCGCAGACGGCGAATTATCGCCTATACGGTTCAGCCCTTTATTATTAGTGTTTGTTTCATTTTAAAGATGGTCCTTAATAGTGCCCTGGTATGTTTTAACGGAGTGATTTGCGGCAGACGAGACACCGAGTGGCGATCGATTATTAGACCTTTCTTGTATGCCCCAGACGACAACGGATACGATTCTTCGTCGGTGTACTTCACGAAAAAAGGCGGCAAGACGCAATTCTTACCCTTGTTCCTTTTCAATCCGGCGACAATAGTATTTGGGGTGATAATCATGTGGGTGGTTCTATACAAACAATACGACGCAGCGTTTTCGTTTTGGCCGACCTTCGCGTATACCATAATCGCGATAGGTTCTTTTTCGGTTATTGGAATTACTCTCTATTCCGCGGCAGATTTCCTTGCGTCAGGGAAACTCACAGGGAAACTCAAGAAATACGCCTACTTCAAGAATCTGTTTGAAACCGCCAGAGAAGAAAGACGGGCTTATCTTAAAAATGCCTACGCCGTCTTGTCGTCTGAAGTCCCCGAAACGGTTAGCCTGGACACGCTTCCGAAAGAAAAGCAGACTATTTACTTGAGATTTTTGGATCTCAAGGCAAAGGTTTGCCGTCCTTTTGCAGATTAGCGAAAGAAACAATCAAAAAGCCCAATGAATTTAATTCATTGGGCTTTTTTTAAATTTTTAAAAATTATTTCGTCTGAGCTGAGAGCAAAATAAGAATGGCAATTCTTATTTTGTCCGTGAGGGGCGAATACTTGGAGCCCCGCAAGACCTTTTGAGATAGATTTGAGCTGAAAGCGAAAATATATCCAAAAGGTGTACTGCTCCTGTAAGGAGCGAAGACCAAACATAGGTTCAATTCCTCGGGGCTTTGCCCCGAGGAACCTTTATTTCTTAAACGGCACGCCCAGGTGTTCAAGAAAGGCGACCGCTTCATCTTTATTTTTTGCCGTTGTGACAACCGTAATCGCAAGACCAAACACGTCTTTCAAATCTTCGTCGGCCGTCTCGGGGAAAATCGTATGTTCTTTCAATCCGAGCGTTACGTTTCCGATGGCGTCGATTGCCGACTTACTGAATCCGCGGAAGTCGCGCATGCGGGGCACCGCAATATTAAAAAGCTTATCGAGAAATGCGTACATTCGTGCGCCACGGAGCGTTACGACATATCCGACAGGATCTCCCTCTCGGAGCTTAAACGTTGCAATCGATTTCTTTGCGCCGCGCAACGCCGGTTTTTGTCCGGTAATTTTTGCCAACCGACTCGCGACTACTTCATTTCGCTGCTTTTTGTCTTTGGCAGAGCCAGTCCCCGCGCTCACCGCAACCTTAATCACGCGCGGAGCTTGCATAGTATTGGTGTACCCAAATTTAGCTTGGAGCGCCTTGAAAGCGGTTTTTTCGTTTTGTTTTGTTGAAATCATCATATACGTATCTTAAAAAGATTATATTGCGTTGCCGCTTTTTGCGCTTACGCGCACTTTTTTATTTCCGTCGGTCTTCATGCGCACGCGTGACGGCTTGCCGCTTTTCGAATCAACCAACATTACGTTTGAAACGTGCATCGGCGCCGGATATTCCACGATCTGCCCCTTTTGTCCGCCGCGTCGCGCTCGCTGGTGTCTCTTTTTTATATTAACGCCCTCAACAACCACCCGTCCTTCTTTCGGAAACGCTTTCAGGATTTTTCCTTTTTTTCCTTTGTCTTTGCCGGTAATTACGGCAACCGTATCATTTTTTTTGATATGCATGGCAGTGATAATTAAACGACTTCCGGCGCAAGCGATATTACTTTCTGATATCCGGCATCCGCAAGCTCTCGGGGTATCGGCCCGAAGACACGCCCGCCCCGCGGTTCTTTTTTATCGGGATCGACAATAACTACCGCATTTTCATCAAATCGAATGTATGAACCGTCTTTCCTGCGAAACGGTTTCCTCTGACGAACCACCACCGCTTTCAAGACATCTTTTTTCTTCACCTGTTTGCGCGGCTCGGCAACCTGCACCGACAACACGACAATCTCTCCGATTTCCGCATAACGTTTTTTAGAACCGCCAAGCACCTTGAAAATGCGCCCGATTTTACCGCCGGTGTTGTCTGCAATTTTTACTATGGATCGTGGTTGAATCATGATAGCTATTTAAAAATTTATCCGGTGACGACTTTAAAATGTTTATCTTTTGAAAGCGGGCGGGTTTCTTCTATTTCCACCATGTCCCCCACTTTATAGGTGTTTGCTTCGTCGTGCGCTTTGTATTTTTTGCTCTGTTTGACGCGCTTTTTATACTTTGGATGCTCAACGAAACGATTCACCAAAACAACAATCGTTTTGTCCATTTTATCGGACACGACGACGCCGCGGAGCCTTTTACCTGTCGGCCGGAGAGATGCGTCTGTTTTTTTTGTTGCTTTGGTATTCATATGAAAATTATTTAGCTTCGTTTTTACGGATGTTCAGTTCGGTTAGAATACGGGCGACGACTTTGCGGCGATTCGCCGATTCTTTTACGTTTTTTGTCTTGCTGCCGGCGGCACCAAACCGAAATTGTCGCAGCGCTTCCCGATTGTCGGCAAGCTCTTTCTTCAAATCGGCATCGGTCTTTTTTTTAATATCTTTTTGTTTCATGTTTGCCATACCGAATTACCGCGTTATTACTTTGGACTTGAGCGGAAGTTTTGACCCGGCCTTCCGAAGCGCTTCGTGCGCAACTTCTTCGCCGATTCCGTCGACTTCAAAAATTACCCGCCCGGGCTTTATCTCGACGGAATATCCCTGCAAATCCCCTTTGCCTTTTCCCATGGGAGTTTCCGCACCTTTCGCCGTATACGGGCGGTCCGGAAAAATGCGGATCCACATCTTCCCCGTCTTGCCCATGGTGCGAGAAATCACCTTTCGCGCCGCTTCAATCTGGTTTGACCTGACACGGGCGGGAGACGTGGCCTTCAGCCCGAAAGAGCCGAAAGAAATTTTTGTTCCCCTCGTGTCGGGGTGCGCAAGTTTCAGCGGATTCCTCCGTCCGGTCTGCCATTTTCTAAATTTTACTTTTTTTGGAAACAGCATGTTAATTACATTCTTACCGGCGCATCTTTTTCGACCTGGAAGACCTCCCCTTTATAAATCCATACTTTAATGCCGATATCGCCGTAAGGCATGTGCGCCTTCTCGCGTGCAAAATCGATATCCGCACGAAACGTCTGAAGCGGAATGGTCCCGCGCTTGATGCTTTCTCGTCGTCCCATATCAGCGCCTCCCAATCGCCCCGAAAGCGCAATCTTTGCCCCCTTCACGTTTCGGTTTGCCATCACCTTTTCAATCATTTGTTTTAAAATCCGTCGAAAAGTCAGGCGCTTCTCCAGCCCTTCCGCGACCATCTGAGCGACGAGCGCCGCATCAGCTTCCGGCTGCTTCACCTCTTCGATGTCGACTTTTATATCTTCCGGAACCGCAAGCGAGCGCTTTTTAAAGAAAGCGACGATTTCTTCTTTGAGTTTGACCGAGCCTTCACCGCCGCGGCCGATGATAACGCCCGCCCGTCCTGTTTTTATGATAATTCGAAACGTATTGCGGTTTCGTTCAATTTCAATACCGGAAACAAGATTGCCGCGCAATCGCTTTTCGAGATATTCGCGAACAAGCACGTCTTCTTTCAGTGTTTTTGCATATCCCTTGCCAACGCCAAACCAGCGAGATTTCCAATCTCTTAAAATAACGAGGCGATGAGCATATGGATGGACGACGTGGGACATGATAAAAAATTTAGAATATAAAAAGTAACATTATTTTTTTGTTTTCTTGTTGTGCTCTTTCTCTCCCAAAATAAGAGTAACGTGGCTTGAGCGTTTGTTGATAGGCGTCGCGCGACCCATAGCCCGCGGCATACTTCGCTTAAGTGTTACCCCTTTGTTAACCTGAATCTCTTTCACAAACAACGACTGCAACTCTTTCCCTTCGCCGTTTTGTTTTGCGTTGGCAATCGCCGATTCAAGCAACTTCTTGAGCGGCGCCGTCGCACGCTTCGGGAGAGCCGAAAGAGCCACCAGAGCTTCGGGGACCAGCTTGCCGCGTATCGCACTGGCGACTAAGCGCACTTTACGAGGAGATTGTCTGTAATTTTTGAGAAAGGCACGCATAAATAAATGTTTTTAACGAGACCGGGTGGTTCTTTATTTCTTTTTTGTTGTATCGACAGTAGTCGCTTTTGCGGCCTGAGCGGCGGCAATTTCGGCTTCTTTCTTTTTCTGTTCGATTTCTTTTTGCATCTTTCCGCCGTGTCGAACAAATTTCTTTGTCGGAGAAAATTCCCCCAAGCGATGCCCGACCATTTCTTCTGAAACCAGCACTTCGATGTGGTCTTTGCCGTTGTATACGCCAAAGGTAAACCCGACCATTTCGGGAGAAATTTGACCTCCGCGCGCCCACGTCTTAACAACCCCGGCTTGCTCCGGTTTCTTTCCCTGAATTTTTTTCAGGAGTTTTTCGTCCACATAGGGACCTTTTTTGAGCGAACGTGTCATACGACAAATGAAAACGCCCACACAAGGGCTGCCCCATATACTAAACAAAAGCGTATTTATTGTCAATAAAAGAAGCCTATGTTTTTATAGACCCCAGCCCACCCCAGAGAACCGGAACTAAAAATCCCGTATTCGTTATTATCTAAAACGAATACGGGATTAAATCACTCGCGCTTATTCATACACACAAGGCATCGGCATTGCGAAACCGGCAAAGCCATCGTCAAGAACGCGCCGGTCACCCCCGAGCATGCCGTCATCGTCAACGGGCCTCATGCCGTCATCGCAATGGTAGAGATATATTTTTTTCTTTATTTCATCGGGGAGGCCGCGCAAATCGCCATAATACGCGTGGACCCCGCCCGAAAACGATTGGCAGTCGTGAAAAATCGTTTCGCATTTATCACCAATTCTCATAAAAACTTCCGGGTCAAACTGTGTGTCTCCGGAAATCATGACGCGCCCGTCGACAATCAACCCACACGAGAAAAAATTTTCTTCGAGGGTGCGTGTCATGTCGGGAATATGTTTGGTGCGATACAAAAGAAAGTGTATGGCGCTTTCTCTTTCTCCAATCGTGCACTCCCAAACGTCGCGACCGTACTTCTCGTTAAAAATTTTATGCGGCGGTGTCAGCCTGAAAAAATGGTCAATCCCCATGGGCTGTGTCGGGCCTCCGTTTGTCATGCTCTCAGAGTACCCCATACCTCCCACGAGACTCTTCTCCCAAAGAGCTTTGGCATACTCATACGGCACATGCAGATACGGAAGCATTTCTTTTCCGGCCTTGATTTCATTGATGCGTTCGAGAAACGCCGGCGTTCCGGGTGTGTATCCCTCCATGGCCTTTTTCACCGGCGCTTCATATCGCGCCTTGAGTCCGCATTCTTCAAGCGAGCCGATGTGGTCGGCATGGCTATGGGTCACGATAATATGTTTGATGTCGTTTACCGATAACCCAAATTCGCGCATTCGGAAGGTTGCCTTCGTCCCCAGATCAACAAAAACCGACGTCTTCCCTTTGGTGACGATCAGATTACTCTGAAACTGGTTGTTTGAAAACGCCGAGCCGCAACCAAGAAAACTGATTCGCAACTTATCCGGGTCACTTTGCAGAGGGAACGGGAGTTCCCATTTCCACTTCCCCATTTTTAGACGATGACCAACGGGAAAATATTTGCCCAAATCCACTGTAATTTCTTTAAGCATGGCTGCCTCCTTTGTAAGAGTTTGTGTGTCAAAAAACTGTGAATAACTGGGAAAAACTTTAACACGGCAAGATGCTCTTTGTCAATAAATATTGGAAATATCAAAATCTATGCTACAGTAAAAGGCGTTGCGAGAAATTATATTTGCGCGCTTAGCTGTCTTGGTAGGCTCAAAAGGCGCAAGATATAATTAATTGAAATTTTTGAGATTTAAATAAGAATGCGCGCTTAGCTCAGTTGGTAGAGCAACCCGTTTACACCGGGAAGGTCGGGGGTTCAAGTCCCTCAGCGCGCACCAAAAATGAGCGCGCGAGAAAAATTTTCGTCAGAAAATTTATTCGTGACCAAGTCTAAAAAAGCGCGCACAAACGAACGAAGTGAGTGCCGTGCGCGCTGAGGCGCAGCTTTTCTTGCAAGAAAAGCGTCGCGCGGAGTCCGCCCGAGGCGGACGTGAGAAGCGAATACATGGAGCTTCGCAAGACTCATTGAGGATTTTTGTGAGGATTAGGAATTAATTTTTTCTTCTTTTTTCCACAATACCTCAAATATACTTTTAAACATTGCTACAATATATTCGTCCTCAATAAGAACTAGGAGCGGTGCTTTTGGTTGCCATATAATAACTTTGTTCGCATAAAGCATAAATCCAGTTACGAATCGAATAGAACCTTTGAATATTTTGGTTGTTCTCATTCCTTCGGCGTCTGTCTCCTGCAGAGTATCGGCGTCTTCACCGGAAGTAAGGAGACAGTCTATATGAATACCTTTTTCTTTTCTCTTTTTTATCCATTCATTCTCTGTGTTCCATCCGATAAGTCCAATAAAATCGTCAGCTGAACCTAAGTATTTGATGCTTTCTTTTGCTTCATCAAGAATTTGAAAAAATATTTTCATCCACTGCTCACGACTATCATAAACTCGTATCTTGGTCGGGGTTTCACCTTGATGATAATTAGCAAGAAGTTCTGGCATTGCCACAACAAGTGTTTGATCAAGATTTGCCATTGTTTCTCTTTTGTCCTGCAAAAGTTCTAATATCAAAGTCGGTGGCTCTACCACAAATATTCTTGCATAACGTTTTTTCTCCGAAAACTTCGCTAGCCTGTGTTTTTCTAAGCCCGAAATAGCTTTGTAGACATTAGGACGAGAGGTATTAAGATGCTCGGCTAATATTGCAATACTTGTGGGACCGAGAGTAAGAGATGTTAGATAAAGATTCGCCTCAGACTCTAAAAGGCCTAATTCCTTTAGGGCAGTGTGTAGACTTTTCTTTATTTCTGTTTCTTGATTTGTAGCCATAAAATAAGGGTTTTTTTGATTAATTGTATATTTCTAATATACACTATAGGTAAAAATAAATCAAATACTTGACAAAGTTGTTTGTTTAGAATATACTCAATATCAGAAAGCTGAGGGATGGCCCCGAAGCTACACAAATTCATTAAGGAGGTTCAAATGGACAGTAATCAAATTAGGGTAATTAAGAATGACAAAGGAACATATATAGAATTCCCGTGTTGTAAAACAAAAGTCAATTCGAATGATTTTGGTGGTCCGTTTGGTGGGGCTGTTGCAAGCGAGAATTGTCAAAAGTGCAATAAGCTCCTGTCTTTGAAGGGTAAGTCGTTCATTATAGTGGACAACGATGGGAAAGAATTATATCGAAAGCCTCCCATTTGTTAAGAAACTATCGCCTATTAAGGTCTGAGACACCCTAATTAAAAATCCAGAACCCCCTCTGAAGGACCATCCTTCGCCGGGGGTTTTTATTTATTTTTTCACCCCATGCGCCACGGGCCTCCCCTTTTCGTCAATCGCGACGTACACAATTTTTGCTATGTTCACGATTTCTTCTTTCGTAGTGTAATTGCGCACGCTACATCGAATAGAAAATGACGTGCGCCCGACGGCGGCATCCTCAACTCCGATTTCAATAATATCACCTTGCTTTGCTGGTCTGACAAAATCAATTTCGCTGATGAATTTTGTCGTGATGTGTTTGGTGCCCAACTTGCAAATGCTGTACACCGCACACTCTTCATCAATCCACTCCAAAAGCCGCCCGCCAAAAAGCGTGTTCGCGGAATTCAAGTCATGCGGCTTGATCATTTTTCTGCTTATATATTCCATAATTTAAAAGTATGCCCCCGCAAGGAATCGAACCTTGATCTAGAGCTTAGAAGGCTCTCGTTTTATCCATTAAACTACGGGGACTAAATATTGATAATTATTTGCTCTGTGTTTATTATTTCTTTGTTTTACCCCAATAACCAAGCTGAATGTAAGATTTGCGCCTATGACAATTAGCACACCTTATGTCACATTTATTTATTTCTATCAAAACTGATTTCCATGAATAATGCCCCGATAGCATTTTTGCCACAGATTTAAATTTAGTATGCGGATTTAAATGATCAAAATCAAGAACAACAGGATCCTTCTCTCCACAATCAACACATTGTTTTGAGGACAAAAAATCTAGCAACCGCTCCCTTATTTTAACGCGGTGCCTTTTTTGTGCTTTATATAAATCTTCTCTGTGTTTATATGGCATAAATATATATGGATTATACCACATAACTCTAACCCTACCAACACGCAACCTAAAATATTCTGCCTAGTGAACCGACGCGGGAACGGAAGGGTCGGCCACTTTCGGCGCTTCGCGAGAAAGAGCCTCAAATTGTCGTGTCTTTTCTTCAAAATATCCGATTGCTTTTTCCATACGTTCTCTGTCTATGACAACCGGAAGAGAAGACGGGGGCCGTCGATTCTGGAAAATCCGCTCATTATCGATTTCAAAAAACAAATAAGCACTCCCGATTGCCACAAAGACCGTCCCCACAATAGCCGAGACCAGGAGAACCTTCCAATCACGCGAAGCGGGGATAACTTCTTTGCGCTCATAAGAATCTTTTCTCCCAACAAACTTCAACAGTTGTTTGAAATTAAACGACTTCATATTATTTTTTATCACCGGCCCCCGTGGCACTATTAAAACTCAACAAATCAAACGTGGCGAGCGCTTGCCATTCGTTCCCTTTTTTATCTTCAGGAAGTTTAAGAATGCTAACCTTTTCAAACACGGTCCGATACGGCAGTTTTTCCAGAAGCGTAAGAAAATGAAAGACCTCGGAAAAAGCTCCCGTTGCTGAAATATCGAGCTTAAGCACCCCCCCCTCCACACTCACCGACTGCAGCAGAACCTGCGCGTGAGAAGAAACACCGAGTGATTCGACTCGCTCTATAAAAGAAACGATGCCGTCTTCTGAAACAAAGAGTGCTGCAATTTGAGCACGGTCCCCTTCCGTATTTTGCACGCTGTTTTTCAACAAGCGAAGATTTTCTTCTTTATGAGTTTCCTCCGCAATCTCTCCCAACACAAACACGGCTTTATCAACCGTACGAACAACCCAAAATACCAAAGCCGCATACACAGCAAACAGCGCGAGGGCCGATGTCCCGACGACAGAAGCTATTTTTTTTGTTTTTTGGTTTATATTCATAATCAATTTCTGTTTGGAAGCCCCTTTGACGGTAACTTATTTGTCCCGCGGCTTTATCGTCAATGAAATAGTAAACAGAATATTCTTTTCCTGAACAAAATGGGACACGGGCAGCACCGCTTCGGCAAAATATCCATTTGTTTCAAGAAACGTAACGTACGAAAGAAGCGCTTCGCGGCTTGCGGCAATCCCGCGCAGCGACACTTTATCGAGGGCGTTATTTTTCGCCTTTTCGTATAGCAGACCGGTGATCGCGATGTCTTCAGGCTTTGTGTTTAAAAGATACCGCGTCAACCCTCCGATAACCGGCATCGGGGAGGCGTCTTCTTCCAGGAGCTCAACATTTGCATTTGCCCGAGAGATGATATTTTGCATTTGCTCTTCGGCGTTTTGTGTCTGCCCGCCGCGCAAGAGCGCCAGTCGCATTTCAGATTCTTTTGCCTTAATAGACGAAAGGAGAAGCGAAGGCGCAAGGAGGATGCCGGCAAATATAATAATGGCAGCCAGCAAAAAAAATATAATTACCGCGCGGCGAAGCCGGTACTCTTGGCGAATTTTTTCTTGCGACTCAGGTAAAAGAAGGTTGGCCATAATTAATAATGAAGTGAGATTAATCAGTTGTTTGCAGACATCATCGCAAGACCTATTGCCGACGCATATCGAAGGGCCTCTTCAAGAGGAATGGTTGGGACATACTCATCAAATGAAATGATATTGACCCACGGGTTTGCAAGTGTTACCGGAATACCGAGGGATTGTTCGAGATATTCCGCAAACCCCGGAAGGTTGCTTCCCCCTCCGCTCATGATCACCCGCTCAACCGGCATTTTTTTGTTTTGGAGCGTTTCTTGATACGACAAATGCTGACGTATTTTTTCTTCTATCGGCTTAAGCTGTTTCAAAATTTCTTCCGCGACCTCTTTATGCGACGAGGGAGGAACAACCCCGTATAAGCATTTGACCTGTTCCGCTTTTGCAAGGGGGAGCGAGAGCGCTTCGCCAAGCGCCTGCGTAATTGACTCGCCTCCAAACTCAAAAGAGGAAGTAAACCATACCGAGCCCTCGTGAACAATGGCAAAGGTTGTCTCCCGTTTCCCGATATCGACGACAAGCGCCGTCCCCGGGGCGCCCTCTTGCACAATCGCTCGCGCAAGCGCTTGCTCTTCTGCTTCAAAAGCAAGCGGCAACATTCCCGCATTTCTAAAAACCGACTCATACGTCCGAGCAAATGCCTGCGAGGCCGCCGATACCTGCACGCGGGCAATCCCTTGTTTTTCTGAAACACCGGCAACATCAAAATCAAAAACGGATTCTGCGCGCCTCATCGGTACATATTCTTCAAATTGGGATTCAATCGTCTCGCGCAAAGATTCCCTCGGCGCAAGAGGGAGTGAACGCTCCAAGAGATACGCCTCTTTTTCGGGAAAAGAGGCCCGAACAAAAGAAAGGTTATGTTTTGTTTGGAGAGACGAAAGCGCTTTTTCAACCAGAGCGGCATTTTGAATAACTCCGTTTGAAATAGCGCCGCTCGGAATAATTTCTTCTCCAAATCTGCCTATTCGCATACCACTTGGCGTGGCTACCAGCTCAATACACTTTACCGAATCATCGGAAACAGCAACTCCTGCCGGCAGCATGCTTAAAAATTTCGGGGGCGGAAAAAAATCAAAAAAACCGCGATGTTTCGATAGGACCTTCATATCGTAAGTATACCGCACAATAACGCTTCTTTAAACACTCTGCGTGAAATATTCGCAAGCCTGAAAGCGGTGGCTATCGCTGCCGATACTGGAGCGCTTCGAGAAGGTGCCCTTCACCGATATTTTCCTCTCCCGCCAAATCGGCAATCGTCCGCGCCAATTTTAATATTTTATGATACCCGCGGGCCGATACACTTAAGCGTTCCGCCGAAGCGGACAAGAGTCGTTTCACGGGAGGAGAGAGAGCTAACCCCGAAATATCGCGTGCCGTCATCGCGCTGTTGAGCCGGCGCACTCTCCTTTTTCTGTCGGTGCTTTTTTCCGCCGCAAAACGTTTTTCTTGCGCCGCTCGGGCACTGGCAACCTGCCCCCGAAACAGCTCGGTTTCATTTTTCACGCTCTTTTGTTCTGCAAGCTCAGCGTAATCCACATCCCCCACCTGCACCCACACATCGATACGGTCTATTATAGGCCCGGATACTTTACGCTGGTATCGGGCAATGTCTCCGGCAGAGCAAACACATTGTTTTTTTGACGAGCCGGCGTACCCGCACGGACACGGATTCATCGCCGCCACAAGAATAAAATCGGCCGGAAACAGCGCGGAGGATTTCGCGCGAGAAACCGAAACGACTTTGTCCTCAAGCGGCTGACGGAGCGCTTCGATTACCCGCCGTTCAAATTCAGGAAATTCATCGGCAAAAAGAACCCCTCGGTGCGCGAGCGTGATTTCTCCCGGACGAGGAAACGCCCCTCCACCGACGAGAGACACGTACGACGCCGTGTGGTGTGGAGCGCGAAACGGAGGTGTCGTAATAAGATTTTTTTCGAGCGCTCCCGCGATGGAATGAATACCGCTGACCTCAAGTACTTCATCAAAAGAGAGCGGCGGCAAAATTCCCGCAAACGCGCGGGCAAGCATTGTCTTCCCTGTCCCGGGCGGACCATGTAGTAATATGTTGTGCCCTCCGGCCGCCGCAATAAGAAGACCTCTTTTGGCCGCGGCCTGCCCCTTAATGTCCGAAAAATCAAACGGCGCATCAATGATGTGTTCAAAAGAAGAAAGTTCGGTTTTATCGTGCGGCAAAAGAGAAATAAACAACTCTTCGTGCGAGCGGCGAGACGCAACCGGTGAACAGTCCAAGTGACTGATAATTTCTTTCAGATGTTTTGCGGGGAAAATACTGACGCCGTCGATGGCAGCGGCTTCGCGGGCATTTTCGTAGGGAAGAAAAATTTCCGTCAATCCGCGTTTTTTTGCCTCGGCAACAAGCGGGAGTGCCCCGCGGATCGGACGCAACGCCCCATCAAGAGAAAGTTCCCCAAAAAAAAGTTTTCCTGACGGGTCAAAAGAAATATCGCCGGCCGATAAAAGATATGACATAGCGATTGCGGTATCAAAAAGCGGACCCTCTTTTCTCAAGTCCGCAGGAGCAAGCGATATGACAATTTTTTGATTGTGCGATTTCGGAGAAATGAATCCTGAATTTTTTATTGCAGCCGACACTCTATCCCGCGATTCTTCTACGGCCTTGTCGGGGAGACCCACAATCGCAAATGCGTGCAGCGTCTTTTTTGAAATATCCGTTTCTACATCAATAATCCGCGCGCCAATACCCACCGGCTGCGCAGAATATACTTTGGAGAATGACATGGTTTGGGTGTAACCGTTAAGCCGATTGGTGGGCGTAATAATGAGACTGAACGACAAAGACGAGATTACGGGAGAGGTTCGTTGATATGGGCTTTGCAGGTGCGTGCCGCAGGATTTGCCATAAGCCGGTCGTGTTCAATTTTTTCTCCTCCAATTTCGCACACTCCATAGGTCCCCGCTTCCATCCGGTCAAACGCGCTTGCAATCTCATTGAGACGGTTCTCAAGTGTTACTTCAATCGCTGCGTTTGTTTCAAATTCTTCGATGCGGTCGGCGCGTTCGTTTTTGTCCGCCTCTGAAATATCCATTTTTGCAGGCTCTCCTTCCCAATCAGCCGGATTATCAGGATTCACATGTCCGACCTGAGAAAGCTCCCGCTCAAGAAGTTTTTTTTCTTCCGCGAGTTTACTTTTAAAAAAAGGAATGTCTATGTTTGTCATACTAGTTATCATAACAGAAATTGAACGGAAACAACTTCTTGACAACAAAAGAAAAGATAGGGGCGGTGAAAAAATCCCCGCTCTTTCATTGTACCGCCGGTTTCGGCGTTTTTAATCGGTCTATAATTTCCTTGAAAGTATCCTGACTGGTGGTAATCACCAGAGTATTGCGATCGGGAAAAGCATAGAGCAAGACAATGTCCCCCATTTTGTTTCGCAGCACCCGTGTGTCTTGATTAATAAAAAGGTAATCTTCAAAATGTTCCGCCTGGGTGAGTGTTTTTAACACTTCTCCTTTGCCAAAGAGCGGCAAGAGGTCGTCGGCCATAAAGGTTTCCCATTTGAGCATGCCGGAAAACGCGTTTTCAAAAGAATTGAGTCGAATAATGAGAAAAGGAATGTTGCCATTAAATGCGTGAATACCCAACATATAGTCTCCTTCAAACGACCGCAAAAGCGACGGCTGGATATGCTCCAAAGAAAGCGAGAAAAAATCTCTGACGGGGACAAGCTCCTTTGCCCCTCCGATGACCTTGGTAAAAAAAAGATTCTCTATGAAGTCGAGCCTGACATTCGCTCCTTGTATTTCTTTTCCAATTTTTGGAACAAGGGTGTCGCGAGTTTCTCCGTCAAAAGACATTTCTCTTTGGGAATTTACAAAAATAACATTCGGCACGGCAAAGGACGTGGGTCCCGTAGGCGCAGTTTCTTGTTTTCCAAAAAATAAAATGGCGAACACCCCGATCCCGATAACCCCCAAAGAAACCGCGGCGACCAAAAGCCATTTCTTTTTTCTTGCCGTGTCGGCGTCCGGTTCAAACACCACGTCATGCTCTTGGCGGCGTCTTTCTTCCGCCGCGGCGATGCTGACGACTGACCCTTTTTTCTCTTTGAGAGCGGCCGCGAGGTCAGATTGATACGTACGAACAATCGGCTTTGAGGAGACCACTTCGTTTTGAGGTGTTTGATTTTGATTATTTTCCGGTTCCATAGATTGGGTTTCTTTTATTTTACCATTTTGTTGCAATTATTAAAAAGTTTTGGCGTGTGCGAATAAACAAAAAAATCGGCAAAGGACGGTCCTTTACCGATTTTTCCGGGCTTATACAGTGGGAACCTTAACGACTGAAATGTGTATTGCCGCGGGAGTGGTTATCACGATGATATGGCTTGCGTCCGCTGTTTCCATTGCCGTTTTCATAGGAACCCATCGGCGCGGGTTTCACCCCTTTGCGTGAAGCGAATTCAAGGTCCGCATCTTTGATAGACAATTTTATTTTTCCGCTCTCGTCGGTTTCTTTCACAATAACCGGCACAATTTCGCCCAAAGAAACTACTTCTTCAACGCGCCCCACGCGAAACGGCGCCATTTCAGAAACATGCACAAGCCCTTCGCGCCCCGCCCCGACTTCAACGAGCGCTCCGAAGTCAAAGAGCTTCGTTACTTTTCCGTGAAACATCTCTCCTGCGTGATATTCGCGCGTCATGTCGTTGATAATTTTGTGCGCTTTTTCGGCAGTGCCGTTTTTGCCAGTGATATAGACCGTGCCGTCATCCGAAATATCAATCGCGAGAACCCCGGTCTCTTCTTTTATTTTATTGATTACCTTTCCTCCCGGCCCGATGACCGCGCCAATCTTACCAGCATCAATTTTAAGCATCAAAATTTTTGGCGCGTACGGAGAAATGTCCGACCGGGGCTCGGCAATCGCCTTGGTCATCACCGCAAGAATTTTTAACCGCGCCTCGCGCGCCTCTTCAAGCGCTTCCCGTAAAATAGAAACCGGAATGCTGTCCACCTTAATATCAAGCTGAATCGCCGTCACCCCTTCGCTCGTGCCCGCCACTTTGAAATCCATATCTCCGTGATGGTCTTCCGGCCCCTGGATATCCGTGAGAATTTTGTAGGCGCCGTCCGAGCGCGACATAAGCCCCATGGCAATACCGGCGACAGGTCGTTTGATGGGCACTCCTGCGTCCATGAGCGCAAGCGAACTTCCGCAGACCGAACCCATGGAAGTGGAGCCGTTTGACGCCATTGATTCTGAAACGATGCGAATAGTATATGGAAATAGTTCCTGCGAAGGAACGACAGCGGCAAGCGCGCGCTCGGCGAGGGCTCCGTGTCCTATCATGCGGCGGTTGGTATTGCCGACGCGCCCCGTCTCCCCCGAAGAAAATGGCGGAAAATTGTAATGGTGCATGAAACGTTTTTTCGCGTGCACTTCCATTCCTTCAATCACCTGCGAATCCCCGGGGCCTCCCAAGGTAAGTGCCGACAAAATGTGTGTTCCCCCGCGGTAAAAAATTCCCGTTCCGTGAAGCACCGGTGAAATGCCTCCCGCCTGTGCTTGGATCTCGCGCAAGGCGTCCATCGCGCGCCCGTCCGCGCGGCGATTCCTCTCTATCGCCTCTTCGTGCAGTATTTCGTCCACCATCTCTTCAAAATAGTGAGACGCGAGCGCTTTATTCGCCTCCGGAAGTTCTTCGGCAAGCAACCCTTCCCACTGTCCCATGAGTGCGTTCATGCCGGTGTATCCCGCGCCGTGCGAAAATATCGCCGCGTCAAGTTTCGGCAATATTTTTTCGGCAAAAAGCTCTTTGACATCGTCAAACACTTCTTCTTTTTCAAGAATTATTTTTTCTTTTCCGATTTCTTTGATTATTTTTTTCTGAAACGTCTGTAGTTTTTCAATTTCTTCAACGGCTTTTTCAAATACGTCGCCCACGAAGGACTCCGTCATTTCAAACACGCCTCCTTCAATCATGACGATTTTCCCGTCTTTGCCGGAAACAATGAAATCAAGTTCCGAGTCGGGGCTGTTTCTGAAATCGTATCGCGGATTCACTTCCAAAGAATCTTTTCCTTTGTGCTTGCCTATGCGCACCGCCGATACCGGACCGTTCCATGGAATGTTTGAGGTCGCGAGCGCCAAAGACGCCGCGTTGAGCGCCAAAATATCGGGGTCATCTTCCGCAATGGAGAGCACCGTGATAATGACCTGTAAATCATTCCGGAGCGATTGGTCAAAAAGGGGTCGAATCGTGCGGTCAATCACCCGACCGGTTAAAATCGCCTCATCGGAAGGTTTCCCTTCCCGCCGCACGAAGCGGCTCCCCAAAATCGCCCCCGCCGCGTAAAACCTCTCTTCGTAATCAACGGTGAGCGGAAAGAAATCAAGTTCGTTTCGCCGTTCGGGAGACATCACCGCCGTGGCAAGCACCGTCGTGTTGCCGTATGAAAGAATGACCGACCCGTTTGCCTGGTCTGCTAAATCGGAGAAAGTCGCAGTCAGTGTTTTCCCGCCAATCTCCGTAGAAAACTCTTTTTTCTGCATAGCTATGTGGCTGCCCTTCGAATGGAAGCATTGAACACCCATTCAATACTCGGTATCCGGAGGCCAGCGATTATTCTTGATAAAGACTTCCTTTGTTGTAGCAGATTCTTATTAAGGATACAACCAATAACAAACACGAGCGATTTTTTACTAAAAAATATTTTTATAAAAATTGAAAAAGAAAAGACCTCTTTATAAAATTCGAATCGAATTATAAAGAGGTCTTTTTATTTGATCATAGTTCGGCTTCACCCGAAGTGCCGGAGGTAGAATATAAGCGCAATGGTCGCCGCACTAATGAGAGAGCTTAACCCAAGACACGTCATAAACATTCTATTTCTCTTGAAGTAGCCCTCGAACGAGAAAGCGACTTGGATGAAAAAATAGGTAACGAACATCTCAAGAGACAGCCCTTCGACATTTTTGGTTTGAATGATTCTTATCAACTGCGGGAGCATTGCCACAACGTTGATAAAACCAAAAGCCCAAATAATAAACTCCCAGTGGATCTTCTTTGCCACTTCTTCTCTTCTCATTTGATTTTCCTCCCCTTTCAGGTTTTTTATTGTGAATGTTCACTATAAATTTTCTCGTTATGGTTTAGCACGTTCTGTTTATTTTGTCAACCCCCTAATGTTCTTAAAAACAAACAAAAACGCCCTTGTTTCAAGGGCGTTTTTGTATAGTCCTATTTTAATCTCTCTTACTTCCTCCCCCGTCCGCCGCCGATCAAATAATTTTTCGGATTTTCGCAGAGGTCAATGAAATCATCTGCCGCTTCTTTCAGGCGAAGCGACGAAGATTTGCCAAACGACACCACTTCCACCTGCACGCCGGCATGGTATTTCAAAAACTCCACAAGCGGGATGAAATCGCCGTCTCCGGAGACAATCACCACCGCGTCAAGCTTTGACGAAAGGCGTATCGCGTCTACCGCGAGCCCCACGTCCCAATCCGCCTTTTTTGCTCCGCCGTAAAACACCTGCAAATCTTTAGTCATAACCTCAATCCCCATTTTGCCAAGTGCCTCAAAAAAATTCTTCTCTTCGCCCGATTCCGTCGTTACCACGTAGGCAAGCGCGCGAATGAGGTTGCGTCCCGCGACGGCCTCTTTCAGCACCGCGTCAAAATTGACCCGCTGTTTGTATAAATTTTTTGCCGTGTGGTAGAGATTTTGCGTATCAATAAAAACACCCACCCGTTGGTCTTTATGCTTAATAACTGGCATATTCGATAGTATTAAAAATAAATGATAATGATATTAAAAAAAATAAAAACGACCGCATAGTAAGCATAGCATAATTGTCATTAAAAAAATAATCCGCCCAGGAGGCGGATTATTTTTTTAATTTGAGCTTCTTGGTAATTTTTCCATAGCGAGACTCGTCTTTCTTTTGGAGATATTTCATGTGCTTGCGACGATCGGCAACCATTTTAAGAAGCCCGCGGCGCGAATGATTGTCTTTTTTATTTTTTTTCAAGTGTGCCGAAAGACGGGCAATTTGTTCGGTTAATACCGCAATTTGCACCTCTGGGGAACCGGTATCTTTTTCATGAATACGGCTCTCTTTTACCACTTTTTCTTTTCGGCTCTTCGTTAACATTTTTTCATGCTAACACATATTAAATCTTTTTGCAATAATCCTTTACGCTTGCGTAAAAGATTCCTTCCTCTATCATGGTAAAAGAAGGTTTCTCTTGAAAAATAACGTTCTTATCCAACGGAGGTCCCTGCATGCGCTACATCATAGTGAGGGGTATCTTGTTATATATCCTATGCGTCCCCATAGGATGCGCGTCATCAACACGCCACAGCATCATCCAGAAAAGCGAAGTAAAAACAGTTACCACCGGGTTGTTTCCCTGTGAAGCAAACGCCGAAAACAAACACTGCGTGGCCAATATTGAAAAGATGCTGGAACAATTCAGAAAAATCCGCGTCACCGACAAAAAAACCGATAGCCTCGGAGACACCGTGACCGAGGTTACCCAAAAAGGATTTACCATCTGCCTCAACCCTTTGTGCACAAAATTCCGGTCAAACACCCAGGAGTATCGGGGAACAAAAGCGCTTGAGGCGGCCGGAAGAGGGAACTTCCAGCAAACATTCTCCGGAATCAAAGAGGTTCAGGAGTACGGCGTGTTTCTCGGAAACATCAGCGCGCAAGAATACCGCGAAACAAATATTGTTTCCGACGCAGACCGTATTTGCGTAAACAGAGATGAGTCTTTGCGGTATGGCTACGATTTTACCTTCATCATTTTGTTTGAGGGCGGGCATGTGTCCGACACTCTAATAAAGGGCGGGGAAGTCTACGAACCAAAAACAGAAGAGGCTCTTTTAAAGTGTCCCAGCGGCGCCATCGGCTCCCTTCTTGGAAGCGGAATGCGGGCGCTGGTTCCCATCCCATAAACAATCTCAACAGGCGAAGCAGGTTTTATTCTGCTTCGCTTTTTTGTGGCAACCGCGTATGCTATAGGTATGTCGCACAATATTCATTCCCTCAAAAATGAATTTCTCGAGCACATAGAAATTGAAAAGGGGCGCGGCATCAAAACAGTTGAAAATTATGACCGCTATCTAGAGCGCTTTCTTTCTTTTTCAAAAATAAAATCTCCTGAAGATATCACCGACGAGACTCTCCGCCAATTTCGCCTATGGCTCAACCGACAACCGGCACAAGGAGGCACCCTAAAAAAGAAAACGCAGAATTACTACCTTATCGCCCTCCGCTCTTTTTTAAAATACCTGCACAAGCGCGCCATACCGACGCTCGCTCCCGAGCGCATTGAGCTTGCAAAAGTTTCCGAACGGAGCCTTGATCTCATCTCCGCCGAAGAGCTTGAGCGGCTCATGAAAGCGCCTGAGGGAGACGGCCTCCCCTCACTCCGCGACAAAGCCCTGCTTGAGCTTCTTTTTTCAACCGGTCTTCGTGTTTCCGAGCTCTGTTCGCTTTCTCGCGATTTGGATATTTCAAAAGACGAATTTTCAATTCGCGGAAAGGGCGAAAAGGTGCGCGTTGTGTTTCTCTCCCCTTCCGCGCGCGAAGCGCTCAAAAAATATCTGGCGGAACGCACCGACACCGACGACGCACTTTTCATTCGGGTTGGCGGAGTGCGCGCCGCACGGGATGAATCGCTCCGCCTCACTCCGCGCTCGGTAGAACGCATCATCGGACAATACGCCATCAAGGCGGGCATTTCAAAAAAAGTGACTCCACACGTTATCCGGCACAGCTTCGCCACCGACCTCCTCCAAAACGGCGCCGACCTCCGCTCCGTGCAGGCAATGTAGGGGCACGCAAACATAGCAACGACGCAAGTATACACGCACGTCACCGACAAACACCTCCGCGAGGTGCATAAGGCGTTTCATGGCAGACAGCGAAAATAGCCCATATTCACAATGCTAATTTTTGGTACAATAATGTTATGAAAATCATCTCTTGGAACGTCAACGGCATACGCGCGGTACACAAAAAAGGATTTTTGCAGTGGCTGGAAGACGAAAGCCCCGACATTTTGGGTTTGCAAGAAACGAAAGCGGACGACCATCAACTACCCGATGAACTCCGCGCGCCGAAAGGCTACTACACCCATTTCGCGTCATCCAAAGGCCGCAAAGGATATAGCGGCGTCGCCCTCTACACAAAAACAAAGCCCGAAAAAATTGAATACGGCATCGGCATCAAAAAATTTGACGACGAGGGCCGCATTCTTGAGGCACATTTTGATAATTTTATTTTACTCAACGTCTATTTTCCAAACGGAGGCGGCGGGCCGGAACGGCTCAAATACAAACTTGATTTTTACGATGCTTTTTTAACGCACGTTGAAAAATTGCGCCAAAAACAGCCAAATATTATTTTCATGGGAGATGTGAACACCGCGCATGAAGAAATAGATTTGGCCCGCCCGAAAGAAAACGAAAAAAACACCGGCTTTCTGCCTGAAGAGCGCGCGTGGGTTGACGAAGTGATATACGCGGGTTTCCTCGACACCTTTCGCCATCTGCACCCGAACAAAAAAGACACCTATTCGTATTGGGATATGAAGTCTCACGCCCGCGACCGAAACGTCGGCTGGCGCATTGACTATGTTTTTATCTCCCCTTCCCTCCAAAAAAAATTGCAAAAATCTTTCATCCTCTCCGAAGTCCCGGGCTCCGACCATTGTCCGGTAGGGGTTGAGATAGGTTTATAAAACAGAAAAGGGCTATCCACGATGTGTTGTGGATAGCCCCGATTTTTCGACCGCCTGCGGTGGAATTCAAGGGATCAAAAGTCCCAAAGATTCAAGACCTTTATTTTAATTCGAGCCGATACACATTTGTTTCCCGTTTTTTAAAACCCAATGATTCGTACATCTTTTGAGCATTCTGTCTCTCGGGGCCGCTCGTCAATTCGAGATATACTACCCCTTTCTTTTTCGCCGCTTCAATTAAGCCGTTCATTAATTCTTTGCCGCGGCCTTTGCCTCGATATTCTTCGTCAACAATGACATTTTCGACAATCCCCTTCAAACCAAAAAAGGTTCGGATAACGTGAAGTGAGGCCATGCCAAAAATTTGATTATTTTTGCTTTTATCCCGTAAAATAGCGATTTTTACATTCGATTTTTCAAGCATCTTTACCATGATTTCCTTTGTAACTTTCGGCGCTTCGGGATGCAACTGGCGAAGAAGTTTGTTGATGCAGGGAATATCTTTTTCCAATTCTGCATACTGCGAAAGTTTTAGCATAAATCCTCCTTCTCTTTTTTCAAAAAACAATAATCTGACACTCACTATATAATTTTATGGCATTTTTACCAACTCCTTTTTCCACGCAACGGATTACAAAACAGAATTTCTAGCAGAGCCTCGCGGAACCACGCTCGCAAGCGAAATTATGAGTGCTCTGTCTGAAATGCTGTTTTGTAATATCCTATTCCACCCAATGCCGCTTGCGGATTTCTTTGACTTCCGCCTCTTCCGTTTCTTCTTTTTTCTCTTTTGCCGCACGTCCGAGCGCCTCAAGCTCTTTATCAGAAAGCGCCGCAAGGATTTTTAAGCGTTCTTCTAAATAGTCATCTGTATTTTTTTTCGGGTCTTCAATCACCTCTTCCAGGAGCGCGTGGAGAATCCAGCCGATTCGAGGCCCCGGCTTTTCCCCCGTCTTTTCCATGATTTTTGCGCCGTCAATTTTGAGAGCCCCGACAGAGATCGGGTCGCGCATAACCTCCTCAATCATTGCCTCGTACTTGCGCAGGCGGTAGGGACTTTCTTTCGGTCGTCCGGTGCCGATGCGGTCGCACGCCCGCACCTTCATCAAATCCCAAATATTATCTTTGCCGACGCTCCGCACGATTCTCCGCACGGCGGAATGGGTGATTTTTTCCGTATCGGAAAAGAAAAGATGATACCGCACCAAAAGCACCACGTCTTGAGAGAGTTTTTTCGGGAATTTGAGCCGCGCCATCACCTTCTCGGCAACCCGAGCCCCCACGACATCGTGGCCATAAAAGGTCCAATTATTCTTTTCATTTGACCAGCGCCTCGTTTGCGGCTTTGCCACATCGTGAAGAAGCGCGGCAATACGCACTTTCAATGTCCAATTTTTCTTCGCGCCGTGTTGAAGCGTACGCAAATTGTGTTCCCATACATGAAAAGCGTGCGCGGCGTTTTGTTCAATACCAATACCCGTTTCGAGCTCCGGGATAATGTACTTCAAAATTCCGAGCTCCCGCGCAAGCTCAATCCCCCACATCGGCCGCTCCGACATGATGATTCGCACAAATTCATCACGAATGCGCTCTATTGATACATTAGAAAGTTTGTTGTTTGTTTTGGCAATCGCTTCTTTCGTTTCCGTTTCTATTTCAAAACCAAGCTCGGTCGCCAAACGGACACCGCGAACAATCCGCAGGGCATCTTCGGAAAACCGCTCCTCGGGATTCCCGACCGCACGAATGATTTTGTCTTTTATGTCTTTTTGTCCGTTATATAGGTCAATAAGCTGTCTTTTGTCTGGATCATAGGATATCGCGTTCATTGTAAAATCGCGTCTTTTGAGGTCGTCTTCAATGTTTTTACTGAAAGTAACCTTATCAGGATGTCGGCTATCACTATATTTTGCTTCAAGCCGATAAGGAGTTATTTCAACAATAGGGCTTACTTTATAGATATTATCGTTATTTGGTTCTAAAAACGTTTCATGTGATAGAAAATCTGATGTTTCATGAATAACATCTTTTTTTTCTTGCCATTCTTCAATAACAACACCAACTGTTCCGTAATCATTCTCATAAAACGTTTTGTGCGTCTTTTCAAAGACTTTGAGTATCTCTTCCGGATTTGCATTTGTTGTGATGTCCCAGTCTTTTGGTTTTTTATCACGCAGAAGCTCACGGACACATCCACCAACTAAATACGCCTCAAAACCGCTGTCTTTGAGCGCGTCTGTTATTCGTGAAACTTCTTTTGGAATTTTAAAGATGTTTGAAACCATATTAGAAATTGCTTTTATCTTTAAATTTTACTATATTTTTTGATTTTTGACCATTTACCTTGTATATTTAGTGTACACTGCGCCTGTGGTGAAACGGATATCACAACGGTCTTCG
>JACROH010000011.1 GCA_016214545.1 Candidatus Lloydbacteria bacterium
CAATAAACAAATCTTTTGCTTCCGGCAAAGAACGATTCCATGAGTAGGTGCGCTTGGCTGGATTGGAAAATTCGGTATAAAAACGAAGCGCCGAGCCCGCCGGCGGAGTCGTATTCCCGAGCAAATCATCAAGCAAAGAGATTAATTTGCCGCTGCTATCCCGACTGATAATCGGATTGCCAGCCTCGAGCATCAGCATAGAAAGAATCTCTTTGGTATGTTTGATGTTCGCCGACTCACCCATCGCGACGGCACTTTCTTCTATATCGCCCGATTTTGTCTGGAGCGACAGCACCGGCGCAAGCGTCAAAAATTCATCCCAAAAACGCGGCGGCTCCGCGCGCCCATGTGATGATAGAAAATCTTTATTCCAATACATCACAAGCGGGTCAACAGTTATGGGAAGCGCAATGATACCCTGCGGTTCAAGATATAATTCGCCTGCATCAATGAAGGTATCTTTAAAATTGCGCAAAGAGAAGGAAGCATACGGCAAGAGAGATACTTTATCCTGATGGCGCAGGAGCAAATCGTGCGGCAAAAAAATCATGTCGGGACCGGCCCCCGATGCAAGCGCTTCAACAAGCTCCGTATCAAACGTATCGGGGGATTTTGCAACATATACCACTTTAAATTCCTTCTCGTGAGTTTTGTTAAAGTCGTCAAAAAAAGATTTGACCACTATGTCAGGCATCGTACCCCAGAGTACCGCTTCGCCGCCGAATTGATTGCTTTTGCTTCCAAACCACGGGATAACCCCGGCAAACACGAGTACCGAAATCACCGCCACGAAACCGGAAAAAAGAAGGATGCCAACCTGTAATGCGCTCAGATTTTTCATGTTGTTTTGTTATTTTTTTTAAATATCATCCCGTAATGATACGCGCCCGCGTCAATATCTTTTTCATATACAAATCCTTCTTTTGAAAGAAGTTCTTGCGCCGATTGCTTTGAAAATACGTCCTGATTGGTGGGTCCCAATCCTCCGTAAGAGTCATTCCAATCAATAATAAGTATTTTCCCGCCCGGTTTCAAAATACGCCATACTTCGGCAATCACCTGTTCTTTTGAAGACACTTGAAATAAAAGATTTGAAACAACACACGCATCGACGGACGCCTCGCGGAGCGCCGTGCCTTTTTCATTGTCAAGGTCGCTCCAGATAATTTCAATATTGAAAATATTTTCTCGGCGCGCTTCATTTTTTAATTTTGCAAGCAACTCTTTCTGTATGTCTATGGCATAGACTCTGCCGGATGAGCCAACTCGCCTGGCAATGGCAAACGCATATGCGCCGCTACCTGCCCCAAAATCAGCAACGTGGTCGCCTTCGCGCACGTCAAGCTGTGCAACATTTTTTTGCGGGTCGGAAAACATAAGCCCTTTATCCTATTATATCAACTATACCAGAAATTAGGCACTTCTGCGCAAGAACGAGCGATGCGATTTTATCTCCCGCGTGGAGTTTCATGACGCGAACCCCTTGCGTCTGACGCCCTAAGGTTGGTATTTCTTTCGTACCAACGCGAATGACCTGGCTTTTTTTCGAAATGGTAACCAGCTCATCATGCTCTTTGTTAAGCACCTTTGCGGAAATGAGCGGCCCGGTCTTTGGCGTTACTTTAAATGTTTTGATACCCGAACCGCCGCGCTTCTGCGTCTTATATTCCGAAAGAGCCGTCTGTTTTCCGTACCCGTTCTCGCTCATAGCCAAAAGAGAGATGTCATTTGCCCCTTTGGAAATGATATCGGCGCCGACAAGCGCATCGTTTTTCGCAATCTTCATCCCGCGTACTCCTCCGGCGGTTCGTCCCATTTCTCGGGCATCCGATTCTTTAAACCGGATTGATTGCCCGCGCGCCGTAGCAAGAATCACTTCATCTCCTTTTTCAACAAAATGCGCTTTGAGTAATTCATCGCCGGAGCCAAGCGTAATGGCAATGATGCCACTTCGGCGCACATCATGAAAACTCGCGGCAGATGCTTTTTTCACGATTCCATGCTTGGTGATAAGCAGGAGCGAAAGTGCTTTCTCTTTCAGTGCTTTCGGCATAGGCAGAATCGAAGTCACTTTTTCTTCCGGAGCAAGCGACAAAAAATTCATGATTGATTTGCCTTTCGTTGCCCGTTTGCCTTCCGGAAGCTCGTGCATTTTTATCTGGTAGACTTTGCCGCGATCGGTGAAAAAAAGAAGGTCGCTGTGCGTACTCGTGGAGATAAACATCGTCACAAAATCTTCTTCTTTAGTGTCCAAATCAACCACGCCGACACCGCCGCGCTTTTGCCGCCGGTATTCTCCCGGATTCGTGCGTTTTATGTATCCGCCCGCCGTATATACGAGCACACTTTCTTCGTCGGGGATAAGGTCTTCGGGGTCAATCATTTTCACACCGCCTTTTACGACTTTGGTTTTCCGTTCATCACCATACTTCTCCTTGATGCTGGACAATTCCGTTTTGATGACACCAAAAATCTTTTTCTCACTCGACAAAAGCGTTTTCAATTCTTTGATAAGCGCCTGTACGGCGTCCAATTCATCTTCCACCTTCTTCCGTTCAAGCCCCGCGAGCTTTTGGAGACGCATTTCAAGAATCGCCGTCGCCTGCAACGCCGAAAATGTAAAGGTTTTTATCAGATTTGCGTGCGCCGCCACCGCGTCTTTTGACTGTTTGATTGTTTTGATGATGGCGTCAATATGGTCCAGCGCTTTTTTCAAGCCGAGCAGAATATGCTCCCGATCTTCCGCTTTTCGCAAATCAAATTCCGTGCGCCGCCGCACCACCGTACGCCGATGCACAATAAAATCGGCAAGAAGTGATTTGAGAGAAAATGTTTTTGGTACGCCGTCCGAGAGCGCCAACATATTGTAATGGAAGGTCGATTCGAGGTCGGTATGTTTATAAAGATAATTTAATACTTTTTGCGGATGGCTTCCGGTTTTCAAATCAATCACAATTCGGGTATCTTTGGTTGATTCATCGCGCAAACCCCTGATGCCCTCGAGTTTTTTGTCGCGCACCAAGTCGGCAATCTTCATAATCAAATCGGCCTTATTCACCCGATAGGGCAGCGAGGTAACGACAATCTGAAACGCTCCCGCTTTTGTTTCAACAACCTCCGCCTCTCCGCGGCACACTACTCCGCCGCGCCCCGTCGCATAGGCATGAGCGATATCGCGCTGATTGAAAACAACCCCACCGGTCGGGAAATCCGGCCCTTTTACAAAGGCAAGCAAGTCTTCGGTTGTTGCATCCGGGGTATCTATCAAATGAGCCGTTGCATCGATAACCTCGCGCATATTGTGCGGAGGAATGTTTGTCGCCATGCCGACGGCAATACCCAGCGTACCGTTCAGCAGCAAATTGGGCACAACCGCAGGCATTACCTCGGGTTCGTTTCTTGTGCCGTCATAATTCGGCCGCCATGCTACCGTTTCTTTTTCCAAGTCCCGCAGCAATTCTCCCGAAAGCCGCGACATTTTTGCTTCCGTATAACGCATCGCCGCCGGCGGGTCACCATCCACTGAACCAAAATTTCCCTGTCCCAACACGAGCGGATACCGATAGGTAAAAAGCTGCGCCATTTTCACCATGGCGTCATACACCGACGCGTCTCCGTGCGGGTGATATTTACCGAGCACTTCGCCGACGACCGTTGCCGATTTTCGAAACTTTGCGGAAGAGGATAATCCGATATCATTCATTGCAAACAAAATGCGCCGATGCACCGGTTTCAAGCCATCACGAGAATCGGGCAATGCCCGGCCGGTAATCACCGACATGGCATAATCAAGATACGAGCTTTTCATCTCGTCGCTGATATTTATCCGAACAACGTTTTTGTTCTCTATTTTATTTTCATCTTTATTTTGAGCCATGTACTAGGTATTGGGTTTTAGGTTGTCAGGTCATTAGAAATTTGTCCGTTGAAGTTTGACTTCAACGGATACCCTTTCACTCAATGTTTAAGTGTAGCAAAAAACGACCTCTTTTGGAAGCCCTCGAATTAGATACCGAAAAATCTAACCATGCGAGGTATCGTTAGATACCGAAAAATCCTACCCTAATGTGCATATGGATATGCACACACGACATCAATTAACCGTACAAGTACTTCAGA
>JACROH010000001.1 GCA_016214545.1 Candidatus Lloydbacteria bacterium
TCCGAGCCAATCCTTAGAAAAGTGGCCCCAGTTCGGATTGAGGTCTGCAACTCGACCTCATGAAGCCGGAATCGCTAGTAATCGCAGGTCAGCACACTGCGGTGAATACGTTCTCAAGTCTTGTACTCACAATAAAAGCGCACAGCAGCGCGCCAATCTAAGTGGTTTAAATCCACTCCTTCTGTACTTTGTGCGGAAGCGTAGCAGACGGATAGCCGAACACCGTGAGGTGTTTGGTGAAGGATCCTTATGCAAAAGACAGCCTTACAAAAAAACGGCGTATCGACTCGCTAATGGGTGGTGAGGGCGGGGAAGATACAAAAAAAGCCGGTAACGGATGTTTGGAATAGAATGGCGCGTAACCTGTGGAGATCTGACGTTGTTATCTCACCGCAAGGCGAGTATAATGAAACTTACGCAGCGTCAGAAGTCAGCTGAATCATAGTAGTTTCGCTTTCGCGAAATAAAGGATTCACTCTAGCATGAAAAATCTTAGTCCAGATTATATTGTAGGATTAGTGGATGGCGAAGGAAGCTTCACTGTCTATGTAACCGATACCAATAAGAATAAAGATGTTAAACGACGAGTACGAGTGGAACCAAAATTCTACCTCAAGCTCATCGAAAAAGATAAACACATTTTGTATTCTCTACAGAAATTTTTTGGTTGCGGGAGCGTGTATTTTCAAAAAGATACGCGTCCGAATCATCAACATTGTTATCGGTATGAAGTCTACAATAGAGATGATATCAATCGCATCATTACGCCTTTTTTTCAGAAAAACGAATTGAAACTTTCTTCAAAAAAGAACGATTTCAAAACTTTTTGTAAAATGATGGCAATGGTAAACGCAGGGGAGCATCTAAAAAAATCAGGATTAAAGAAAATGTTTGCACTAAAGCAAACAATGCATTAGAGCTCGCGTAGTGCGGGAAATCCGCACGCTACGTCGCCTCTTGTCGTGACTGACAGGGGGGCTAAAATATCAAAAAATATTTTAGGGGAACATCAATTCTAAGTTTCTAGAAGATATTCGCCCGTCACGTTAAGGGAGCCGGGAATACCCAAAATTTCGCCTTTGGCGGACCTAAGGTAAGCTCGGTGACAGGAACGAAGTCGTAACAAGGCACGGGTAGCGGAAGCTGCTCGTGGATTATATTAAATACAAGCCTCTGCTTTTAGCGGAGTGAAACGGCGATCGTCTTGTGTTCGCACAAGACAAAAAGAGTGTTGGTCTCGGAGCTCAAATTTGAGACTTGAACGGAACAAAAGAAAGAATGATACGTACTTATACAAAAACTCTCCGGCGAAAGCGGGGGAGTTTTTGTATAATAGGGTTACGGTGTAGCTTGACAAAATGTTTATAATATGCTAACATTTAAGCCAGAAAATGTTGTTAATAACAATAAAAAAGGAGAAAAAAGTGAAAGCATTTTTGAATTCGGTTTTTTTGTTGCTCTGTATTGGATCGGCGGTTGTTGCGGTTGTCGCGTACGGAGAAAACCCGCTCACGGTTCCGGTTGTACGAATATCCGCTTCAAGTGGTCAGTGCTTGTCCGTCGCCGTTGTTTCTGAAGGGAAGGAGGTCGAAAAATCGTGTGATTTTTTCGACCGACTGAAACGCGAAGGAGGGCGATACGATAAAGAATATGTAAAATAAAAAATACCCCGTCTGCTGATTACGCAGACGGGGTTGTTTTTATATAAAACTTCTTATTAGGGGAAATCAGGCGTCTTTTCAAATGTTTCTGTCGGTGGTAAATATTTTGGCGGATGATAGTGCCGCCGCCAAAATTCTGACGATTTTTTCGAGGTGTTTTCTTGAAAGGATCTCGGGTTCGGATGTTTCTTTTCTTTCTCCTTTTTCCCTCGTGGATTTTCTTTCGTGTAGCCTTTTCCGAATCCTGCCGGTTTTTGACGGTCTTGGTCACTTAGCTTTCTGGATTCTTTTCCGTTTCCGTTGTTATGGGTGTGCCCACCATTTTTTGTTCTATCTTTCTTTCTGCACATTGTTCCTCTCCTTGCGGTGCCGGTTGGTAAGGACTACTTTTCTTCCTCTAAAACAAAGAACTTTTTTAACGTTTTTACTATAACTCATATATTAAATTTATGCAAATATAATTGCTGTTCTATCCTTTTTTTGCTATATTCTTCTTATTGTGCATCTAGCTGTTTTGGTAGGCCCAGGCGGTTATCGCACAATTTGGAACGAAGCAATTTGCTCCGTGCGCGCGTAGCTCAGCTGGTAGAGCATTCGACTGATACTCGAAAGGTCCCAGGTTCGACTCCTGGCGCGCGCATCAATGTCCACTTTATATATTGTCGCAACACCGATTGGAAACTTAGAAGACATCACGCTTCGGGCGCTTGAAACGCTCAAGACGGTTGATGTTGTTTTGTGTGAAGATACGCGCGTGACGAAAAAATTACTCGCGCGATATGATATTCATACGCCGACTCTGAGTTATCATACCTATAGCGCCAGCGCAAAGTCAGAGAAAATTATCGAGTTGCTTCGTGAGGGAAAAAATCTTGCGTTGGTATCGGATGCCGGTACTCCCGCAATTTCCGACCCGGGGAGTCTGTTAGTGGCAGAGGTGAGAGAAGCGCTCGGCGCAGACGTGTCCATTGTTCCTATCCCCGGGCCAAGCGCGGTTGTCGCCGCGCTCTCGGTGTCCGGTTTCCCCGCAGATTCTTTTCTTTTCCTCGGGTTTTTGCCGCACAAAAAAGGCCGCCAAACGCTTTTCAAAGAAATCGCCGCATCGGAGCGCACGGTCGTTTTTTATGAATCACCCCATCGGATTTTAAAGGCGTTGGGCGCTCTTGAGGTGGCTCTTTCTCCGTCGCGCTCAATCGCCGTCGTCCGAGAAATTTCAAAAATTTTTGAAGAAATCATCAGGGGGAATGCGTCAGAGGCGCATGACTATTTTAAAAAGAATCCGGACAAAGTGCGGGGGGAGTTTGTGGTCGTGGTATCTCCCCTATAAATATATTTTCTGATATACTTGCTACTATCTATGCCATACAAATGGAGCATTATTATTATCGCCGTGCTGGTTGCGCTGTTGCCGTTTTTAGGGTTCCCCGGGGCGGTGCGTGATTGGTTTGTTGCGATCGGCGGTTTGAGTATCGCCGCTATCGTATTTTTTGCGAATGAGATATCAAATCTTCGGTGGAAGGGAAATAAGTTTATCCATAGCTCCGATTCATATGTCGAGAATGAAAAGACCAACGATCGCTCATCATTTCCGACTGTATAATCGTTCTTATGACACGGTTCTTTAATCAAGACGGGCGTTTTTCATTGTCAAAGGCGCTTATTTTTTTACGCCGACCGAAAGGAATTGCCGCCATTGCTTTTGTCGCCACATCGCTTTTTGTATCGCTTGATATTCTTCCTCTGCATACGCTTACCTACGAGAAGCAGGCGTCGTCGGGGGCGGCCGCCATTCTTGAGGCTCCAAAGGAAAACGAAGCGCCTGTTTTTGAGGTGACTCATGTTCCTACCCCCAAAACCGTTCGTGCTGTGTATATGACGAGCTGGGTTGCGGGTACGAAAAGCCTTCGCGGTCACATCGTTTCGCTTATTGATACCACCGAACTAAACGCGGTGGTGATTGATATAAAAGATTACAGCGGGCACATTGCCTTTCCGGTGGATGATCCGGCTGTTTCAAAATATGATGCGTCTGAAAAACGTTTCCCTGATGTCCGAGAGTTTATTGGAGAGCTCCATAAAAAAGGTGTCTACGTCATCGGGAGAATCACCGTTTTCCAGGACCCTTTTTTGGCAAAAGCTCGGCCTGATTTGGCAGTTAAAAAAGAAAGCGATAAAAGCGCGCTCTGGAAAGATTATAAAGGGCTTTCGTATATTGACCCGGGGGCGGAAGAAGGGTGGAAATATATTGCAGCCCTTGCGCGCGCTTCATACGCGCTCGGATTTGATGAACTCAATTTTGATTATATTCGATTTCCTTCGGACGGAAACATGCGCGATATTTATTTCCCATGGAGCGAAACGCGAATGAATGGAGATGCCTCGTTGGGGAAGGCTCTGGTGCTCCGCGATTTTTTCCGATTTCTTAGGGAGTCGCTCTCTGATATTCACGACAAGGGGGCCGCGCTGTCGGCTGATTTATTCGGTATGACCACCACCAATACCGACGATTTGAATATCGGACAAATTCTTGAATATGCCGAGCCGTCTTTTGATTTTATTGCGCCGATGGTATATCCGTCCCACTATCCGCCGGGGTTTCACGGATTTTCCAATCCGAACGAGCATGCGTATGAAGTGGTGAAATATTCCATGGACAGCGCAGTGACTCGGCTTATTGCGGCAAGCTCAACGCCAAACAAGCTTCGCCCGTGGCTTCAGGATTTTAATTACGGCGGTATCTACGATGCGTCAAAAGTGCGGGCGCAAATGCAAGCCGCTTACGATGCGGGGCTTTCAAGTTGGATGCTTTGGGATCCGGCGAATAAATATACCCGCGAGGCGCTGCTTACCGAGTAAAACTCATCGTTAATTTTTATCAAAAAACATCTCGCCTAAAAAACAAGCTGTTTTTTTAATGCTCTTTCGGTGTCGATGCTCTCTTTGCAGCGGATGATTGAACGTGATAGCGTATCCTCAGATAAGCATGTTGATTTGATACACACAAACGGCAAAGGAGGGGGTTGTGAAAAGAAAACCGAAGAATAAAAAGAATGGTTACAAAGATATCAAAGTGGTTATTCTTGATTGGGACGGAGTCATCGGAGCTCTGGGTGAATATTTTTTGGCCAATTTGGAAGCGGTAGCGTTGCAATTTAATTTTTCACTCGATCCGATACGCTCTTGGATGGGCGATATACGGACCGGAAAAAAGACCGGAGCATTCAGACTGCGCGAGAATATAAAATTATTTTGGCCCGCAATCACCCAAGACGAGATCACGGCGTTCGTCAAGGAACTTGAGGCAATAGAAAAAGCGCACCCGTATCCGCTTCTTGAGGGAAGCAAAGAAGCAATTCTTAGGTTGCGGAAAGAAGGTGTCGTGCTCGCGCTGTGTACGGCGAACAGCACGCGGACGCTTCAATGGAGATTTGCTTCAACCGGCATACACAAAAAATGGTTTAAAGTTATCAGCAATCCTGATACCACCGGGGTTGCAAAACCTCATCCGTTTGCGCTTCAGTACATTCTGAACACGGTCGGTGTTTCCACAAAACAGGCGTTATTTATCGGTGATTGGGCGCCTGACTTGGAGGCGGCAAAAGCGGCCGGCGGCGTTCCGTTTATCGGCGTAACTTCGGGCAGCTGGGGAAAGAAACCGTTTTTAAAAGCGGGCGTTCCCAAAGAAAAGATTTTTGATAACCTGTCTTCTTTTGTCGATTTTTTTCTTCAGCAAAGAAAAAGCTAAATTTTAAAAACCACTTGGAGGCCTCGCTTCCAAGTGGTTTTTTCAATCCCTCGGAGCAGAGCCCCGAAACCTTTATTTTGTATCTTTGATGGTGAGACTATATCTAAGTCCATAGAGGACAATAATGCCCAAAATAAGAAACATGAATCGAAAATCGATAAACGCAAGCAGCGCGCTTGCTGCAAGGGGGCCGAGCAAGTAGCCCAAGGGGTGGGTGTAGCGAAAAACGCTGATAATGGCGGCGTCCGAAGCATTTATTTGTTTGAAAAAATAACTCTCGTTCATGGTTTGCACGAGGGTCGCTCCGATTCTTGTCATGAAGAGAAGCGCTGCCCAGAGTAGCACGCTTTTGCTTGTGACAAAGGTCAAGAGACCGGTTGTTATTGCCATGAGGAGAAATCCGAGCGAAAGCATTTCTTTTTCTCCAAATCGCGTGTCGGAAAGACTGCCTGAGGGGATGCCGAAAAGAACAAACGGAACGAGCATTATAGTGAAAATGATTCCGATATCTCCCCACGCCATCCCCATATACTTATGAAGATAGAGAGGGGTGTAAATTACCATCCAAGAGAAAAAAAACGAAAGGAGAAGATTCGACATGAAAATACGGTAAATATCTTTTCGCGTCCAAATCTCCCTCAGAGTGCCGATGAGGGGAATGTGCGCGTAGGGAGGGTCGCGAAAATCATTGAATTTTTCAAAGATGATGACCAAAACCGGAAAAAGAATAACTCCGGCACTTGCAAATATTTTCCAGTAATCTCCGTCGGTCAGTATGAGGCCGGCGATGAGCGGGGGAGCAAGCCACGCTGCGTTTTGTGCCGTCAAATAGACGCCGCGAATTTTTCCGGTCGTCTCGTTTTTGGTATTGCTTTCCAAAAAAATGTCCATGCTGAAAAGGGCTATCGGGAATATGGAAAGGTGGACAATAAAAACAGGTACCAAAAACCATACCGGGTTTTTCATGCTCGCCAAAATGGCGAGCGAAATGATTTCAACAAGAATGAGCGAGAAAATAATCCGGTAGTTGCCGTATCGGTTGAGGAGTGAAGGCATGGCAATGAGTCCCACAATAGAGGCAACCGACCCTAAGGCAAAAACGGTACCGACTAACGTGTCATTCAAAAAGGTTCCAAGAAAAGAGGATTCAATGTATGCCAAAAGCGCCGCGTGGAAAGCGAATAGGAAACTTGATACATAGACGGCGCGGAGCAGTCCACCACTCTGTTTTTCTTCCTGCGCTATTGATTGCGTAGCGTGCATACGCCTTATTGTACTTGAAACGGCAGAAAGAGGAAACTATATTCCCAACAAAACCGGTATCACAATGGGGCGCTTGTTTGTTTTTTGATAGAGGAAACGAGAAACGTCGTCGGTGAGAATATTTTTTACATACTCGAAGTTAATCGGGTTCATTCCGGCGGTCGCTTTTTCGATGGTTTTTTTCACGACATTGCGCGCGTCTTTGAGGAGTTCTTGCGATTCTCGCAAATAGACGAATCCTCGGGAAATGATATCGGGAGATTTTCGAAGTTTCCCTGTTCGTGTGTCGATTGATGCAATAACCACGAACATGCCGTCTTGCGAAAGCATTTGGCGGTCGCGAAGCACTACCTCTTGTGCGTCTCCGACCGAAAAGCCGTCGACAAGAATCGGGTTTGATGGAGCGGATTCTTTGCGAGCCATAATTTTTTCGCCTTTCACGATTTCAATAACCATGCCGTTGTCCGGAATGATGATATGGTCTTCGGGAACGATGCGTTTCGCGATGTCGGCGTGCACGCGGAGCATGTAATGGTATCCGTGAATCGGAATAAAAAACTTCGGGTGTATTTTGCCGTGTATCCAAGCCAGCTCTTCGCCGTTGGCGTGACCGGAAGAATGGACGTCGGAATTTTTATAGTGAATGATATGAGCGCCTTGCCGCGACAAATTGTCTTTCAGCTTTTGCACGTTTCGTTCGTTGCCCGGGACAATAGAAGAAGACATTAGAATGGTATCCCGGGGAGAGATTCGGATGTGTTTGTGTGTCTTATTTGCAATGCGCATTAGCGCCGCAAATTCTTCTCCTTGCGCTCCGGTTACGAGCGCCACGATTTTGTTTTCAGGATAATTGCCCATCTCCTCGACGGTAATGAGTGATTCTTTGCCGATCTTGAGAAGCCCCGCCGCCTTTGTCACCTCGATGTTGGTTTTCATGCTTCGTCCCTCAACAACGATTTTTTTTCCGTATTTCTCGGATATCTCAATCATTTTAAGCATGCGCTCGACTTGGGACGCGAAGGTTGAAAGGATAAGACGGCCTTTGGTATTTTTTATGATGTCGTCTATGTTTTGGTACACCACTTTTTCCGAAATCGAAAATCCGGGATTTTCGGCGTTCGTCGAATCGGTAAGAAGTGCTAACACTTCGCGAGCTTTAAACGAATCGTATATTTCTTCTTCTATCTCGGAAACGTGGCCGTCCATGTGATCGAGGCGAAGGTCTCCCGTATGCACAACATCGCCGTGCGGGGTTTCGAAAATAATACCCATTGAATCGGGAATTGCGTGCGTAACTCCAAAGAATCTCACGAAAAGAGAGCCCACCTTTAAACGGCTGCCGCTTTCAACAATGCGAAGGTCGAGCGGCGGGAGATGGGGGAATTCTTCCTGGCGCTTTTTTATCATGAGTGAGGTAAAATTTCGCGCATACATTGGCGGGTTGCCCATTTTTTCCATGAGGTAGGGAATACCGCCGATGTGGTCGAGGTGTCCGTGGGTAATAAACACGGCACGGATTTTGTCTTTCCGCTCCTCAAGATATTTGGTGTTTGGAAGGATGTAATCGATACCAGGGGTGTCGTCTTCGCTGAATTGGAAACCGGCATCAACGACGAAAATATCATTCCCTATTTCAAAAACGGTGATATTTTTACCGATTTCTTCCACCCCGCCAAGCGGAATAATCCGCACTACGTCTTTTTCAGGCGGAGGAACCGGTGCCCAATTTTTTTGCTGCGGTGCGTGAGGACGGGATGCCCTCGGACGCTCTCTTTGCCCTCGGCGCGAACCGCCGCGCCCGCCGCCGTGCGGCCGCTTTCCTCCATGGCCGTGTCCGTGCCCCTGCCGTGCTTTTTGCTCCGGAGACGATGATGGCTGCGGCGTATTTTTTGGCATTTCGCCTTTGTTTCCCACGGCGGTTTGATGAGAAAATGGACGACGGTGCCGCGACTGATGTTCTGTTTTTTCTCCGCTTCTCGGGTGAGAAGCTCCTTTGTTTTGCTGTATCATGAATGAATAAAAGCTATTTTTTCTGCAAGGCAGAAGTTTTTAATAATTATGTTTTTGTTAATAGAGGCTCTCGTTGGTATTTCGAGCCCCCAATATAGACGGGCTTATAATGAGCTATTTTTGTTTGCAACAGTCCCGCGTTTTGTAAAAATTTTCCACACCTGATCGGTTTCGATATACCAGTTATAAATTGAAGCGAAACGGTCTGCGGGGACGGTGATTGAACCCATTGAGAATCCTTTGATGCCGTCGGGAATGACATAAATGAATTCCGGCGCATAGGTAAATACGGCGGGGATGTCTTCAGCCACTGCATTTTGGAATGCCTGATATTTTGCAACGCGCTCCTGTTTTTCTGAAAGTGTCCGTGCCTCCTCTAAAAGTTTGTCGGTCGCCATGTTTGCATAGAGGGCGATGTTTAACCCCGGGTCAAGGCGCTGTGACGAATGCCAGAAAGCGAACGGGTCCGCATCGCGCCCGATAATTTCTCCAAAAAAGAGCGCGTCGTATTTTCTCGGTCTGATAATATTTTGGTTTAAATCGCCGATTTCAAAGATTTGCAGGGTAACGTGCGCTCCTATGGCTTCCCACATTTTTTTGAGCATTTCCGCCGCTTGTTTTAGCTCGGCTATGTCGGATGTCGCAATCGAAAAGGTGAGCCGTGTCGTCCCTTTCTTTGTCTTTTTTTCAAGCACGCCGTCTTTCGGATTCGGTTTCCAGCCGTCTTTGGTAAGTATCGAAATTGCTTCCGCTTTTCGCGCATTTTCATCCTGGTCGATTTGTTTTTTGTTTGCGCTTTGGTATCCAAGGGAGCCTGACGGCAGCGGGCCCATGAGCGGGGTTCCATAGCCGTGAAGCACGTCGCTTATGATTTGTTTGCGGTCAGTGACGGTATTTAATGCGTGTCTGACGGCGGCGTTTGCGAAAAGCGGCTGCTGGTTTTGATTGAAGAAAACACCGAATACTCTTGGAAGAGGCGAAGTCTCCAGACGCTTTCCATTTTTTGACAGTGTCTCCGCAAGCGACGGCGGCACGGCGCTCATGCTTTCAATGGCTCGAGACTGATACGCAAGAAGAAGGTCTTGTTCGTTGGGGTAGAACTTAAGAGTCACGGTGCTTATATACGGAGCGCCAAGAATAAATTTTTTAAAGGCAGACAGTACCGCTTGCTCGGGGATACCCGCGGCGTTTTTTGTTATTTTTTTTATTTGGTACGGGCCGGAACCGATAGCTGAAACATTCAATTGGCTCAAGCTGAACTGTTCGGCACTCACGGTTTCCCATATATGTTTCGGCAGTATGCCAAGCGTTGTGTTTTCAAGAAAGGGGGCGTACGGCTGCTTCAAGGTGAATATGACGATATTTGGGCCGTCTGTTTTTACCGATACTCCATCCCAACTTGCGCGGCGCGGGCTTTTTATCGAACTCTCTTGGGTCTTTAATACTGTAAATAGTACATCATCGCTTGTGACGGGGGTATTATCATGGAAGAAAATATTTTTTCGCAAAGTGAAAGTGTAAGTCAGTCCGTTCGGCGAAACGGTGTATGATTGTGCGAGGTCAGGAATGAGCAGGTCGTCGGAGGTGAGACGCATTAATCCGGAGTATACGAGAGCGGTCATGTCGCGGTCGGCATCGGATACGGCCAAGAGCGGATTTATAAAACGAGGCGTGCCGATAATGCCCTCAGTAAATGAGCCGCCGTGCGTCGGCACCGCTTCAAGCGACGCACGATGAGCCCCCCATAAAAAAGCCGCCCCGCTTGCTACGGCAACAATAACTAATATTTTGAAAATACGTTTTTCTTCAGATGAAAACGAGGCGATAATTTTTTTAAGCCACGAAATCAAAGATGAAATTTTTTTTCTGTCGTTTTCTTGCGTTGGTTCCATTGAAATTAAAAAACACGTCGTCTTAAGCTGTGTCGCAGGGGGACGCGTATGTCCTCTCGCTCGGGCCGCTTCATCGAAAGCGGATTTTTTGTGTCAGTGTTGCCGCTATATTTTTTGTGTGAAATAGACTACGTCAAGATGTTTTACCCATAGCATCACAACGAAAAAGACCGTGCAAAATTCTTTATTTAGAAGAAGAGAGCGGCGAAAGCCGCAAGCACGAAGAAAATTGCCGTAACAACCGTAGCGTTGAAAAGCACTTTTTCCGCCCCCCGTCGGGTGTATTGTATGCCGCTGCCATCACCGCCGCCAAAAGTACCGCCGGCGCCGGCATTGCTTTGCTGCACTAATATCAGAACAATAAGAATGCCCGATAAAACAATCTGTATCCAGGGAAGTATCGTAGTCATAATCCTTAATAAGCCATTGTAGCAGGATTTGAACATAAGTCAACGCGCTTGCTTTTTTTGGGCGCTGTATTATAATTTTGCCATTATTAGCAGTCTGTAAGTTAACATATTTCGTTTTTTATATGAGCACAAAACATACGATTATACCTTTGGGAGACCGAGTGCTTGTAAAGCCCGCGACTCCCGAAAAAATAAAGACGCAATCGGGGATTATCATTCCGGATACGGTTGATAAAGAAAAGCCGGAACAGGGCAAGGTGATTGCGGTGGGGGCGGGCAAAAGAAATGATAATGGCGATCTCGTGCCCCTTCAAGTGAAAAAAGGCGACATGGTCGTTTTCTCAAAATATGGTCCCGACGAGGTGACGATTGACGGAGAGGAGTACTACATCATCCGCGAGGAATCATTATTGGCGGTTATTAAATAGGTAATTTTTGTAAATTACAAAACTCGCATTATTATTCGCAGAACGCGCATAATTTTTAACGGAGTTTTATAATTTAATCTATACATATGGCTAAACAAATTATTTTTAATGAACAAGCCCGTGCGGCGCTGCAGGCGGGGGTGAACAAAGTGGCGAATGCGGTAAAAGTTACCATTGGTCCCCGAGGGCGAAACGTCGTACTCGATAAAGGATACGGAGCGCCGACAATTACCAATGACGGAGTGTCGATTGCGAAGGATATCTCTCTTTCCGATAAATTTGAAAATATGGGTGCCGAAATCGTTAAAGAGGTGGCCTCAAAAACAAACGACATAGCCGGAGACGGAACGACGACCGCGGTAGTGCTCCTTCAAGCCATCATGAAAGAAGGTCTCCGCCAGACAACCATGGGAGTAAATGCGATGGGCATCAGGTTGGGCATTGAGAAGGCGGCCGAAGCGGTTGCCTTGGCGCTCAAAGGAATGGCAAAACCGATTAAAAACAAAGCGGAGATAGAACAGGTTGCCACAATCTCATCCGAATCGACGGAAATCGGAAAAATTATTGCGAGTACGATAGAGCGGGTTGGAAAAGACGGGGTGGTAACCGTTGAAGAATCACAATCGTTCGGCATTGAACACGAAGTAGTCGACGGAATGGAGTTTGATAAAGGTTATCTTTCGCCGTACATGGTCACGAACGCGGAGCGCATGGAGGCTGAATACAAAGACGTGCCGATACTCCTCACGGATAAAAAAATCAGTTCAATAAAAGATATTTTGCCGCTGCTTGAAAAATTGGCGCAGACGGGACGGAAAGAATTGGTGGTTATTGCCGACGATGTGGACGGCGAAGCGCTCGCCACGTTTGTGGTCAACAAACTTCGCGGCGCGTTTCATGTGCTAGCGATCAAGGCGCCGGGCTACGGCGACCGGAAGAAAGAGCTGCTTTCCGATATTGCGGCAGTTGTCGGGGGGAAGGTGATTTCAGAAGATGTCGGCGTCAAGCTTGAAAATGCGGAGGTGGCCATGCTTGGGAAAGCGGGAAAAATTATCGCCACGAAAGAGAAGACGGTTATTGTCGACGGAAAAGGAAAGAAGCCGGTAATTGACGCGCGCGTGAGTCAGCTTAAAGCGCAGCTTGCGCAGACCGATTCAAAATTTGATAAAGAAAAATTGGAAGAGCGCATTGCCAAACTTTCCGGAGGAGTGGCGGTGATTAAAGTGGGGGCCGCGACAGAAACGGAAATGAAATATTTGAAATTAAAAATTGAAGATGCTGTAAACGCCACCAAAGCGGCGATTGAAGAGGGGATTGTGCCCGGCGGCGGCTCGGCTCTTGCCAGAGCGGGGGAAGAGGTCGCCAAAAAACAGGTGAAATCTCCTCTCGGGCGTTTCCAAAAAGAATTTGACGCGGGAGTAGCGATTTTGCTTTCTGCGCTTGAAGCGCCCCTTGCGCAGATTGCGGCAAATTCCGGAAAAGGCGACGGCTCTTCCGTCGTTGAAAAGGTAAAAAATGGGAAAGGCAACATCGGCTATGACGCGGTAAAAGATGAAATGGTCGCCGATATGATTGCCTCGGGCATCATTGACCCGGTCAAGGTCACTCGAAGCGCTCTTCAACATGCGGCAAGCGCTGCGGCAATTCTCCTTACCACCGAGGTGGCGGTGGCCGATGAGCCGGAAAAAGAAAAACCGGTGTCAGGCGGCGGTATGGGCGGTATGGGTGGCGGGATGGATATGGGGTATTAAGCCTTCACATAAAAATTATTCCAGTATCCTGGAATAGTTGCGATAAAAAACCGCTCCGCGCAATGCAGAGCGGTTTTTTTAATTGCTTTTTTGGCCATTTTCCTATAGTTATTGGCTAGAGATGGTTTTTTGACAATCCTGCCGTATCTTTTTTAGAGGAAAATAAGCATGAAAAAACAATTTGCTTTTCCGTTTGGCGTCACCGAGATACACGCGGCGGGAGGCAAGAATCTGCGCGCTCGGAAAATAAGAAAAAAAAGAAATCCTCTGCCGTCGGATGCATTGGAACCGAAACGCTCTATCACCTTTGATACCGGTCGGATGCATTCGGCAATGCAGGCGCTTCTCGCTTCTTTCAAAAACGAAACACATCTTTTCAAGTTTGTTTCAATTGCGCACGCGCCTCAGCATAACCATCGTCCGAAAACGGTTGCGAAGGGCTCGCCGGAGCATCTTGTGTTTTTGTTTTTGGGGACGCTTATTATCTATCGCTCGGTGTCAGATGAAGGATTCAGACAGGCGGTTGTTCTTCACGACCGTTCTTCGTGGCTTTTCACCAAAGAAATTCTCTCAAAGACATTGGACGATGTCACGGAAGCAATGAGTGCCGTCGGGTTTATTCACCCGTGGGAAGCTGCTCGGAGCTGGTATGGAACCGCCCAAACGCTGTTTCGGGAGTATGGGGGGGATCCCCTCAAATTATTGCGCGAAATACAATCGGTGGACGATTTTATGGCGCTAAAAAACAATGGGCGGGGAAATCGTTTCCCCGGGTACGGGCCGAAACTTTTTAGCTTGCTCATTTTATTTTATCAAGAGTTGGGCATTCCCGAGGCGTTTTCCGTCAAAGAAGTATTTCCCGTTGACCTGCATGTTCAGCGAATTTTTCTGTCGCTTGATTTGGCGGCGTTTAACACGCGCTGGGTTGACGCGGTCACTCTCGCGGAATATATCAGAAAAGAAATCTCTTCTCTCTGTGAGCGAGAAAAAATCTATGTTGTCGAACTTTCGCACGCGCTGTGGTTTTTGGGCAATCGCTTGTGCGGAAATTGCCAAAGGATTTCCGATATAGCATTAAAATGTCCGCTCTACGGATGGTGCGGAGGGGCGTTTGCATCGGAGCCGTACCGTTTGCGGGGAGAGTGGGACAAATCCTACGGGCGTAAGCAAAAAGGATTGTCGCCAAATCAAAAAGGCTTTTCTTTTCTTCCCGAAACGTTCGGATTGAAAGAAAAAGAATCATGATTTTAAAAACATAAAAGCCGTCCGGCATTGCGCAGGACGGCTTTTTTCTACGTACTCTTTTTAATTATTCCGGAAAGAACTTTTTTGCTTTCGGTGATGACCGTTTTTGCCCGCGCCTCTTCTTTTGCCGGCAGAGCCTCTTTGAGTATCGGCAAAAGCCTTTCAAGAAATCCGATCGTTTTGAGCAAATCGTGAGCGGACTCCTTTTTTATAAAGGAAAGCCGTTCGGGCGGGATTACTCCGTGCTTAAAGAGGGCAAGGGTTTGCTGAAAAAAGCCGAGAACGAAAGCGAGCCCCTGGCGCGTTTTTTTGTCGCGTTGGGCAAAAGCGCCTTCTTGCATTTCCAAAACAAGATTGCTGTCGGCAAAGAGCGGCTGCTGGCCTGACGTTTTTTCCAGTATGAACGCGCTTATTTTTTGCACCGCCTCTTTAACACCGCTCCCGTCAATCATCATGGCGTTTGCGAACCGAAGCGCGTTTATTTCTCCACCGCCGTTCTCTTCGGGGAGGGTGCATATTTTTTCAAGGGCAACGGCTATACCGAAGGGAATAAGCTTGTCTTCAACCAGCTTTCTTAATTTTTTCGGAAGGCTGACAAATCGGATGTAGCCGCGGGTGGCATCTTCGCTCAATCCTATCGATGCCGAGAAGCGAGAGAGCACCGGCGCTTTTCCGTACAGCTTTTCAGCGTAAGAATAGAGGGTGGCAACCGCGTATGCCATTTCGGCGGTTTCCGGCGGATGGTACGTGTTTTCGGTAATTTGCCAGCGCATGAACTCGTCAACGTTGTCGACGGCAAGCACTTGCGCGGGGATTTTTGCGTACTCGCTGTTTTCTTTTGCCAAGGTTTGAAACGCTTTGAAACGACGATGTCCGGCAACAAGAATGTAATCGTACTTGGCAAGGCTTTGTAATGAACAACCTTTGATTTTGCAAATCTCTTCCCATGCCGCGTTCCGTTTCATCACAATGACGGGGTTTAAGAGGATTCCGGTTTCTCGCAAATTTTTCACCAAATCCGCCACGTTTGTTTCCGTAACAGGCCGCATTTGCGGCAGGGTCACTATTTTTTCAAGCGAAATGTTTTTGATTATAATGCGCGGCATCTTCTCACCCCCTTTTCAATAAGCATCAATGGTTGTACCGGTTTGTCAAAATTTCTGTCTAATAAGAGTGATAACACAAGAGGCTATTCTTTGCCATATTGACGCGAAAGGCTCCTTTTGCTACGATACTCAACTGAGCTAGCCAGTCTGGCTTTTATTTTTATGGCGAAAACGTCAGTTATAGCGCGTTCAAAAAAGAAACCGAAATGGAGCACAAGAATTGTGCGCCGATGTTTTCGATGCGGCAGAAAACGAGGATACATGCGAGCCTTTGATATGTGCCGCATTTGTTTCCGCGAACTTGCCAACGAAGGCAAGATCCCGGGTATCCGAAAGTCAAGCTGGTAATCTCTATACTATATGGATCAAATCGCAAACATGCTTACTCATATACAAAACGCAAGCGCTGTCGGAAAGCCGTCAGTGCAGGTTCCGTATTCAAAGCTGAAGTATGCGATTGCACAAGTGTTGGCAAAAACAGGCTATGTCAAGTCGGCTGCCGTTGTCGGCAAAAAGGTCCGCAAGGTGATTGTGATCGAGCTTGCGTACGTCGGGACCGTGCCTCGCGTCCATGGAGCCAAGCGCATGTCAAAATTATCCCAGCGCGCATACAAAGGGTTTCGAGAGCTTACTCCGGTGAAACAGGGATATGGCATCAGTGTGCTTTCTACGCCAAAAGGGGTGCTTTCAGATAAGGAAGCTCGCGCGGAGAAAGTCGGAGGCGAAGTGCTTTTTCAAATTTGGTAATCGTATATTTTTATGAGCAGGGTCGGCAAACAAATACTTACAATACCTGAGAAAACTACCGCAGTGATTAGCGGCGGTGTCGTAACGGTGAAGGGGCCAAAAGGTGAAACCTCAAAGCGTTTTGCCGATACTGTTAAGGTCGCCATTGAGGGAAATAAAATAACCGCGACTCCGACAAACAACTCGATGCAGGCAAAAATGATGTGGGGTACCGCCATGGCGCACATCAAAAACATGCTTTCCGGCGTCAATCATCCGTTTACAAAAAAATTATTGATAGAGGGGGTTGGTTTTCGAGCGGAACTTGCGGGAAAAGATTTAAAACTGGCGCTCGGATTTTCTCACCCGGTACTGATTCGGATTCCTGATGGGGTAGCGGTCTCCGTGGAGAAAGGCGTTATTTCGATAAGCGGTATCGATAAAGAGATTGTCGGTCAGTTTGCCGCGACGATACGGTCACATAAAAAACCAGAACCCTATAAGGGCAAAGGAATCAGGTATGAAAACGAAGTTATCCGAAGGAAGCAGGGCAAGAAGACGGTCGGGTAATTAGCTTGCTAGAAACACGTTTCCTAAAAAGCTAAAAAAACATGAAACAAATAAGAAATCAAAAAGTTGAGAAACGAGAACGCCGACATAGGCGTATTCGCGCAAAGGTTAAAGGAACGGAGGCCCGCCCTCGTTTGGCTGTTTTTAAATCGAACCGATATTTATACGGACAGCTTATCAATGACGACAAAGGGGTCACCGTTGCCGCTGTTTCCGATGCGGCCCTTTCTGAAAAGAAATCCGCTTCAGCTTCCGCAAAAGCAACAAAAACTGAAAGAGCGCGCTTGCTCGGGAAAGCACTCGCGGAGGCGGCGATGAAGAAAAAGATTACCACGGCCGTGTTTGACCGCGGAGGGTTTATCTATACCGGACGCATCAAAGCGTTTGCTGAAGGGGCGAGAGAGGGAGGACTTTTATTTTAATACCATCGTATGAATGATTCCATAAAAAAACCGGATGTTTCTGAGAGCTCGCCTGTGCCGGCGGGGGCTGGCAAAAAGCCGGTAAGCGGCAGTACTTTTTCCGATAAACGAAAGCCTTTTTCTCGTCCTTCGTTCGGTCAGAGAAAGGGGGGAAGCGGGGCGGCGGGCGGCCGCGGGGGCGGACATAAAACAAACCGAGACGGCTCACAAAGAAACGGACAGGGGGGAAGTCGTTCCCGAAAAGAGGGCGGTGGCGGACGGCAATCGCGTTCGGAATTTCAGCATAAAGTTATACAGGTGCGGCGAGTAACTCGTGTTATGGCCGGAGGACGGCGCTTTAGCTTCTCGGTTGCTCTTGTTATCGGCAATCGAAAAGGAAATGTGGGAGTCGGGCTCGGCAAAGCATCCGATACGGCGCTTGCAATTGAAAAAGCGATGCGTGATGCACAAAAGAATCTGTTGCATGTTCCTCTTAACAAGGCTATGAGTATCCGGCACGAAGTAGGCGCGAAATTCGGGAGCTCTCAGGTAACCATACGGCCGGCGCCAGGCAGAGGGCTCGTTGCGGGGAGTTCCGTCAGAACGGTGCTTGATCTCGCGGGCATCAAAGACATCACGTCAAAGATTTTATCGCGCAGTAAAAATAAATTAAACAACGCGCGCGCGGCGATTGCGGCATTGGCAAAACTTTCATAATCATCATACTGTTATGCAATTACACGAAGCAAAACCACATACTCTTTCCCGTTCAAAAAAACGTGTTGGACGCGGCGGCAAACGAGGGAAGACATCCGGACGCGGGACGAAAGGCCAAAAAGCTCGCGCGGGAAGAAAAATTCGTCCTGAAATCAGAGACGCCATTAAAAAATTGCCAAAACGACGCGGGTATGGAAAGCATCGAGCCGAGTCGGTAAATGCGAGCGCCCTTAAACCGGTGGCGGTCAACCTTGATGTAATTGAAAAAAACTTTAACGACGGAGATTTGGTATCTCCTGAATCGCTCGTTGCAAAAAAGCTCGTTAAAAGGCAGATCGGTACCGGTATCCGCGTAAAGATTCTTGGCACTGGAGCCATTACCAAAAAACTTGTCTTTTCAAAGGTCGCGTTCTCTCACTCGGCGAAAGAAAAAATCACGAAAGCACACGGAACCATAACGGGATAGCTATGGAATCACTTTTCCAAAAATTGAGTGTCATTATGCACGATGCGTCCCTCCGCAGGCGGATTTTTTATATTTTCTTTATACTGCTCTTGTTTAGAGTCGGCGCGAATATCCCGGTGCCCGGGGTCGATATTATCCGTTTGCAGGAGTTTTTTGCGAACAACCAATTTTTGGGGTTGCTTAACGTATTTTCAGGCGGTGGCCTCTCAAATCTTTCAATCGTGATGCTTGGGCTTGGTCCGTATATCACCGGCTCAATTATTATGCAGCTCATTACCATCATGTCGCCTAAACTAAAGGCGATGTACCATGAGGAAGGAGAGCTTGGGAAGAAAAAATTCAATCAATATTCTCGGTTGCTTACGGTTCCGCTTGCCTTGCTGCAAGGTTTCGGGCTCCTCACGCTTTTGGAGCGGCAGGGAATTCTCACGTACACGAGCCTTTTTGATAAATCACTCGATATTGTCGTCGTCGTGGCCGGAGCGGTGCTCCTTATGTGGCTCGGGGAATTATTGACCGAATATGGCATCGGCAATGGGGTGTCCTTGCTTATTTTTGCCGGTATTGTTTCTCGTCTGCCGACAATCATAAGCCAGCTTGCGTTTACCTTTGATGTATCGCAAATCCCGATGTATCTCGGGTTTGCCGCGGTATCAATTATGATTATCGCCGGAGTGGTCTTTATTACCGAATCGGAACGCCCGATACCGGTGACCTATGCCAAACGGATTCGAGGAAACAAAGTGTACGGCGGGGTATCGACCTATTTGCCGCTCCGAGTGAATCAGGCGGGCGTTATCCCGATTATTTTTGCGCTTTCCATTCTGCTTTTCCCTCAAATGATTGCAAATTTTGTTGCAAATGTAAGCAATCCTATCGTGCAGACTATTTCGAAGATGGTGCTCTCTATATTGCAAAATCATTGGATCTACGCGTCGCTCTACTTTATTCTTGTTTTTCTCTTCACTTATTTTTATACGGCCATTACGTTTGATCCGGAGACAATGGCCTCCAATCTTCAGAAAAACGGTGCGTTTATTCCCGGAGTGCGCCCGGGGCACATGACCTCGGAGTATGTGGGCAACATCTTAAACCGCATCACCTTTGTCGGGGCTCTCTTTTTGGGTATCATTGCGGTTTTGCCGCTCGCAATGCAGGGGCTTACCGGAGTCAGTTCGTTTGCCATCGGGGGGACGGCGCTTCTCATTGTCGTTTCAGTCGTCCTTGATTTGGTGAAAAAGGTAGACGCGCAGATTGCGATGCGGGAATATTAGATTAGGTTTTAGCTCACTAGCTTGTTAGGAAAGGATACCGAATTTTCTAAAAAGCTAACTGCCTAAAAAGCGAATGTGTTATACTTGAGGCATGACCCCTCAAGTTTTTATTTTTATTGGGCGTTCCGGGTGCGGAAAGGGAACTCAAGCAACGCTCCTTATGGAAGAGATAAAAAAACGTGAACCGGCGCGTGAGGTGCTCTATCTGCAAACGGGGGCGCTTATCCGCGAATTTATCAAAGAAGAGAATTATTCGGCGCGGCGCGCAAAAGAAATTTACGATGCCGGAGACCGCCAGCCCGATTTTTTGGCGGTCAACATGTGGTCAAATTTTCTCTTCAAGCGATTTACCGGAAAAGAAATCATTATTGCGGACGGCACGCCGCGTTCTTTGGACGAAGCCCGCATGCTTGATACCGCTCTTGATTGGATGTACGGTATAAAAAATCCGGCCGTGATGTATCTCAACGTATCCGATAATTGGTCAATCAAGCGTCTTCTTGCTCGCGGCAGAATGGATGACAACGAAGAAGACATCAGAGAACGACTGCAATGGTTTGAGACGGATGTCTTGCCTGCGGTGGAATGGTATCGAAACAATAAGTATTACACCTTTTTTGATATCAACGGAGAAAGAAACATCGAAGAGATACACCGCGAGATGACGGATAAAATTTTTAATTTTTAATTGCATAATTCTTACCCGTTAAAAATTTTTGTGATAATCAAAACCGAAAAAGAGAAAAAGATTCTTTACGAGGCGGGTCGGCGGCTGGCGCTTGTGCTTGACGAAGTGGAGGCGCTGGTGCGGCCGGGGGCTACCTCTGCCGAGCTCAATAGTCACGCGGAGCGGCGCATAAAAGAAATGGGAGACGTTCCATCGTTTTTGCATTATACGCCGGCCGGCTCAAGGCGTCCGTATCCGGCAGGGCTCTGTGTTTCAATAAATGACGAGGTGGTGCACGGTATTCCGAGCGAAGAGCGCCTGCTCAAAGAAGGCGATATTGTCGGTCTTGATATCGGGTTGCGGCACGAAGGGTTGTTTGTGGATATGGCGCGCACGCTTCCGGTTGGGAATGTGAGCAAAGAGGCGCGCGACCTTATTTTTATAACCAAAGAGTCTCTTGAAGCGGGGATTCTGGCGGCAAAAAGCGGCGGCTATGTCGGCGATATCGGAGCGGCGATTGAGGTGGTCGCTAAACGAGGGAAGCTTGGTATTGTCCGCGAATTGGGCGGGCATGGTGTGGGGGAAGCGGTGCATGAAGAGCCCTACATTGCCAATTTTGGCAAAACGGGAACGGGTGAAAAACTTATCGATGGTATGGTGTTAGCACTTGAGCCGATGCTTACGCTGGGGTCGCCCGCGGTCGTTTTGGGAAAAGACGGATACACGTTCCGAACACGCGACGGCTCTCTCTCGGCGCATTTTGAGCACACGATTATAGTAACGCCCGACGGCGGAGAAATTGTGACTTGTTAGATTCTTTTCTATCCAAAAATTTGGATTTATTTACAAAATAAATTTTAAGCGGTACGGTATTCACTAGATAAGAACGATATTGTTTTTTGTTAATTAAGAAAGGAGGAAAGAATGGACAGAACAGTTATTGAAATTGACCGCTCTAAACCATTTGATCTCACTAACCTCTGTTGTGGCGAAGGTTACTATACGGTGGTAAATAACGAGACCGATTCACGTTCAATCGCACTGAAAAAGCTTGACATCACCAAGGTCCGATTCGTGACAATGTTGAAAGACGGCGAATCGTGCATCAAAGGCGAAGAAAAATTGAAACGATTGAAATCGGCGGGTCATATTCGTCTTGACGCCAAGATCTTCTGGGTTCTTTGGGAAAATGAGCACCTTATTCCTAAATCATGGAGAAAAAAGGCGAGTAAAAAAAGAGCCACTCGTTTCATCCACTTTGATGGTTTGATTTTTCTGGATCGAACCGGCCTTCGTCACGTCCCTTGTCTATACTGGGAACATAGTGAGTGGCACTGGTGTACCGATTGCCTCGACAGTATTTGTGGTGTCGACGATCCATCGGCGGTTCTAAAAGTCTAGTTTGGATCTAATGACTTTTTTATCCGCTACCCATCTTTCAATGTGTGCCCCGCGTTTGTCGCGGGGCTTTTTTGTGCATATCGGCGCTCCCATTTTTAAATGAATAGCGGTATACTAAAGGGAATGGAAACCTTTCAGAGCGAAATGCCGAGATTTAAAACGCCTGAAGAAGAGGTGGCTTTTTTGCGTGCGGAAATAGCGCGGCATGAAAAAAAACTTGGCGCGGAGGCGCCTTCCCATGAACGTCTGCACGCCGCGAGTGTTCCCGTGCGCGAATACGGCAAAAAGAAATCGGAAGAAGTGCTTCATCCGGAACACGCGATGAAAAAATACGAAGCGGAAAAAATCGCCCTTGATTTGTCGCCGGAGCCGCACGACGAACAAATGAATGAGCTCTTCGGGATTATGCTTGAGAAGGGGGTGAAAAACGCGCTTTCGGTTGTTGAGCGGCTTCATAATCCGCATATCGACGATGATTTCCATCGTTTTTTGGTTCAATACTTGAAAGCAGGACATGTTGATGGTGTCAATCGCGAAGAGCTTCTGCGAACGCTCCACATGAAGCTTTTTGAAATTACACTTCCTCCGGCAACCGCGGAGGAATCGCAAAAGCAATTCAAAGAAATGGTCACCACCATGGCGCAATTATATGCCGGCATGCTCTCAATTTCCGATGTGGAGGAAAAGAGCCGCGAAAAATGGAAGCGGTTATTTACCCTTGAACTGGCCATTTCGGGCGAAAGTGAAGAAATGATTTTTTATGCGGGTGTGCCCGATGCAAAATCCGATTTGTTTGAAAAGCAACTCTTGGCGGCATTTCCGCGCGCCACTCTGAAAGAAAACCCCAACGATTACAATATTTTTATTGAAAACGGGGCGTCAGCCGCGTCGTATGCGGTGCCCTCTTTTTCTCCGGCGCTCTCGCTTAAAACCTACGAAGCGTTTGACAGCGACCCGCTCTCGGCGCTTCTTAACGCGTTTTCAAAAATAAAAAAGACGGGAGAGGGGGCTTCGGTGCAGTTCGTGCTTGCTCCGATTGCCGATTATTATATCAAGCGCTATGGATTTATTTTGGACAAGGTAAAAAAGGGAGTGCCCGTCAAGAAAGCGATTGATATGCCGGAAGGATTTGCCGGAGGTTTCGGGAAAGCGGTCAAAGAGCTCGTGTTTGGAGCCGATATGCCGAAAAAAGACGCTCAAGGAAATCTTATTCCGCTTGAGTCGCGCAAGATTGACGAAGAGGCAATCAAACACATTGAGGCAAAAATCGGAAGCCCCATTCTCGGAGCAAATGTTCGCATTGTCGCATCGGCGGCCACGGAAAACCGAGCAAAAGATATTCTTTCCGAGATTGAATCGTCATTCAATCAATTTGGAGAGACGCGTGGCAACGGTATTTCTTTTGAGCGGGCGAAGAAAGAGACGCTTCGAGCGCTTCTGCATCGGTTTTCATACCGACTATTTTCAGAAGAGCACAATTTTCCGCTGAATATCAAAGAATTAACGACGCTTTTCCATTTTCCGGTTTCGGGCACCGTGTCGCGCGAGCTCAAAGAAGCGAAAGCGGGGAGCGCTCCGGCACCGATGACCCTTTCGCACGAGGGTGTGGTGCTCGGGTCCAATCGATATCGGAATATTGAGACGGAAATTCATTTTGCCCCGGAAGATAGGATGCGGCATCTTTATGTTATTGGCCAGACTGGCACCGGAAAAACAACCCTGCTCAAAAACATGATTGTGCAGGATATTGAGGCAGGAAATGGGGTGTGCATGATTGACCCGCATGGCTCCGACATTGAAGACATACTTTCCCGCATTCCCGAGCACCGTCTTGCGGATGTTATCTATTTTGACCCGGGGGCGGCGGAACGTCCGATGGGGCTCAACATGCTTGAGTATGATGCGCGATTCCCCGAGCAAAAAACGTTTGTCGTAAACGAGCTATTCAGTATTTTCCAAAAATTATACGGTGCGGTGCCCGAGTCCATGGGACCGATGTTTGAGCAGTATTTCAGAAATGCGACGATGCTTGTGATTGAAGACCCCGAGAGCGGCTCCACGCTTCTTGACGTATCGCGTGTGCTTGCCGACCCCGCATTTCGGGCGCTGAAACTCTCGCGCTCAAAAAATCCGGTCGTCGTGCAATTTTGGACCGATATTGCCGAAAAGGCTGGTGGGGAAGGGGCGCTTCAAAATATTGTGCCGTATATCACAAGTAAATTTGATGTCTTTTTGGCAAACGATATTATGCGGCCGATTGTGGCGCAACAACACTCTGCGTTTAACTTCAGGCAGATTATGGATGAGCGGAAAATTTTGCTGGTGAATTTGTCAAAAGGGCGGCTTGGCGACATCAACTCTCATTTAATTGGGCTCATTATTGTCGGCAAAATTTTAATGGCGGCGCTGTCGCGCGTCGACGTGCTCCGCGAAAAGCCTGCCGACTTCTATCTCTACATTGACGAATTTCAAAACATTACCACCGATTCTATCGCGACGATTCTCTCGGAGGCGCGTAAGTATCGTCTCTCGCTTACCATTGCAAACCAATTTATCGCCCAGCTCGATGAAAAAATTAAAAACGCCGTCTTTGGGAACGTGGGCTCGCTTGCGGTGTTTCGTGTCGGGGCTGATGACGCAGAGTATCTGGAAAAACAGTTTGTACCGACTTTTACGGCGCAGGATATTATGAAACTTGATAATCGGAATGCCTATCTCAAGCTTTTGGCGGGAGGGCAGCCGGTTAAACCTTTTAATATGGAAACGCACTCTTTTGGCGCGGGAACTTCAGAGCAAATCGCCCGGGTAAAAGCGCTTTCGTATCAAAAATATGGGCGAGACCGAAATGAAGTGGAAGAGGAGATTATGAAAAAATATCGGAAATAGTGATATAAAAAAAGAAAAGCGAGGGGTAGTCTACACCCTCGCTTTTTAGTTATTTCAAATATTCTGAATGCCCATCAGTTTCTTTGGCATTTCAGGGAGGCTTGCATAATACGCATTAATTTCTTTTTCAGCGCGGTCTCTGAATTAGCGGGTATTTCCGTGTCCTCCGGCTTTCAAAGTTTCCCGGGTAATCTGAGAAGCCTTTTCACCAACGAGAACAAATTTGTTGGTCGCCAGGATCAGGGTTTGGGAAACCATATCGCCGCGGGCCCCATTGATTATTGGGTATACGCTGCGGACTCGGAATACCATCGGTTGGCCGCGTTGTTCGCCGCGGTACTCTTGCGTTTCCTCTTCGGTTTCGAAGACCTCCTTACGGATAGTCGCTCGCCCGCTCCGTGTTTCTATGACATACTGCTCTTTTTCTTTGTCATAGAATTTGGACGAGTTTTCGACTCGTCCCAGGACCGAAAGGCGCACGAGCACTTTCTGGAACTGTTTGTTTCTGGTCAATTCAGAAGTTATTTCCATGTCTTCGACCCTTACCTTCCACCGCTCGCCGACCATTTTCGGCTTGAACTGTTTCGGGTTGGCGATTCTCAACACAAGAATCGGCGGCTCTGTTCGCGTGAATGTTCCGCTGTAGCTTGTTGGCTTAAGCGGGGAGAAGCCCAAGTGTTCTTTCTTGTCTTTCCCGATTTTGCCCCGTCCGATATCCAAGAAGAGCGAGGCTCCTTTTGTGATTTCCATGCAAGGGGTTTTGAAAACAGGGTTTTCTTTTTCTGCTTGGTCGGCGACTTTGGCTTTCGTATCCATGGCAATACTCCTTCAATAAAAGAGGCAAAACAAAAGCAATATTATGTTTCTCCTGCAACTCCACAATGTGACAAACAACACTCGTTAACCTTTTGTATATTATACTAATCAACAAGAAAAAGTCAAGTATTTTGTATAACGCATTGTTTTTAAGCATTTTTTACTCTACACTAAGAAACATTACTCGCCTTTATTTATATTCGGTATGAAACATTTGAAATATGAGCGGACACTCGTACTCGTGAAGCCGGACGGCGTTCAGCGGTCGCTTATTGGAGAAATCATCAAACGATTTGAACGGATTGGGCTTAAGCTCTCGGGTATTAAAATGCTTGTGCCGACGCCTGGGCACGTGGAAGAGCATTATACACTTGACCCAAATTGGCGGCGTGTCACGGGAGAGAAGACTATTGAGAGTTATCGAAAAAAGGGAATGAAGCCGCCATCGGAAGACCCGCTTGAAATCACGGCGCGTATTTTGGAAGCACTGAAAAAATATATGACGATCGGTCCCGTGGTAGCGATGGTTTGGCAGGGGGCGCACGCAGTGAAAATCGTGCGCAAGGTGGTGGGCGGCACCGAACCGCTTTCTTCAGATGTCGGCACAATCCGCGGCGATTTCGTCCTTGATTCGTATCAGATGTCGGATACCGATGCTCGCTCGGTGCGGAATCTTATTCATGCCTCCGGTTCTCCCGAAGAGGCGGAAATGGAGATTAAACATTGGTTTGCCGAAAAAGAGCTCATTAATTACCGCCTAATTCAAGAGCAGATTCTCTATGATGTAAACCTGGACGGTCTCCTTGAGTAATGCACTTGCAACCTTTTTGTCTCAGGAATATTATAGAAGTAGAGTTATTCAGAAACTAGCTTATTTAAATCTTCAGGGATTCTCATATACCGCGTTCCTTGGAACGTGATTGCGGAAACCCACCTAGAATCAATCTAGGGTTCTGAATAGCTCACACTAAAAATTCCGCCCTGCTTCGGTAGTGGCGGAATTTTTTAATATTTTTCAATTACGTACGCGCAAAAAAATGTTTGAAAAAATAAAAAAAATATACGGGAATCGATCGTTCCCCCCGCGGCTTTTTTGGTTCCTCTTTGTTATTTTTATTATTAATGCGGCGGGGATTGTTTTTCACTGGTATATGAAATTTTTTTGGTTTGATATGGTAACCCACACGCTTGGCGGGCTGTGGACGGGAAGCGCGGTGGTTTGGTTTCTTGGTTTTGTCGATGATAAAGAAAAAGCAGTCAGCGCTAAGGAGATTTTTTTCATCAGCTTAGCGGTTGTTGCCTGCATCGGACTTCTCTGGGAAATATATGAGGTGGCGGTTGATACGCTCATCAAATTATTTGCCTATGACGCCATTGACGGATTAAGCGATCTTTTCTTTGATCTGCTCGGGGCTTCTTTTGCCGCGGGCTACGCTCTTTGGCTTCGTGCCACTCGTCTCGCGTAGCGCGCAAGTCGAGGCAAGTTGTTTCTTCGGCGAATGGCCGTGTATAATAAGAGGATATGAAGCCTAATCAATCATCCATTACTTTTTACGGAGGTACGGAATCGGTTACCGGTGCAAATTTTTTGTTCGAAGCGGGGGGTCTAAAATTGCTTATCGACTGCGGGCTCTTTCAAGGATGCCGGCTGTGCGGAGATTTAAACGTTGAACCTTTTCAGTATGATCCGGCATCGATAGATGCGCTCTTTATTACCCACGGACATCTTGACCACGTGGGAAGAATACCAAGGCTCATCCAGAATGGTTTTCGCGGCGTGATTTACAGTACGCCCCCGACGCGTGATTTGGGAGAGCTCATGCTTTTTGACAGCATGGGCATCATGGAAAAGGAAGCAAAGCGGGAGCATGGCGAAGTGCTTTATCATAAAGAAGATGTAGAAAAAGCAATGACGCTCTGGCGGGCTGTCCCGTATCATGAACCGGTGTCATTTAAAGAAGGAGTCACCGTGCGGCTCCGAGATTCCGGACATATTCTCGGCTCATCAATGGTTGAGTTGGAGCGCGGCGGCAAAAAAATCATTTTTACCGGCGACCTGGGCAATTCACCGGCGCCGCTCCTTCATGATACCGAGGTTGTTTCCGATGCGGATTATGTGGTCATGGAAAGCGTATACGGAGACCGAAATCATCCGCCGCGAGAGGAGCAGCAAGGATTGCTCAGGCAGATTATAACCGAAACCGTCACCAAAGGCGGCGCGCTCATGATTCCCGCTTTTTCCATTGAACGCACGCAGGTGCTCCTTTCTGAATTAAATGAGTTGGTAGAGAATAAAAAGATTCCGTCGGTGCCGATTTTTCTTGACTCACCGCTTGCGATAAAAGCAACGGCAATTTACGACAAATATGAAAATTATTTCAATAAACAAACAACCGATATTATACAATCCGGCGACGATATTTTTAATTTCCCGGGGCTCAAATCGACACTCCGCACCGAAGAATCAAAAGCGATAAATGATGTGCCCAATCCAAAAGTGATTATTGCGGGCTCGGGGATGTCTGTCGGAGGACGCATTGTTCACCATGAGCGGCGATACTTACCGGACCCGAAAAGCACGCTCCTTTTGGTTGGGTATCAGTCGCCGGGTACCCTCGGGCGAGAGCTTCGAGACGGGGCAAAAGAGGTGACGATTTTTGGAGAGCGCGTGCCGGTGCGGGCCAAGGTGCTTGAAATCAGCGGCTATTCGGGGCACAAAGATTCCGATGCGCTGGTTGATTTTATTTCACACGATAAAGACCGCGCGAAAAAGATTTTTGTGGTGATGGGGGAATTAAAATCTGCCGCGTTTCTCGCTCAAAAAATCAGAGACAATCTCGCTCTTGAGGCGGTGGTGCCCCAAAAAAACGAGAAAATCGAACTTCCATTTTAAAAAATCCCCCGACGTAATGTCGGGGGATTTTTTAGGAGAGTTGTTTTACGAGGCGTTCGAATGTTTCGGGTTTGTGCATGGCAATATCGGAAAGCGACTTACGGTCAAGGGCGATGCCTTTTTTCTTTAAGGCTCCGATAAAAGAGCTGTATGAAAATCCGAGAGGGCGGACGGCTGCGTTAATTTTTATCTGCCACAGCGCACGCGCGTCGCGTTTTTTGTCCCGTCGGTGAGCAAAAGCGTACGTGCCGGCATGGAAAATAGCTTCGCGGGCCTGGCGCTTTTTGGTGCTTCGTCCGAAACGATAGCCTTTTACTTGTTTCAGTATGTTTCTGCGGCGTTTGAGCGCGCGCTTTCCTTTTTTGACTCGTGACATATACGTGGCTTATTACAAATTTCCCAATAATTTATTATTTAAAAGGCAAGAAGGTGGTGAGGTCTTTGTTTTTCATTTTAAACGCTCGCAGCCGTTTCCCGCGCAATATTTTCCCGCCTGATTTTTTTGCATTAAAATGGTCCTTGCCCGCCTTGCGAGAAAGAAGCTTTCCGTTTTTAGTGATTTTTAATCGTTTTGAATACGATTTGTTTGTTTTTTGTGCCATACGGTTATAATTATTTTCGTTTCTTCTCAAGAATCATCGCAAGTCCTTTTGGTACTCTTTTTGCCGGTTCAGCGATTGAGTATTCTTCCGCAATAAGATGCAGTACTCGGTCGAGGCGTTCTTTCAAAAACGGCTGTTCCAAATATTTTGCCCGACCCGACAGAAAGAGCTCTATCTTTACCCGGTGTCCTTCTTTTAAAAATTCATTTGCCCGCTTTGCTTTCAGGGCGAGGTCGTGTTCGCCGGTACCGATCTTTATTTGGATATTCTTTACCTCAACCGTGCGAGCTTTTGCGTGCTGCTCTTTCTGCTTCTTTTTTTGCTCGTATTGGTATTTGCCGTAATCCATTATCCGTGCAATGGGCGGTAGGGCATTGGGGGAAATTTCAATCAAATCAAGCTGCTCCGCCCGTGCTTTCTCAAGCGCGTCTTTTATCGGCAGTACTCCCAAATTATTGCCGGTGCTGTCGATGACTCGGACTTGGGAGGCTCGTATTTGATTGTTGATTCGGGTTCGTATTTTCAAGGGCAAAGAATAAAGCCAGTTAATCATTGGCTTTATGGCGTTATAGTAGCGGATTAAATCTTTTCAGTCAACCCCGTTAGAGATTTTGGTTTCATTCCCTTTTTCTGATTTTCTGCTACGATTTTTCTTAGAATACGGCTTTGGCGCCAGCAGGCTTTTCGTAACATAAGGAGGGAATTATGAACGGTTCTTCGTTTTGCCGATTGACTAAAGCGATCGCCCGATTTTTTGCGAGGTACACTACCGCAAATATTATAACGGCTGGGAGATGTCTTGTAGCGCTTTTGATGATACCGGTTTGGATTCTTGGCGGTTTGAATGGGCAGATTTTTGCACTTGTTTTGTGGGCGGGGTGCTGGTATCTGGATGCGGTAGACGGTGTCATGGCGCGCGAGGAAGGACAAGCAAGCGAGGTCGGAAAATGGCTTGACCCGCTGGCGGATAAAATACAATTTTATTCCACGATGTCTCTTTTTTTGAATTACTGCGATTTGTTTGTGCTTGGCGGGCTGTTTTTTGCCGACGGGTACTCCACTATAAAGCGCGGTTTCGGCAAACAGACGGCGGTTGTCGGAGCAAACGGTTTCGGAAAAGGGAAGACGGTGCTCCAGATCATTGCGTTCTTTTCTTTCTCGTTGGCCGAGCTCTCGGTGTTTCCGATTTTTGTCGCCAGTGGAAATATACTGCTTTACGGAGCGTGCGGCTGTGCGATCGTGTCAATTATAAAAAGAACCGGAAAGCATAAAAGCCCATGAATATGGTAAGTAGTTCATGGGCTTTTTCTTCGTCTTGTTGTTTTTCATTCGGGCTTGTCCGTAAGCGTCGCTTTCTCGTTTGTTTCATTGCCGTTTTGTTTGCGATGAAACCAAAGCGATGAAAGAGCCGCGGCGATGAGAAGGATCATTGATTGAATCGCGCTCTCAAACATATTGTCCGGAAGCGAAAGATACGGATTTCCAAAGACCCAATGGGTGACGATGTTATAACTCTCCATCCATAAAAATACACCGATGACGACAATGGCATACCATTCTCCCTTTTGGCCGTTGCCGCACTCAACCGATAAATGACGAAACGTTTCTTTGAGGCAGGTATACACGAGGAGTGTCGCCATCCAGAAGTAGGAGAGTTGGTCGGGCATCGGGTCGAGCTCGGCGTGGAATGCGATGAGCTGGAGTCCGACATAGGAAACGGTGAGCCATTTCAAAAATCCATACAGACATGCTTTATAATGCGCTTTTTCAAATTGTGTTTGTTGTGTTGCCACGGGTATCACCTCCTTGCGCCGAAAGGGCATTGATACAAAGAACTCTTTTTAGCATAGCAGAACAAAAATGCCGCATGCATTGACATTTTATAGTTCGAGCGGTAGCGTTTTTAGAGGATTGGTTGTTGTTAATATCAACCTTCTCTTGAAAGGGATTTTTCATGAAGAAGTCTATTGGTTGTTTTGTGCTGAGTCTTGGTTTTGTGTTTTGTGTCTCGTCGGTTTCTTATGGGGGCGGCATTGAGGATGTGGCAAAAAGTTGTATGGCGTGCCACAAAGAAGGGCAGACCGGCAAGAAGCCGGATCTGAAGACCCTCTCCAAGAAAGATTTTATGGAGAAGATGCAGGAGTATAAAGAAGACGACGGAAGTTTTATGGGAAAGAAAGCCAAAGCGCTTTCTGACCAACAAATAAAAGACTTGGCGGATTATTTTTCAAAAAAATAATCTCTAACAAAAACAAAAGCGCGGAACGCAATAAATCGCATTCCGCGCTATTTTTTTAATTCACTTTCCATGTATGTGCCGGATGGCATGTGGTGCAACTTGCCACCTTGTTTCCCTTAAATATCCCGCGTTCCGAATGTTTTTTGTTTCCGATGACGCTCACGTGGCATTGCGACATGCAATTCACGGGGGTTATTGTCGGGCTTGTCGTGTGCGGCTTATGACATACCGCACATTCAAATTGCATCGGGCTTTTTGTGGGAGAAACGTTCTTCTCCTCGTGGCACGTGAGACAGCTTTCTTTTGTCGGCTTTAACGAACCAGTGTCTTTTGTCTTTGCCAAGAAAGCATGGCAGTCGGTGCACGATAAATCGCTCATGCCGCTTGTTTTTTCAATGCGGCTTTTCATGTGGCAGGTTTGGCAATTTTCCGCGGTTGTTTTCGTATTGTGGAGCTTGCCAAAATGACAGGTAACGCACTGTATGCCGTTTTTAACAACATGTTTCTCGTGGCCGATGGTCCCCAAAACATTTTTGGTAACCGTTGCGTTTGTTTTTAGGTGGCATTGTTCGCAGACGGTCTTATCCAGTTTTGCATGCGGGCCGACGTCTTCTTTGCCGACAACTGCGCGGAGAGCCATGGCCATGCGTCCAGGCATATCTTGTGTGTGACACACTTTGCAATTTACCCCTTTGTGGGCGTTTTTCTGCCAGGTATAAAATGCCCTTTCCATCACATGACATGATTGGCAAAAATTAACGTTGTGCTCGACATAGTTGTATGCTTTGTAGAGCGAAGCAATTCCAATCGCAAGTACGATTAGGGCCGCTAGCCCTAATATTTTCATTTTCTTGCTCATATACGGCCTCCTTTCCCCCTCATTTTTTCAATGAATTTTATATTTTACGCGCCAAAATATCCGTGTGTATAAAACCACAAACGGTTTCGTTTTGCAAATGGTTTTTTGAGATGCCGTGTTGAAATGCGAAAACTTTTCGATTCACGGACAGGAATCGGTCACAAGTCCGAATTTGTTTGCGAACAAATTCGGCTCGCGACCCCAGCTCGGCTGTTTTTATTTCTTGCGAAAAATAAAACATGCCTGCGCTTTTCGATTCCCGACGGAAGCCAAGCAGTTGGCTTCCTGCATCTCCACTCAAAAAATAAAAGCCCCTTACGGGGCTAATATTTTTACGAGTGGAGATGCCGGGAATCGAACCCGGATCCAAATGATTTCCTTGAATGCGTCTACAAAGGTAGATTGCTTTGTTTCGCCTCTGCCTTGCGGCGCGGGCGAATTTGAGCGCGTGTGGTCGGAAGCAAACGAAATCCATACAGGCCGAGCTTCTTTGTTTTTGAAATCGCGGCGAAGCGGGTGCGATCTCTACCCTGATGTATATGACACCCTAAACGCCTATCAGGAGTCCGCGTGTTGGATGGCTCGCGCGATTAATTACGCTCGAGCAAAAGCGAAGCCGTTTATCGCCATAAATGGTGATGCGACTCGCTTGGTAATAGAATTTGCATCTATTGATTGTTCGCGCAGTTTTGCAAGATGAGCGAACGTGCTTGCTTTGCACATGACAAGGGTCAATCAACTGTCGAAGCCGATCATCCCCCTAAAATATTCCACTGCGTGAAATACTATAGGGGAATGCGGAGAAATTAAGTAATTTCTCCGCATGATTTTCAACCAAATAATTTCCAATCTAGCGCCGCTTCTATGCGGTCGATTGTATCCGCTAGCTTCCCTGCGAACATGAGCAGGGCGATACAGACGGCAAGAACGATGGCGCACGGGATGACGATGGCAATTGTCAAAATATAGAGGGGGATAATGCTTATTATTCCGCCCCATTTTACCGCGGGCAACACCCGGTCTTCGTCTTTGTTTGTTGCGTCTATTAAATTTTCGTAGTCGGGCAACATATTTTACTCCGTTTTTGGGGGTTGTCGATGAATTATTTGAGCGCGCCGATGATGATAGTCGCTGTGGTATATACTCCCAACTCGCGCACGTTTGTCTCGCGCAACATTTTCAGCAAAATTTCCATCAGTTCGTCGCCTATTATTCTCAAGCTGTCTGTTTGAGACACGATAGCCTTTTCCAAATCACTATTTACCAAAAGGCTTTCTTTTTTTGCTCTATCCACAAAAGTCGCCACGGTTATCAGTTTGGTCGTCATGGCTTTTCTCCTTTCAATTTTTCAAAGTTCAAGTTTGCCCGCTATCTTTTGGTCGTTCCATCTATCGCCGCATCAAGACAAATGCATATGAAAAGAAAAATTATTATTAGCGGAATGATGCCGTACGTTATGAGGTCTAATAGTGATTCAACAAAGAATTCCATAATGTTAACCTTTCAATGTTCTTGCTATTTCGCGTTCCGCATCGCGTTTTTTAAGCGCTTCTCGCTTGTCGTATTTCTTTTTTCCGCGCGCGATAGCGATTTGGAGCTTCAATTTTCTGCCTTTACTATACACTGAAATCGGTACGATTGTCAACCCTTTTTGCGCTTCGGCTCCGGCAAGCTCTCCCAATTCTTTTTTGGTGAGGAGGAGCTGGCGTGTGCGGTCGGGGTCGTAGTCTTTCGGCGTGTTGTTCGGCTGATAGGGAGGGATGTGCATGCCGACGATATACGCTTCGCCGCCGCGAACGATGACATGCGCGCCCAAAAGAGACCCTTGATTTTTTTTCAGGGATTTGACTTCTTGTCCGAGAAGGGCGATGCCCGCCTCAAACGTTTCCGTGAGCTCGTAATTAAAATGAGCTTTTTTATTGATAATCAGCGCCATGGTATTTTATATTGTAGCAGAAAAACTGGCTTTTGCCTGTTTCATTTCAGCATGGTATAATCATTTCACTTTTTATATGGACCTCTTTTCAAAACAAAAAAACAAAAAAATGGTCAAAAAAGAAAAGGAACCGGTATCCGGCTGGCCGTTTTTGAGCAATCTTTTGAGTACGCTTATCTTTTTTGCGCTCCTTATCGCGCTCTATTCCTTTATGGTGGGGGAGAAGCAAAAAACGCCTGAGATTTCTATTTCAGAACTCGCGCAGTCGATCATTGGCGGAAATGTTACTGGCATCGTCGTTGAAGAAGAAAAATTGACGGCAACGTTTAAAGACGGCGTTCAAAAAATTTCACGCAAGGAAACGGAAAGCTCTCTTTCCGAAACGCTCACCAATTACGGTGTTACCCCGCAAGAGATGCATGCGGTGGCAATTGAGGTGAAAAGCCCGAGCGGCTTAGGCTTCTTTCTTTTGAACGCGCTTCCGATTGTTCTCCCGCTCGTTTTCGTGCTCTTATTTTTTTGGATGATATCGCGGCAGGTAAAAGGCGCCGGCATGCAGGCGTTTACCTTCGGGCAATCGAAAGCGCGTATCATTGACCCGGCCGACAAGAGCCAACGGGTTACCTTTAAAGATGTCGCTGGCGCGAAAGAGGCAAAAGAAGAGTTGGTGGAGATTGTGGACTTTCTGAAAAATCCGAAAAAGTTTTTGGATATCGGCGCGCGGATTCCCAAAGGGGTGCTTTTGATGGGAGCGCCTGGCACGGGTAAAACGCTCTTGGCGCGCGCGGTGGCGGGGGAGGCGGGCGTGCCTTTCTTTTCGATCTCCGGCTCCGAATTTGTCGAGATGTTTGTGGGGGTCGGCGCTTCCCGCGTGCGCGATCTCTTTGCTCTCGCCAAAAAAGCGGCGCCGTCAATTATTTTCATCGATGAAATTGATGCGGTGGGGAGGTCGCGCGGTGTTGGCTTGGGCGGAGGCAACGACGAGCGCGAGCAGACGCTCAATCAGATTTTGGTTGAAATGGACGGATTTGAGCCGGCCGAAAAAGTGATTGTCATGGCGGCGACCAACCGTCCCGATGTGCTCGACCCTGCGCTCTTGCGGCCCGGACGATTTGACCGGCGCGTAGTGATTGACATTCCCGACATTCACGACCGCGAAGAGATTTTGAAAATTCACGCAAACAAAAAACCGTTTGGAGAAGATGTTAATTTGCGGATTATCGCCGAACGTACGCCCGGATTTTCGGGGGCCGACCTCTATTCGCTCATGAACGAGGGCGCTATTTTGGCTGCGCGCGAAAACCGGAAAAAAATAAGTCAGTTCGATCTCATCCGCTCCATAGAAAAGGTGATGTTGGGGCCGGAGCGCAAGAGTCACCTCCTTTCAAAGAAAGAAAAAGAAATCACCGCCTATCATGAAGCGGGGCACGCGCTCGTGGCGTCGGTGCTTCCGTATGCCGACCCGGTGCACAAAATCACCATTATTTCCCGCGGGCGCGCGGCGGGCTACACGCTCAAACTTCCGTTTGAAGACAAAAAAATGCAGAGCAAAAAAGAATTTCTCGACGACATTGCGGTATCGCTCGGCGGGTATGCCGCGGAACGCATGATTTTCCTAGACCTCACGACCGGCCCGTCAAATGATTTGCAGGTGTCCACCGCACTTGCGCGCGATATGGTGACCAAATACGGCATGTCGGAAAAAATGGGACCGGTGGCGCTTGAAGAGCCGGGCGGCAAGGCGCTCTTCGGTAAAGGTTTGGGCGAGCACGACTACTCGGAAAGAGTGTCTGCGGAAATTGATGCGGAAGTATCGCGCATTATGAATGAGGCGCTTTCAAAAGCGGAAGACATTCTAAGCGGACATCGGAAAGCCCTCGACGCGATTGCAAAAGAGCTTGTCACGGTTGAAACCATCGAGCACGAAGCGTTTGAAAAAATATTAATCACGCACGGTATTACTCCCAAAAAGCGTGAAATACTGCCGGGCATTATCGCGGCCTGACAGGGCGGGCTCTCTCTGTCTCTCTAATTTTCGAAAAAACATAGAGAAGAGTATACTGAATATACTATGGATTCTTTGCGGCTCATTTTTAAAAATAAAATTATTCTTTTTTCTGTCGCGGCGGTTATCGGGCTCGTGTCTTTTTTGGTGTGGGGCGGAAAGGTGAAGCCTCAATATGAATTTACGACGGTTTCAAAAACCGATATTAAACAGGAAGTGAGCGCTACCGGTAAGGTGATTCCCGCGAGAAGCGTCCTTCTCTCTTTTGATATTGCCGGAAAAGTGGCGGGAGTTTATAAATCCGTTGGCGATGCCGTGCGCGCGGGAGATTTCTTAGTGACTCTTGATAATGCCGACGTAGAAGCTCAAGTGCGCCAAAAGAAAGCGCTTCTTGATGCGGCGAATGCGTCTCTCGACGACCTGCTTCGCGGCACTAGAGCCGAAGAAATCCAAGTTGAAGAGCTCAAGGTGAAAAGCGCCGGTGCCGCGATACAGGAAGCACGGCTTTCGGCGATAGATACCCTTCGCGATTCTTATGCAAAGGCGGATGATGCCATACGTAACAAGGTTGACCAATTCATGAGTAACCCGAGAAGCGATTCTCCGAAACTCAATTTTACCGTCGAGACATCGCTTGCCAATCAAATTGCCACCAAACGTTCTCTTGTCGAACAGAAGCTCGTCTTATGGAGCACCTCGCTCGGCGTTCTTTCGGATGCCTCCGATTTCAGTCAGTTCTTTACTCAAGCGAAAGAGGTTTTAGTTTCAGTAAATCAATTTTTTGATGTTGTCGCGTATGCGGTCAACGGATTGAAGGCAAATGCATCGCTCTCACAGACGACCATCGACGGTTGGCGAAGCGACGTATCGATCGGACGAACGAATGTAAATACGGCGCTCTCGAATATTTCTTCTGCGGAAGAGAAATTAAACAAAGCAATCCGCGATCTCGATTTGGCAAAACAGGAGCTCGCGGTGAAACAAGCGCCGGCGACGGAGGAAAATATTGCAATCCAAAAAGCAAAAATCAGAGAGGCGCAAGCCGTGCTTGATTCAACAGAAGCGGCCCTCGCAAAAACGATTTTGAGGTCGCCTATCAGCGGCGTAGTGACCAAGCAGGAGGCAAAAACGGGAGAGAGTGTCTCGGCGCATGAAACGGTCGCGTCGGTGGTGTCGGCGGGAGATTTTGAAATTGAAGTATTTATTCCAGAAGCGGACGTGGCGAAAGTATCTATTGGCAATACCGCGCGGGTAACGCTCGACGCGTACGGGAAAGACGCGGTGTTTCTTGCGCACGTTACGGCGGTTGACCCCGCTGAAACGGAAATAGAAGGTGTTTCGACCTACAAAACAACGCTTCATTTTGATGCTCGTGATGAACGAATAAAATCCGGCATGACGGCAAACATTGATATTCTTTCGGCATCGGCAGAGGGGGTGCTCGCGGTGCCGGAACGCGCCGTCCTTTCAAATGACGAGGGAACGTCGTTTGTTCGCGTTGTCGATTCAAAAGCGGCTCTCGGTTTTCGCGAGGTGCCGGTAAAAACGGGGCTGCGCGGCTCTGACGGCAATATGGTGATTGAAAGCGGTCTTTCAGAAGGGGAAAAAGTTATCATTTTTTTGAACGGAAACTAACGCGTGGCTCTGTGATGTTCCGCTCATAACGCAGTTTCGTAATTCAAAGTACGGCACTATTATGGCGCTTATTGAAGTAAAAAATTTGGAAAAAACGTATGCCGATGAGGATATCAAAACCCAGGCGCTTCGCGGGGTTTCTTTTTCGATTGAGTCGGGTGAATTCGTGGCGATTATGGGGCCTTCCGGTTCCGGCAAATCAACGCTCTTGCACGTGCTCGGCTTTTTGGATCGCGAAACATCGGGAACATACCATTTCAACGGACGGTCCAATGCCGATTTTTCCCCCGAAGAACTGGCGCTTTTGCGCAATCAAAAATTAGGGTTCGTGTTTCAGTCGTTTAACCTTCTTTCGCGCACAAGTGTGTTTGATAACGTGCGTTTGCCGCTCATGTATTCGGAAGTACCCGAAGCGGAATGGGATGAGCGCACCGAAGAGGCGATTGTGTCGGTGGGGCTTTGGCACCGGCGCGACCATGAGCCGTCGAAGCTTTCCGGCGGCGAGAAACAGCGCGCGGCGATTGCGCGCGCGCTCATTATGCGTCCGCAAGTTATTTTTGCCGATGAGCCGACGGGAAATCTCGATTCCGTATCGGGCAAACAGGTGATGAAAATTTTGCAGGAATTGAATGAAAAGAGCGGTCACACGATTATCCTGATTACGCACGAAACCTACACCGCCGAGCACGCCGGAAGAATCATTCGTCTGCTTGATGGAAAAATTGACAGCGACGAGCTTGTGACAAAACGCCGCACCGCGGTAGAAGATTTTATAAAATAAGTATGACTTTTCCGCACCTTCTCAAAACAGCCGCCCTGGGGCTCAAGACGAACAAAATGCGTTCGGTGCTCACCATGCTCGGCATTGTCATCGGCATTACGGCGATTATCATCGTAATGTCTTTGGGCAAGGGGGCCGAACAGCTTATCGTGAGCCAGGTGCAAGGGCTCGGCTCAAAAACCATCATTGTCATACCGGGCAGGGAACCGAAAGGTCCCGCGGATGCGGCGCAGATTTTTTCCGATTCACTGAAAGAGCGCGACCTGGAACTTTTGCAGAAGAAAGCAAATGTGCCGACGCTTGCACGCATCATGCCCATTTTATTCGGCGGCGAAACGGGAGCCTACGGAAGCGAGACCTATCGCCTCACCATTTTCGGCGCCTCCCCGCTCATCAGCGATATTTTCGACCTGTTCCCCAAGGAAGGAAATTTTTTTAACAGTGACGATGTGAAGGGTCAGCGTGATGTGGTGGTCATCGGGTCAAAGGTAAAAAGCGAATTGTTCGGCGATGCGCCGGCTCTGGGAGAAAAAATCAAAATCAAGGGGAAAAATTTTCGGGTTATCGGCATATTACCAAAAAAAGGGCAGGTGTCATTTTTTAATTTTGATGAGGCCGCCGTGGTCCCGTATACGACGGCAGGGCAGTATATTTTCGGTATCAAATATTTCCATCGGTTTATTATCGAAGCGGCTAGCGACGAATCAATCGAGCGTACGGTTCGCGACGTGCAAACAACACTCCGCAATTCGCACGGCATTACCGATCCTGACAAGGACGACTTTTTTGTCGAAACGCAGGCCGACCTTGCTAATCGTTTGGGGGTTATCACGAGCACGCTTACTCTTTTTTTGACCGCCATGGCGGCGATATCGCTCATTGTCGGCGGCATCGGCATCATGAACATCATGCTTGTCTCGGTGACGGAGCGGACACGTGAGATAGGGTTGCGCAAGGCGATCGGCGCGCGTGAAAAAGATATTTTGTCTCAATTTTTACTTGAGGCGACGATACTCACCCTCATGGGAGGAGCGGTGGGAATCGTGCTCGGCACCGCTATTTCATTCGGTATTTCGGTTGTGCTCACGCAAATCGCCGGTCTCAATTGGCAATTCAGTTTTCAATTTTTCGCGATGTTTTTGGGGCTCGGGGTTGCCGCGCTCGTGGGCATCGTTTTCGGCTATTATCCGGCGCGTACTGCCGCGCGTAAAAGTCCGATCGAAGCGTTGCGGTATGAATAAAATAATCCGCTCTCCAGGATTCTTTCTTTACAAGAACAGTAGAGTTTTCGTATCGTGCTCGTCCGCTTGCGAGCGGACTCTGCGCGATATACTCAAACAGTTCGAATCCTGGGCGCAAGACAAGCCGTTGTCTTGCTAGAGCGTCCAATCACTTCGTTCTTGTCCGCTCTCCAGGATTCGAACCTGGGACCACTCGTGTATAAGACGAGCGCTCTACCAACTGAGCTAAGAGCGGTTTTTGTTCTGTGTACTTCAAATACTAACCCATGGTCTACGGTAGGGCAAGTGGAGTATTTGACAAAAATATAATTTTACGCTTTAATTCAAACTAGAATTTTTTGAAAATCAATCTTACACCGAGGAGGTAAAAGTGATTGAAAATAATACATTGCCCACAATTAAAGATAAGGTATTGTCGGTATGCGTTTGGTTGCTGTGTGTGGCGGTAATTGGCTATAGCTACTGGCTGTGCTTTTTGTTTCGGAATCCGACAGAGATCTCTTCGGCCATGTTCGCGCTGATTTTCTGTTTTGCGGCAATTCTTTTTGTTTACCGCTCCTCTAAAGACCCGGCAGAAATTCTTTTTGTCCTGGCGATGGTGGCGCTATTAACTTTTGTGGTGGCGCCCTATGGCGATAGTTTCTTGGTTGTCGTCCCCGAGAAAGGCGGCGTGAGCGAAGCTCGCGTTATAAAAAAGATGGGAATCATTACTCACCCCTTCAGCGATAAATTTATAGCGATTCATTCGAAGTACGCGGTTGAGGTAGACGTCGCTATCAATACCGATGACGGAAAAAAATTCATTGCGCATGGCCACAAAAAAGAATTCCGCGTGATTGACCCGATTGCCGTCTATCATCGGATTGGGGCGACTGACGAAGCGATAGAAGGACATTTGCGTGACGGAATAAAGCGCTGTTTCCATTCGGAAATGAGCGCAAAGCAGTTCTCCGACGGGCTCGTCAAAAAAACGCGGGAATCGTTCTCTATCTCATCGCGTCCGTGCGAGCTCGGGCTTAAATATTATGGGTTTGAACCGATTGGAGGCAATCAAATTTCTTTTGCCGATTTCCGGATGGCGGATGTCTTTCCGATTCGATTTGAGATTCAGTAGTTCTTTTTTCACGGCGCACTGCAGAAATGCGGTGCGCTTTTTTGTTATTCAAAATGCACCGTGGTCTCTATTTTTTCGGTGGCTTCTTTGAGGAGGGGGTAGTTTGCAAGCGACGAGTCTTTTTCGATAAGAGTATTTGCTTCAATGCGCGCAGCCTCTACCATTTTTATATTTTTTATCGCTTCCATTCCGATATCTGAAATGCCCCACTGTTTTCCGCCGCCCAATTCTCCCGCGCCGCGGAGTGCCAAATCAAGTTCGGAAAGCTCAAAGCCGTTTTTCGCGGTAACGAGCGCGCGCAAGCGTTTCCCCGTGGCGTCATTTTGTGAGTCGGTGAAAAGGTAGCAGTATGCTTGGTGAGAGCTTCGAAGCACCCGTCCGCGCAATTGGTGAAGCTGGGAAAGTCCGAACCGCTCCGCGCCTTCTATGAGAATAATGGTCGCGTTTGGTACGTTAACACCCACCTCAACGACCGAGGTTGCGACAAGAATATCGATAGCCCCCTCGGAAAATTTTTTCATAACGGTGTCTTTTTCTTTTGGCGTCATTTTACCGTGGAGCATGCCGATTTCATATTCCGGAAATATGTTTTTTTTCAGGCGCGCGGCTTCTTCTTTGACCGATTTTGCATAGAGGGGACGCGCCTTTTCCGGATCCGGCTCGTTGATGCGCGGGCAGATGACATAACACTGGCGCCCCTGCGCGATTTCGGCGCGGATTTTTTCGTACGTATTTTTACGTTCGCGCGGAGAGATTATATCCGTCTCTATTTTTTTTCGCCCCGCGGGCATTTGGTCAAGAAGTGTTAAATCAAGGTCTCCATAGATAGTGAGCGCCAGTGTCCGGGGAATCGGCGTTGCCGTCATCGAGAGCAGGTGAGGAGATACGTTTCCCGCGCTCTTTTTTTGCGCGAGTTTGAATCGCTGGCGTGTGCCGAAGCGGTGCTGTTCGTCTATGACAACGAGCGCCAAATTTTTAAATTGCACCGCTTTTTCTATGAGTGAGTGCGTGCCGATAAGAATCGGGATTTCGCCGTTTGTCACCCACTTGAGAAGCTGCGTCCGCGATATCTCGGTGGCTTCATCCGGATGCACTTTGGACGGGAATTTTTTACAGCCGCTTCCGGTGATGAGTCCGATGTTGATAGGCAGGTGCTTAAAATATTGTATGAATGATTCAAAGTGTTGTTTGGCGAGGATTTCGGTGGGTGCCATATAGGCGACTTCGAGCCGTGCGGAGGGAGCATTTTTGGGCGATGCCGTTACTGCCGCATATGCCGCCGTCGCGGCAACCGCGGTCTTGCCCGAGCCGACATCTCCTTCAAGCAGGCGCGCCATCGGGCTTCCTTTAGCAATATCGGACAACACATGATCAATCGCTTTTTTTTGCGCGCCGGTGGGTTCAAACGGGAAACGGCTCACAAATTCCGCGATACCTTTTTTATTTGTTGGAATGACGAATGACGGCTCGCGTTCATATGCTTTGCGTGCGGACAGTCGTGCCAGCTGTATAAAAAATATTTCTTGAAACGCGAATCTTTTATGTGCCGATTCGGCATGCGCTTGTTTTTTGGGGGTGTGCATCCAGACAAGCGCTGTTTTTAGGGCGGGCAGATGGTATTTCAAAAGAATTTCTTTTGGAATCGGGTCGGGGAGCGCATTAAGCGTTTCGTCCGAAAGCAGTTTTTGCATCGCGTGGTAAAACCATTTTGAGGTAATGCCCCTGCTTTCCCCGTACACGGGATAATGAAACGGCAATGCGGCAGTCTCTTCTCCATGAAAGAGCGAATCGCCTGAATCTATAGGCAGGTGTGTTAATTTCTCAAACTCCGGATTTGAAAGGTAGAGGGCTCCTTTGCGCGAAGCGATGCGTCCGTGAAATTTCGCATGGTTCGTTCCCTCAAGCATTTTTGCGATGTAGGGCTGGTTGAACCATACGGCTTTGACAGAGCCGGTCTGGTCGGTGATGCGCGCTTCCGCCATGGCGATTTTGGTCCGGAATCCTTTGATTGCTTTCAATCCGGATATTTTCCCCGTGATGGTAACCGTGTCGCCTTCCGAAAGTTTATCGATTGATTTTGTGTCGGTGATATTCCCATACCGCGAGGGGAAATAATAGAGGAGGTCTTTTACCGTCGTGAGCCCCAATTTTTTCAGTGCGCTCTTTTGCGTTGGCAGAAGACGGGGGAACACGCTTTCGATTTTTGTTTCAGGAAGGATGCCGCTTTGCATGCGCCTATTGTAGCGCACGCGCTCTTTTTTGCGAACGATTTTTTGTGCGGTGTATTGCTTGTCTTTCAATCGGCGTTGTATATAATCGCCTTAGAACTTGATTTAAAGGCCTTTGTCAATAGAGAGGAGCTTGTTATGGCTGCAAAGAAAGAAGAAGGGTGGAGATTAGTTGAAACGGAGCGGTATTTGAAGGCGATGAGCATGAACGGAGGAAATTCCATTCTTAATGGAAACGAAGCCGCCGCATTAGGAGCGCTTGTCGCCGGTTGCCGGTTTTTTGCGGGCTATCCGATTACGCCATCGTCGGGGATACTTTCCGCGATGACGAGATGCCTTCCGTCTTTGGGGGGCGCCTGGTATGCGCCGGAAGACGAGATCGCTTCCATTGGTATGTGTATTGCCACGTCGCTCTGCGGAAGAAAAGCAATGACCGCGACAAGCGGCCCGGGATTTTCCCTTATGCAGGAAGAATTCGGCATGGCGATTTTAAACGAAGTGCCGCTCGTGGTTATTGATGCGATGCGCGTCGGACCAAGCACCGGACAAGCGACGAAGCCGTCGGTCGCCGATATCAACTGCATGATTCATGGCAGACATGGCGATGCGGGGGATGCTGTGGTAATTCTTTCGCCGCGCTCGGTTCAAGAGTGCTTCAGCATGACGGTGGCCGCATTCAATATTTCCGAAGAGTGGCGGACACCCGTGTTTGTGGCGCTGGACGGTTACCTAAGTCAGCTTGAAGAACGGGTGTGCATACCGGAGCAAGTGTACGTGTATGACCGTATCGGAGACCGGGGCGAACCGCCGTTTGGCGCGAATGGAATGGTTTCCAATTTTGTGTCCGTTGGTGGAATTCGCCCGCAGGCATATACCGGGGCATTGCATGATGCGCTTGGAAGTCGAAGCAGTTATTTGCCGGAAGTTGCGGAAAGTTACATTGCCCATTTGATGGCAAAGCATCGAAGTATTATTCCGTCGATACAAAAAGATCCGCACTACTCGCTTTTTGAAAAAGAAAATAGCGCCAAAGACAGCGAATTGCTTCTGGTGAGCTATGGAGTCGCGAGTAGGGCGGGGAAAGACGCGGCAAAACAGCTGCGAAGCGAGAGAATTAAAGCTCTGCACCTAAATCTCCCGATACTCTGGCCGCTTCATGCAGATATGTTTGAAACGTACAAAAACATACCGCAGGTGGTCGTGGTGGAAAACAATACGGGGCAGCTCGTGCCCTTTATCGCACCGCATTTTTCTAAAGCAAAAATATCTTCATTTGCGAAATGGAACGGCACGCCGATTCAAACGGGAGAGCTCGTTTGTTTTTGTCGGCAACTGTTCAGAAAAGAAGAAACGGGAGCGCTGGAAATGGGAAGCTCTGAAAACAAAAAAAACATAACGCTTGCTGAGCCGCTCTCGGAGCTCCAAGGGATATTCTCTTCGATTCTGCCGGAAGATTGGGAGGAAGCGGAGAATAAAATTGCTGTAGAAAAACCGTACCCGTTTTGTCCCGGATGCGGGCATCAAAGTTTTATTGATGTCCTGCTGCCGGTACTTGCGGAATGCGGGCTCTCGAACGAAAATACCATTTTTGTATCCGGTATTGGCTGCGGAAGCATTGTGCCGGCGACCTTTAACGGGCATCTGGTAAAGACATCGCACGGAAGAGCGCTCAACGCGGCACGCGCGATAAAATTGGCATATCCGGAACGTACGGTTATTGTAATTTCCGGCGATGGCGATTTGGGAACTATCGGCGGCAATCATCTGATACATACGGTTCGAGACAAGTATCGGTTTCCGATTATTTGTTTTTGTTTGGATAACGCCAACTATGGCATGACCGGCGGGCAGCCTTCGGCTACGACGCCGCAGGCCGCAACGACCGCGCTTTCGTCTCTTGAACCGCCGCCGCCGTTTGATTTGAAGAAGCTTCTCTACGACGGATGCGGGATTGATTTTTTTGCCCGCGTGTCGGTGGCTGATCACGAGTATCTTTCTCAGGTGACAGGCAAAGCGATTGCCGCGTCACGAAAGACATTTGCCTTTGTGCAGGTATTTAGCCACTGCACGACGCATTTTGTAAAAAATAACCGAGAGCTGTTTTCCCGCGAGATGCTTGCGGGATTGCGGGGCACATGGGAGCGCGAATGATATGGAACTCTCCATTATGCTTTTGGGCAAAGGCGGTTTCGGGGTTCATTCATTCGGGCGGGTTATTCGAACCGCGATTATGAAAGAGAATCCTTCCGTGAGTGTTGCGCTTGCATCCGATTACGACACGGTCGTGAGAGGAGGCATATCAAATTGTCATTTGATTGTTTCCGACGAACCGTGCAATCCGGTGGTGGAAGGGAAGCCCGATGTGATTATTCACTATACGGCTTCTTGGGCCGCCGTTCGGACGCGCGATGAAGTGTGCTACCTTTCAATCCCGGGCGAGGTGACTCGGCATATTTCGGAAAACGTGCGGGGGTACGTGCTGCTCGGCATGCTCGTGGCGCGCGGATACCTACCGCTCTCAAAAGAAGCGGTGTTGGCGGCGATTGAAGAAGATTGTAAGGCGATTCCGATTCAATCAAAAAATCGGAACGCCTTTGAAAAAGGTTTCTGTTTGTGAAGAAAAAGGGGCAATTAAAAATTGCCCCTTTCATTTTTTTGAATACGAAACGGAAAAAGTTGGTTTTTTGGCAAAAATTGGATACTATGTGATTACTCAAGTTTTGAGATTTGAAAATACATAATAACATTTGGAGAGGTGGCTGAGCGGCTGAAAGCGGCGGATTGCTAATCCGCTATGGGGCCTTAAAACCTCATCGAGGGTTCGAATCCCTCCCTCTCCGTAACGACAAATTTTGATAGCGTTTTCATAGCTATCAAAATTTGGCGTCTATCGACGCGAGGAGGGATTAGAAAGGCGGAGGCGGGGGAAAGTTTGCAAAACTTTTCTTTCCGCCGAGCCAGGGATGAAAAATAAACTGCTTTATTTTTCATCCAGTTCGCGAAGCGAAATTGCCACTATTGAGTGAAACGAAATAGGCAATAGGAGGAACGTGAGCGGTATATTTTTAACGAAGCGAAGCGTAGTATAAAAATAACCGACTCCTGACCGAATCCCTCCCTCTCCGTAAAAATTGGAAATCGGAATCAGAACCCGAAAGGTGGACAGAACCCCGCGCCGAAGACGCGGGGTTCTGCAATGTGCTAAAATTATCTCATGAAACTTCCGCCATTCACCAACCTCGCCGTATTCATCATCTTTTTCGGCATCGCGCTTATTGAAGCGATACAAAAACATAATTGGCTTGAAGCCGGGCTCTTTTTTGCCCTCGGAATCATTTCTCTTTGGGCGGATACTAAAAAACCTAACTGATGTATACTATCTATAATGAAATCGAAAGACGCCGCAGATATCATTATATTTGATCTCGACAAAACGCTTTCGGAAAGCAAGGTGCCGCTTGACCCCGACATGTCGGCGCTTCTATGTGCGCTTCTTCGCGTGAAAAAAGTCGCCGTGATATCGGGCGCTGCTTTTAAACAATTTGAAGCGCAGTTTTTGAGGCACCTCACGTGTCCGCCCGAAATTCTTAAAAATCTTTTCTTGCTGCCGACGAACGGGGCGAGTTTGTATGAATACAAAGACGGTTGGACTCGTCTCTATCATTTTGCGTTTACCGATAAAGAAAAGAAAAAAATTTTCGATGCGTTTGAAAAGGCATTTGAAAAAACAAATTTCCAAAAACCGGAAAAAACATACGGCACGCTCATTGAAGATCGCGATACCCAGATAACTTTTTCAGGGTTGGGAAGCGATGCGCCGCTGTCGCTCAAAGAACCGTGGGATCCGGATCATGCAAAACGAAAAGCGCTTGCAGCGGCGCTCGCGGAGGAACTGCCCGATTTTTCCATAAGCATCGGAGGAGCGACCTCTATTGATGTGACCCGAAAAGGAGTCGATAAGGCCTATGGCATTGCCGAACTCATGAGTCGTTTTGGGTATGAGCCGAAACGGGTATTTTATGTGGGAGATGCGCTTTTCCCCGGCGGCAATGATGCCTCGGTCATTTCGCTCGGTGTGAAATATCAATCGGTTGAAAAGGGCGGAGTTGGCGAAACTAAGCATATTATTCGCGAAATTCTTTCAAAAAAGATTTCGTAATTCACGCCGCATAATGATACAATCAGACTATGTTTCGAGAACCCTTTACCGAAAAACGTCCTTGGGGAGAATTTCGCCAGTACACGAGCGGTGCGCCCGTAACGGTGAAAACCGTCTTTGTAAAAAAAGGAGAGCGGCTGAGCCTGCAGTACCATGAAAGACGCGCCGAGTTTTGGAAAATTCTTTCCGGCAGTCCCGAGGTGGCTATCGGCGACAGCGTTGTTCGGGCAAAAGCGGGCGATGAGTTTTTTGTGCCCAAAAAAACAAATCATCGAATTACCGCTCCCGATGAAGATGCGCTACTTCTCGAAATAGCGTACGGCGATTTCGATGAAAAAGACATCGTTCGTTTGGAAGATACCTATGGCCGCGTCTAAAAGAAAAACAAAAAAAACACGAGCAAAAAAAGCGGCTCCGCGCCGGAAACAAAAAACGGTTCACAAGCGCGCGGTGCGTCCTCTTGCCAAAAAAGCGCTAAAAAAGCCGGCCAAGAAAAAAAGAAGCGGCGTTCGCAAGAACGGAGTCTCCAAGAAAAAAAATGGAGCCCGCCAGAAAAAGAGAAAATCCGCGCCTTCGGCGCTTGCGCGCTTTGAAGCAAATCCGATTATCAAACCGTCTCCGCAGGTGCCATGGGAATCAAAAGCGACGTTCAATCCGAGCGCCATCTATGCGGGCGGCAAAGTGCATCTTGTGTATCGGGCGATTGGAGACAACGACGTGTCGGTGTTTGGATACGCAACAAGCGCCAATGGCTTGACGATAGACACGCAAAGCAAATTTCCCGCTTATGTGCAGGGGGTTTCAATACCAAGGAGACAGCAGGCGTCGGCGCCGATTATCTATGGGTCCGGCGGGGGGTGGAACGGCGGAAGCGAAGACCCGCGCCTGACGCTTATCGACGGCAGGGTGTTTATGATTTATACGTCGTTTGACGGGTGGGGTTCGGTGAGGATTGCGCTGACGTCAATTTCTTTTGATGATTTCGTACGAGAGCGTTGGAATTGGAAAAAACCGGTCTTCATTTCCCCTCCCGGAGAAATACATAAAAACTGGGTACTTTTTCCGGAAAAGATAAAAGGGAAGTATGCCATTTTGCACGGCATTTCACCTGAGATACTTGTTGATTATGTTGACGATATCGACTCGTTTGATGGAACAAAATTTATTCACAGCAAACATCCCACGGGCGGCGGATACAAAGATGCGTGGGACAGCGCGCTTCGTGGTGTCGGTCCGGCTCCGATTAAAACCGCCTATGGATGGCTCGTGCTCTATCACGCGATGGACATCAAAGACCCGAATCGCTACAAGCTTGGAGCTATGCTCCTTGATTTACGTGAGCCGACAAAAGTACTCGTTCGTTCGCGGTATCCGGTTCTTGAACCGGACGAGTGGTATGAAAATGAAGGATTTAAAGCCGGAGTCGTGTATGCTTGCGGCGCGATAGTGAAAGACGGATGGCTTTTTGTATACTATGGAGGAGCCGACAAGGTCGTGTGCGTGGCGGCTGCGGAGCTCGAGCCGTTTTTAAAAACATTACTCGCCTCGGGCTCTACAAAACTTACGCGTAAAAAATAAAGCCTTTCCTATTTTTAAGATATATTCACAACATTCATGTTCACCGTCACTCGTTCAAAACATAATCCCGTGCTGATTCCAAGCCCCGAGCATTATTGGGATGCGTTTGCGACGTTTAACCCGTCGCCGATAAAACGGGGGCGTACGGTTTATGCGCTCTATCGCGCCATTTCATTGCCGGATGTGCTTGAGACTCCGAACCAGCGCTCTATTATTGGAATCGCGAAAAGCGCCGATGAAAAACATTTTACCGACCATACGCCGTTTATCGTTCCGAAAGAAGAATGGGAAAAATTCGGATGCGAAGACCCGCGCGCCACTTATTTTGAGGGCCGGTACTACATATTTTATACCGCGCTTTCGAAATATCCGTTTGCGGCCGACGGCATCAAAGTCGCCGTCGCAATCTCAAAAGACCTGAAAAAAGTAAGCGAGCGGCATCTGGTGACGCCTTTTAATGCAAAAGCGATGGCCCTCTTCCCCGAGCGGATCGGCGGCAAGGTGATGGCGATTTTTTCCGCGCACACCGATATGCCGCCCACGAGCATGGCAATAGTCGAGGCGGACGAAGTCGCCGACCTCTGGTCGGAGAAAACATGGACGAATTTTGAATCGCAAATCGGTGATCATTCCATTGACCCGAGACGGACGCCCTATGATCATGTCGAGGTCGGTGCGCCGCCGATTAAGACACCGCACGGGTGGCTTCTCTTTTATTCGCATATTCAAAATTATTTTCCGAGTTCGGATACTGCGCCGCGCGTGTTTGGCATTGAAGCGCTCCTCCTTGATTTGGAGGACCCGAAAAAAATTATCGGGAGAACCAAAGGGCCGCTTCTTGCTCCAGAAGAATCATACGAACGAACCGGCTACGTAGACAACATCGTCTTTCCCTCGGGGGCGTTGCTTTCCGGCGACACGATTCATTTGTATTACGGTGCGGCCGACACGACCGGCTGCCGCGCTTCCATCAGCATGATCGATCTGACTTCAAGTATGTGCCCCAATGTCGCCCCCGATTGGCACCTCAAACGGTTTTCAAAAAATCCGATTCTTATTAAAAACCCCGTTCATTCATGGGAAGCAAAGGCCGTCTTGAATCCCGGCGCTATCCGCATTGGAGGGACCACGCACCTTTTTTATCGGGCCATTTCTTCCGACAATACCTCAAGCATCGGATACGCGACGACAAACGACGGTCTCAACATCGACTGGCGGTTTGCCGAGCCGGTCTATGTGCCGCGAGCACCGTTTGAAATGAAAAAAATAGAGGGGAGAAATTCCGGCTGTGAAGACCCGCGTATTACCAAAATCGGCAATCGCATCTATATGTGCTATACGGCGTTTGACGGCATCGGGCCTCCGCGGGTGGCAGTATCCTCCATACGGGAAAAAGATTTTCTCAATCATTCCTTCGAATGGTCGGAACCGGAGCTCATTACTCCGGCGGCCGTCGACGACAAAGACACCTGCATCTTGCCTGAGAAAATCGGAAAAAAATATTTTATTTTACATCGGGTGGGGACTGACATTTGCGGCGACTACATCGACTCGCTTGATTTTGAAAAAAGCAAAGTTGATAAATGTATTCGCATACTGGGGCCGCGGCAAAATTCATGGGACGGCATAAAGGTGGGAATTACGGCTCCTCCGATAAAAACAAAAAAGGGATGGCTTCTTTTGTATCACGCCGTCTCAAGGATACATCACACGTACCGCGTCGGGGCGGCGCTCCTCGACTTGAAAGACCCGACGATTGTTCTTGCGCGTTCGGCTGACCCCATTTTTGAACCTGAAGAGCCGTATGAAAAAGCGGGGCTTGTGAACAACGTCGTCTTTCCGTGCGGAATGGTTGCGTGCGGCGACCTTCTCTATATTTATTACGGCGGGGCTGATGAGGTGTGCGGTGTTGCCACCATGAAACTCGATATTCTCCTGAATGCGCTCTCTCGCAGATAAGAGTCCTCCGGCGTCGGATTTTTCTGTTTGTATTTTTTCACAAAAAATATAGACTGGGGGGAATAAAGCTCATTGACAATAGACATACCTTTTTCATCGTTACTTGAACGCGGAGGAAGCCTATGGCACTAAAAACTCAAGTTGTGTCGGATTCATTGATGGTCTCGTATCCATATATTAAGGAGAAAAGGATATTTTACTTTGACGGGAACGGAAAAATTACCGCAGAGAACGGTACCTTCATAAACCCTTCTCCGAATGCTTTTTCGCTCGTACATGTAGAAGATTGTCCGGGCAGGACACCGGTATGTGAAAGCAAATGCTATGTGCATCGCCTGCGGGAAAACGAACCGGAAATCTATGGGCGGTATCGGGCAAACAGCCAGGCGATTCGTCAGGCGCTTCTTGGCCCCTATCGCACCAGTATTACGATAGACGCTTTTGCGAACTGGATTAATTCGCATTGCAAAAAAGGGGGATTTCGCTGGCATGTATCCGGCGATATTTTTTCTGTCGAGTATGCATGGTTTATACGGGGAGTGGTGCTTAAAACCCCTGGCATACGCTATTGGATATATACGCGCTCGTTTCATTTTTCGGAAGTGCTTTCCGGGTTATCCAATCTCGCGGTCAATCTTTCCGCGGACCGAGATAATTTTGAAAGAGCTCTTGTGTGCCAGAGTCAATTCGGTTTCCGCATCTGCTGTATGATAACGGAAGGGGATACGATTCCCGATTTGCCGGAAGGGTCGGTCATTTTCCCCTCGCATGAATTGCGCGGGAGAGATTTAAAAAATCCTCTTGACGCACCATGGTGGAAAGCTCTTACGCAGAAGCAAAGACGCATGGTATGCCCGCCCGATTTTTTCGGACAAAGCGAGGTACTCCGCTGCGGCCCGTGCGATAAATGCTTATGTTTGTGACTGTCTGATATTTAAAAAACCGCCGATATGGAATCGGCGGTTTTCATTTTTCTATTTTTCTCCGAATTTCTTGTCTAGATACGCGATGATTTTGTCGTCGTCGTCGGCGATAATGGTGCTGCCGTCGACGAGCGTCGGGACGCCAACAACGCCGCCGGTGATTTCTGAAAGCTCTATACGCGCCTCATGTGCGCGCGGCACTTCTATAAACTCAATCAATGGGCGGATACCGAGCTCGTCTATTTTTGCGATAGCCTTCGCGCAATAGGGGCATCCCGGCAGGTGGTAGAGCTTCATGTTTGTTGTCATATCGATTCCTTTAAAAATTAAAATGAATAATAGAGACTCTCCCCCTAGTATACCTCAATGAGCGATTGCTATGCCAATGGCTCTTGCCGCGCCGGCATGTTCAAGCGCTGTGATTGCTTCGCGCAAGGTTGCGCCGGTGGTGGTGATGTCGTCCACCACAATCACTACTTTATTTTTAACTTTTTCGGGGTTTGCAACGGCAAAACATCCGCGGATGTTTTTTAAACGCTCTGGTCTATCTTTTGTTGATGCTTGAGGCGCGGTTTCTTTTGTTTTGCAGAGGATATCGTTCGCAAACAGAAATGATTTATTTTTATCGAGCCGTTTGCACTCCTCAATAATTTTTTCTGATTGGTTGAATCCGCGTTCCCGCAGACGTTTTTTAGAGAGGGGAATGGGAACAATGATAACGGCCGCATCTTTTGGCGCTCTTGAAAATGTTGTCAATTCATAGGCGTGTTCCAAAAGATGCTCGTACAGAGAGGTTCCGAAGATTTCCGCCGGCGTCCGATTGTTTCGGTATTTAAGCGCCCAAAGCGCTTTTTTTATTGGCGGGTACTCGTAGCGGTAAAGTGCGGAAATCGAGGCAGAGCCCGTTTCTGCCGCCGACGGCGCCTTTTCGAGGCACTTTTGGCAAAGCGCTCTGCCGCCTACGCCGCAAGCCGCGCATCGTATCGGGAAAAGCAGGTCAAGAAAAGCGTACCACACACGCATTATCATAAAGCGTATCGCACGATGCCTTTTTTCGCCGCTTTTGCTGTGGATAAGTCGGGTATGCACATAGTGTTGCCGATATATTAATGGTATAATGTGAAAAGTGAAGAGTGTAGAGTGCAACACCGAACTTGTTTGCCGCTCTCGTTACGCTCCACTTACTATATTGATGTATGGCTGTCAATTTTATCACAACACTGCTCGAAAAGATTCGTTCGTTACAGGGCGGGGAAAAGGGAGAAAGTGCCGTTGGGATTGACATAGGGTCCGCATTTATAAAAGTGGTGCAGATCAAGAGCAAGGGAGGGAAGGCGATACTTGAAACGTACGGAGAAATCGCACTCGGCCCGTACGCCGGCGGAGAAATCGGACAGGCGACCAATCTTCCGGCCGAAAAAATTGCAGAAGCGCTTACGGATTTGTTTCGCGAGGCGGGAGTTACCACTAAAAACGCAGCTCTTTCCATATCGTTAAAATCAAGCCTGCTCTCGCTCATCGAGGTCCCTGTTGCCGACGGGTCGTCGCAGCTGAACGAAATAATCCCGATTGAAGCGCGCAAATATATTCCGGTTCCGATAAACGAAGTCACGCTTGATTGGTGGGTGATACCAAAACGCGAAACCTATGCCGAGCAAGATGGCGTTTCCTCAGACGATGAGTCAAAAGGCGCCGAGTCTTCGCACAAAACAATCCCGCACGGATCGACTGAAGTCATGATGGTTGCGATTCACAACGAAGCCATAGAAAAGTATCGTCGTGTCGCAAGTATCATGCAGTTTGAAAAAGTGTTCTTTGAGCTTGAAGTATTTTCGGCAATGCGGTCGACTCTCGGACGGTCGATGCAAACGGTTCTTTTGGTTGATATCGGAGCGACAACGACCAAACTTGCAATTGCGGAATTCGGCGTTACTCGATTTACGCATACCATCAGCCGCGGTTCGCAAGATATAACGGTAGCTTTATCAAAAGCTCAGTCGGTAAGTTTCTCGGCGGCCGAAGACACGAAGCGGACATCAGGGGTTTCGGTGGGGGCTGAAAACGGCGGCGGTATCAAGGGAACAGAAGGGTCTTCTGCTTCTGGGCAAAAAGAAATTACTGTTTCTCATATTGCCAATCTAACGCTTGAAAATATTTTTGGCGAAACAAACACGATGCTCATGCAGTATCAGCAAAAACATAATGTTTCTGTCGACTCGGTGGTTTTGATCGGCGGGGGCGCCCTTCTTAAGGGATTGCTCTCGGTGGCGAAGAAACACATAGATGCGGTAGTTGCGCTGGGAGACCCTTTCGAAAAAATCGAAGCTCCTGCATTTCTTTCGCCGATGCTCAAAGAAGCCGGTCCTGAGTTTGCGGTCGCGGTCGGATTGGCGCTTAGAAAAATACAAGAATCAGAGGCATAAATTTATCAATCAAAGCTATGGCATTTGAATCTCAAAAAACATCTTTTATTCCAAAACAAGCAATGGCAAAAACGCCGGTGCCTGTACGGCGGACTTTTGCCGGCGGGGCAACGGTGGTCTCAATATTTATTGCCGTTATGGCGATTGTTGTATATGCAGGGCTTTTTGTATATCAGTCTATTCTAAAAAATCAAATAGACGGGCTTGCCGCTTCGCTCGGTCGGGCAAGAGGAGCTTTTGAAACAAACCTTATTGCTGAATTGCAGACCGTCGATTCGCGGCTGATTACCGGCGATATGTTGCTGAAACAGCATCGCGCCCTGTCGCCGCTGTTTACCCTTCTTGAAGAGAGTACCGTGCAGACTATTCGATATAATAATTTTGCGCTAAAAGCGGAGAGCGGCGGCGTCTATAGCGTCACCTTGCGCGGAGAGGCGGACGACTATGCTTCCATAGCGCTCCAATCGGATATTTTTTCCAAAAATAAATACATTCAAGATCATATTTTTTCGAATTTGACCTTAAACCAAGACGGTCGAGTTTCGTTTGATTTCAGTGCAAAAATAAACGCGGCCTTGCTTTTGTACGGGCAAGTGGTAACAACCCCCCGTTAACTAATTTTCTTTCATCATTATTTATGAGATATTTTCTTCCAACTATTCTTATCGCAACAGCTATCGGGATGTTTTTCTTGCTTATTGACCCGCTGTATAAGGAGATAGGCGCGCTCCAGCAGCAATCAGCCTCGTTTGACGCGGCGCTTGCAAAATCAAAAGAATTGCAGACCGTTCGTGACGACCTGCTGGCAAAGTACAATGCTTTTAGCACCACCGATCTCGACCGGCTCTCTCGAATGCTTCCCGACAACGTTGATAACGTTCGGCTTATTATGGACATCAACAATATTGCGGCACGATATAATATGTCTCTAAAAAATACCAAGATTAATATTATCGATGAAGCAAAAAACGGAGCACTCGGTCCAAACAGGAAAAAATACGGAACGGTTCAGCTTGAGTTTTCGGTTGCCGGACCCTACAGCGTCTTCTTGGCATTTCTTGAGGATTTGGAGAAGAGTCTCCGTATTGTCGACGTGGTCGGTTTGACGTTTTCGTCCGCAAGTAAAGATTTTTATGACTATAATGTGGCGCTACAAACCTATTGGCTAAAACAATAATATGAAAAGTTCATTACTTAAAAACAGCATAATAATCATTGGCATCGGGCTTTTACTGTGGGTCGGGTATGCCACTTTTTTAAAAAAAGATTCTGCGGTAGCTCCGGGCACGGCGCTAGTCAGCGAGGCGGCGCTTAACGGCGATTCCCCTGAGGCGCAAAGCGGGCGTGAAATTCTCGCCATTTTGCTCAATTTAAAATCGCTCAAGCTTGATGCGTCAATTTTTAACAACTCTGTTTTTCAGAGTTTGACCGATTTTGGACAGAGCATTCCGGAGCGCCCGCGCGGGCGGGATAATCCGTTTGCTCCAATAGGAGCCGCCAGTGCCCCGACGTCTGTTTCTGCCAAGACGCTTTTCTAGGTGCGGGGTTTTGGTGATTGGGAAATTTCTAAAACCTGAAACCTAAGACCTAAAATCTAACGATATGGCTTTTTTAGATTATCTGATACAAAAAGGAATAGTAACAAAGACTGAAGCGCTTGTGATAAGCAAAGAACAGGCGAGCGGCGCTCTGCTTGATGACGTGCTGGCCAAGCGGGGGATTGCGGAATCCGACATCGCCAAGCTCAAAGGAGCCTACCTCAATATCCCGGTTAAAGAGCTTGAGTCCGGCAGTATTCCTTTTGAAATTTTAAAATACATTCCGGAAGAGTCCGCTCTGCACTATGCGTTTGTTCCGCTTGACGTCAAAGATGGCGTGCTTGAGGTCGGAATGGTTGACCCGGACGATATGGAAGCGCGCGATGCTTTGCAATTTATTTCTTCACGCTCCGGCGTGCCTTTTAAGATTTTTTTAATTTCAAGACAGCTATTTCAGGCAATTGCCGAAAATTATAAAGGATTGGGCGGAGAAGTGCACAAAGCGCTGTCTCAATTTGAGACGGAAACCGGCACCGAAACAAAAAGTCAAGACACCGAGGCGCCCGACGGCAGCATCGTTGATGTTTCGGGAATAGATAAAGAAATAGCCGATACAAAAAAAGACGCTACTGCCGCCAAGGGAGGATTTGAGGCAAAAATCATAGAAGACGCTCCGGTGACAAAAATAGTCGCGGTGATTTTGAGAAATGCGGTTGAGGGGAACGCGTCCGATGTGCACGTCGAGCCGATTGAAAATCGCATACGGGTTCGCTTTCGTGTTGACGGTGTTTTATACACGAGTCTTTTTTTGCCAAAAAATGTGCATAGCGCCGTAGTTGCGCGAATCAAAATTCTTTCAAACATGCGGCTTGATGAAAAGAGAAAACCGCAAGACGGACGTTTTTCCGCGCGTATCGAAAATCGCCTGATTGATTTTCGAGTCTCGACATTTCCAACTTACTACGGTGAAAAAGTCGTGATGCGAATTCTCGACCCTCAAAAAGGATTTATACCGCTTGATAAGCTCGGCATGTCTGCGCGCAATCTTGGGCTCATCAGAGACGCAATTGACCGACCGTATGGCATGATTCTTTTAACCGGACCTACGGGGTCCGGAAAAACAACGACCATGTATTCAATGATGAACGAACTTGATATGGAGAAAAGCAATGTGCTCTCCCTTGAAGATCCGGTTGAGTATAATATTTCGGGAATGAATCAATCGCAGATGATGCCTGAGATCGGATACGATTTTGCCAATGGATTGCGGACCACTCTTCGGCAAGATCCGGACGTTATTATGGTCGGGGAAATACGAGACAAGGAAACGGCGCAGCTTGCGGTACAGGCCGCGTTGACCGGACACCTTGTTATTTCGACGCTGCACACAAATAATGCGGTCGGGGTTATTCCTCGTTTAATCGACATGGGTGTCGACCCGTATTTGATAGCGCCGACTCTTGTTTTGGCTATTGCTCAGCGATTGGTGCGGAAATTGTGCCCCGGTCCGAAAAAGGAAATTCCCATTGAAGGCAGCATAAAAATAATGGTTGAAAAAGAATTTACCGGGCTGCCGGAAGAATTTAAAAAGACTATTCCCAAAACAAACAAAGTATACGAGGCGATGCCGTCAGACGAATGCCCGAGCGGTATGCGTGGACGAGCGGCCGTGTTCGAAATGTTTATGATGAATAAAGATATCGAAAAAATTGTGCTCGGAAGTAATCCCACGGAATCGGCGCTTTTTGAGGTTATAAGGAAGCAGGGGATGATGACCATGCGGGAGGATGCCCTTGTTAAGGCCTTTTCCGGCGAAGTGCCTTTTGAAGAAGTTAATAAGGTGTAGCAGGGCGTTACCGTCAGGTCATAAAACAGGCTTCCTCTATTTATTAATAAATCATTTAGCGTCGTGTGAGACGCTATGATATACTTAAATCATATGACAACCGATACGAATTCAAGCGAGACGAAGCAAAAAGTTTTTATTGTCGACGACGATAAATTTTTGCTCGATATGTATGCTCTCAAATTCAGCGAAGTTGGTTTTTCGGTGTGTGCCGCCGGAAGCGGGGCGGACGTTCTCGACAAGTTAAATGAAGGGTTTGTTCCAGATATTATTTTGCTTGATATTGTGATGCCGGGAATGGATGGATTCGAATTACTCAAGAACATAAAAGAGAAGAAACTGGTCCCGTCGGCGAAAATTATTATTCTTTCCAATATCGGGCAGGAAAGCGACATTGAGCGCGGCAAAAAACTTGGAGCCAACGGATACATCGTCAAGGCAAGCGTTACCCCGACCGAAGTGGTTGAAAAAGTAAAAGAAGTCCTCAAACAAAAATAGGCACTCTCCATTCATCACTATTGTTAATCACCCATTATTTTAATATGAATGAATATTCAAAACAGCTCGAAGATTTATTTCTAACCGTTTTTAATGAAGGCGCTTCCGACCTGCATCTCTCTTTTGGCAGACCGCCCATGATACGCGTTTCCGGGCAATTGATACCGCTTTCTTCCAAGAAGCCGCTTTCGGCGGAGGACACCCTGGGGCTTTTGTCGGTCATGGTTGATGCGCCGACAAAGGAGCAATTTCTAAAAGAAAAAGAGATTGATTTTGCCTATTCTTTTCAGGACAGGGGGCGTTTTCGATGCAATGCTTTTTTTCAAAAAGGATCGGTTGGTGTCGCGCTTCGTCTTGTTTCAAAAAAAATCCCCACGTTAAGCGAGCTCAATCTTCCGCCGGTGCTTGAAATTTTTGCCAGAAAAAAACAAGGGTTCTTTTTGGTTGTCGGGCCGGTCGGGCAGGGGAAAACGACGACTCTTGCCGCAATGGTTCAGCTTATAAACAAAGAACGCGCCGAGCACATAGTTACCATTGAAGACCCGATTGAGTATCTTTTTGAAGAAGAGAAATCTATTATTGACCAGCGCGAGGTGCGCACGGACACAAAAGATTTTCACACGGCGCTGCACTCAATGTTTCGCCAAGATGTGAATATTGCCATGATTGGAGAAATGCGCGGGCCGGAGACGATCTCAACCGCAGTAACTGCCGCCGAAACAGGACACCTTATCTTTTCAACGCTGCATACGAATAATGCGGCGCAGACCATCGACAGAATTATCGATTCGTTTCCGTCGGCGCAGCAAAATCAAATCAAAGTGCAGCTTGCCGGCAGCTTGCTTGGCATTTTCTCGCAGCGATTAATCCCGCGAATTTCGGGAGGGCTCATTCCGGCCTATGAACTTTTAATAAACAATACCGCGGTCGCGAATCTTATCCGGGAAGGAAGAACCCATGAAATCAACGTAGTCATCGAAACCGGAAGCGAAGAAGGAATGATCGACATGAACCGAATGCTCGCGACGCTGGTGCGAAGCGGTGAAATTACGCCGGATGATGCGTATTTGCACTCGTTTAATCCGAAAGGATTAGGGCACATTATTTAGTTTTTATGCTGTTTCATTATACGGCTATCACCAAAGACGGCGAACCGCGAAAAGGCGCTATAGATGCGTTTAATCAGGATGCGGCTATTGCGGCGCTGCAGCGGATGGATTTGGTCATCACTTCGATTCTTGAGGAAAAAACCGGCCCTTGGTGGAAGTCGGCGCTCCCTTTTTTGGGGACCGTGTCTCAGAAAGATATTGTCATTTTGTCTCGCCAGGTAGCGACGCTGTTTGAAGCAAAAGTCCCCGCGCTTGAGATTTTTAAACTGCTTGCCGACGAATCGGACAACGAAACCTTGCGGACCACCCTTACGGAAATTACCGACGATGTTCAAAGCGGCATCACCATTTCGCAGGCAATGGGGAAGCACCCAAAGGTATTTTCAAATTTTTATGTGAGCATGGTGCGCTCCGGCGAAGAGTCCGGGAAGCTGAATGAAACGTTTTTGTATTTGGCCGATCACCTTGACCGCAGTTATGCGCTTTCAAGCAAGGCAAAAAATGCGTTGATTTATCCGGCATTCGTAATCACAACATTTTTGGTTGTCATGATCGTGATGTTTGTTATGGTTATTCCGCGGTTGAGTTCGATTTTAACGGAAACCGGTCAAGAAATTCCGTTTTACACGAAAGTGGTTATCGCCATCAGTAGCTTTTTGGTGCAGTACGGACTCTTCTTCTTTCTGGTACTTGTGGTGGGGGGCGTATTTTTATGGCGTTTTTGGATCGGGCGCGGCGGGGAAGCGGCTATTTCCCGGCTACAAATTTCTTTGCCGTTTATAGGGCGGCTCTATCAAAAATTTTATTTGGCCCGCGTTACCACGAATCTTGACACCATGCTTACGAGCGGCATCCCAATCGTGCGCTCCATTGAGGTAACCGCTTCGGTTGTCGGCAATCAGGTGTATGAAGATATTTTGAAAAAAACGGCCACCGCCGTGCAGGCGGGCGATACTCTTTCACAGGCGCTTTCGGCCTACGGGGAAATGCCGAGTGTTTTGATTCAGATGGTGAAAGTTGGAGAGGAGACCGGCAAGCTCGGGTTTATTTTAAAAACACTCTCAAAATTCTATGAGCGTGAAGTAAATAATGAAGTTGATACCATCGTATCGCTGATTGAGCCGATTCTCATTGTTATGCTCGGTGTCGGAGTCGGCCTCTTGCTCGCAGCCGTTTTGGTGCCCATTTACCAGACGACCTCGGGCCTATAAAAGCAACAGAGCTTCTATTATCCACACGTCTTTTGCTTCGAAATACGTTTGAGAGTATACTTATATTGATATTAGGTTGATCATCGGGCTTTTGGGCGTGATGGTTGCTTAATGTTTGTACAAGTATTAAGTAATTGGTCGATAGAAATACGCGCAAGTGTGATTTTGCCCAAGCTTGCCCTTATTCGCATATTCGCAGGCAAAGACAAAACGAACTTGGCTAAGTTTATAAATTCTAGAACTACGTATCTTTATGCAAAAGAAAAATAAAGGTTTCACATTGATTGAACTTTTGGTCGTGATTGCCATTATCGGTATTTTATCAAGCGTTGTATTGGCGTCGCTCAATACCGCTCGCCAGAAATCACGAGATGCAAAACGAGTTGCTGATATCAAGCAGCTGCAGCTTGCTCTCGAGCTTTACTTTGACGCCAATAAGGCATATCCGAATGCAGCCTTGTCTGATCTCGCTCCGACATACATTCCGGCAGTTCCGGTAGACCCTCTTAACACCGGGTCGTATGTTTACAAATACACCGGTATTTCTGTAAACAGCAGCTGCACCTCCTATCACTTGGGGACGCTGCTTGAAAATACCGGCCATACAGTGCTTTCTGCCAAATCGAACGCGGGCGTAAACACGAGCCTCTGCACAGGCGGAACGGATTTTGACGGGACCGTTAGCGGCATGTATGACGTAAAGCCGTAATCTCGCAATATTTATTGCACCAAACTAAAAGAAATGCCGCGGTACCGCGGCATTTCTTTTTGCCTGGGCAACAAGGTATACTAAAGAGGTGGATACTGTTTTTATCTATTTTGCAGCGACAGCAATTTTTGTTTTTGGAACAATTATCGGAAGTTTTTTGAACGTGGTCGTGGCACGCTACCAAAGCGGCTTGACCATGGGCGGGCGGTCCAAGTGTTTTGTCTGCGGAAAAACGCTTGGATGGCGAGAACTTTTTCCCATAGTCAGTTTTCTCCTCCAAAAAGGGCGCTGCAAGACGTGCAAAAGCGCCATATCGTGGCAATACCCCGTGATAGAATTGTTAACAGGGCTTGTTTTTCTTGCGTTGTTTGCAAAATTTTTTTTCTATGGATCGAATGTTGGGCTATACGAAAACGTCGTGCTCCTCTTGTATACTCTTTTTATCGCGAGCCTGCTTATTGTCATTGCCGGATACGATTTCAAACACTCCGTTATTCCGGATGGCTTTGTATACGCATTTGATCTCGCTGCGTTTGGCAGCTTATTTGCCGGCGGTGTCTTTAATGCCCAGGCAGGTATTGCCGGCGGTGTCTTTTTTTTATTTTTTGGCGCGCTATGGCTTTTTTCAAGGGGCCGCGCTATGGGGTTTGGTGATGCAAAGCTCGCGCTTGGCTTGGGGTGGCTTCTTGGGTTCGCGCAGGGGATTGCGGCACTTCTCGTCGCTTTTTGGTCGGGAACCATTATCGGTCTGCTGCTTATCGGGATAAGCAAAATACGCACGTTGTCTTTGCCCGGAAAATATTTTACACTGAAGAGTGAGATTCCTTTCGGGCCGTTTCTTGTTTTTGGCGCCCTTATTTCTTTTTTGTTCCGTCTTGATGTCAGCATGCTCGTACCGCTCTTTTCTTTTTATGTTTAAAAAAAATATCACGAATTTGATATCGGGGTTTACCATGATTGAAATGGTTGTTTCGGTCGGTATTTTTGTCGTAATAACGACACTTGTTTTGGCAAATTATCAGAAATTTTTGAATACGGTATCGCTTTCCGGACTGGCAAGCGAGATTGCCGTTTCCATACGGCAAGCCCAAGTCTATGGCCAAAACGTGCGTGAGTTTGCCGAATCAAACACTTTTCCGTCCTACGGCGCTTTTTTTGATGCAAATGTTACCGGCTCTTTTATTTTATTTGCAGATATTGTTGGCGCCAATAAAAGATACGATGGCACGTCGCTCTGTGAGACATCCGATACCGAATGTCTCGAAAAATTCAGCATACAATCTCGAGCAAGCATTGTTCAGCTTTGCGGCAACATGAAAACAGGCGGCGGAACGTGCGGGCTCTCATCTTTGGATATTGCTTTTACACGGCCAAATCCGGATGCGTCTATTATCGGCGTCAATGGAGGGTTATCAACAGTATATTCTGATGCTGAAATTGTAATCGGTGCCGTCAACGAATCAGCGCAAAAAACGGTTGTCGTGTGGGCGAATGGCCAGATTTCGATTGAATAACACCCGAAGAAATAGTCTTATGATTTTTTCACTACGAAAAAAAAATAAACGAACTCAAGAGAGGGGGTTTACCCTTATTGAGATTATGGTTTCGGTATCCATTTTTGCGGTTGTTGTCATTATCGCGGTCGGGGCGCTGGTAAGTATCAATGATGCCAATCGAAAAGTGCAGTCAATGCGCGCACTTATGGATAATCTTAATTTTGCGCTGGAAAATATTTCACGCACTTTGCGTACCGGCAGCTCGTATCATTGCGGCGTAACCGGCACCATTACAACTCCACAAGATTGTCCGGTTACCGGTTCGGATTACATTGCTTTTGAAGGGGCCAACGGCTCGGAATTAAATACGCAAGATCAAATCGTGTTCCGTCTTTCAGGTGGTCAGATACAACGCTCGGTTGATTCGGGAGCCACTTTTTTGGGGATGACTTCCCCGGGGATTACCATTACCAGCTTGCAATTCTATGTGAGCGGAGCGGCTGCTCTGGACGCAAAACAGCCAAAAATCCTGCTCTTGGTAGGAGGCACGGCAGATGCGGGCAAAGGACTTGTCTCTGAATTTCATTTGCAGACGGTTGTTTCTGAGCGGTTGATTGATTCATAAGACACAAAATAGAAAACATGAAACAAAAAATATTTGCATTTAACTTTGGGTTTACGCTTATCGAGTCATTGGTTGCTATGACGATTTTAATTACGGCCATCTTAGGGCCGATGTCTATCGCCGCAAACGGAATAGCCTCGGCTTCCTATGTGCGCGATCAAACAACGGCATTTTTTCTTGCACAAGAAGGATTGGAATATGTTCGCAACGTACGAGATTCAAACGCGCTTACTACGCCGCCTCTCGACTGGCTTACCGGACTTGAAGCGTGCGTTTCGAGTTCCTGCACCATTGATCCGTCGAATAATGCCGTAACGGCTTGTTCCGGCGCCTGCCCCGCGGTTCGTTATGACAGCGCGACCAACCTATACGGATACGCTGCCGGGAGTGAAACAAATTTTGTAAGAACAATCCGTATTACCCCCACGGTGTCGGGCACAGAAGTGAATGTCTCGTCTATGGTGACGTGGAAACAAAAAGCGCTTGGAGAGCGGTCGACAACGGTTGAAGAGACGCTTTTTAACTGGCATAAATAGCCGTATGTATAATAGACAAAACAATACCAAATATATTTTTTCATCAGCAACACCGAAGAGGCGAGCCGGGTTTGTTTTGCTGTATGCCGTTCTTGTTGCAAGCATTGCCCTGTCGGTCGGACTCAGTATATACAGCATTGCGCTTAAGGAGCTGCGCATCTCTTCTTCAAGCCGAGATTCACAATTGGCTTTTTATGCCGCGGACGCAGGAACCGAATGCGCGCTCTATTGGGATGTGCAAGAAAGAGCCTTTTCCACAAGCACGCAAAATGCTATTACCTGCGCGGGTTCCAGCATGACGGTCGGCGGCGGGGTAATCAGCGATTTCTCCTTGCCTGCGTTGCCAAACGGGGCGTGTGCTTCGGTGAATGTGAATAAAAGCTCACCGGTACAGACGGTCGTCACTTCTCGCGGATATAACACCTGTAATCTGGGCGACCCGCGACGAGTGGAGCGCGCGCTGCGCGTAACCTATTAAAAAGATATGGAAGTGCCGATGACCAAAGCGGAAGCAAAAAAGCGTCTGGAGCAATTACGGAAAGCGATTAATTATCATCGGTTTTTGTATCATGTGGAAGATCGGCAGGAAATTTCCGATGCGGCGCTTGATTCGCTCAAATACGAGCTCTCAAAAATTGAAAGCGAATATCCCGACTTAATTACTCCCGACTCTCCTTCGCAGCGGGTGGCGGGGAAGCCGTTGCCCGAATTAAAAAAAGTGCGCCATGAGGTGGAACAATGGTCATTCAACGATGCCTTTTCCGAAGAAGACATGCGCGATTTTGACGCGCGGGTGAAGCGTTTTTTGAAAGAAGATTTCGGCGGGCAGGCGGCTCCTTCATACACCGCTGAATTGAAAATCGACGGCCTCAAGGTGGTTCTCACGTATAAAAAAGGGCTTTTGGTTTTGGGCGCCACGCGCGGTGACGGAGTTTTTGGCGAAGACGTAACACAGAATGTGCGCACGATAGAAACCGTTCCGCTCAGGCTCAAAGAACCGATTGATATTATCACGGAAGGGGAGGTGTGGATGAAAAAAAGCGATTTTTTGGCGCTCAATAAGGCGCGACAGAAAGCCGGTGAGCCGCTTTTTGCGAATCCGCGCAATGTTGCCGCAGGAAGCATCCGTCAGCTTGATGCAAAAATTGCCGCCTCCAGAAAATTACAGATGTTTGTGTACGATATTGCGCGGGCGGAGCATTTTCCGAAGACGCAGCCGGAAGAATTAAAACGATTGCAAGAGCTCGGTTTTTGGGTTAACCCTCACTTTGAGCCCTGTAAAGATATTGATGAGGTGATCGCCTTTCGCGAAGAGTGGCGCGCGAAAGCAAAAAAAGAAGATTATTGGATAGATGGCGTGGTGGTAAAAGTTTCAGAAAAAAAGTATCAGGACGCGCTCGGCTTTACGGGCAAAGCGCCGCGATTTGCGATTGCGTATAAGTTCCCTGCGGAGCAGGTGACGACGGTCGTGGAGGATATCGCGCTTCAGGTGGGACGCACGGGCGTGGTGACTCCCGTGGCGCACTTGCGGCCGGTCTCGGTCGCGGGAAGCACGGTTTCTCGCGCGACGCTTCACAATGAAGATGAAATCAAGCGGCTTGATGTGCGCGTGGGGGATACCGTGGTGCTCCAAAAAGCGGGCGACGTGATACCCGATATTGTCGCCGTGGTAAAAGAAGCGCGGAGCGGCAAAGAGAAGCCCTATGTGTTTCCAAAATATGTGGAGGCCTGCGACGGGCCGATAGAGCGTATCCCGGGGTTTGCAGCGCATCGGTGTGTGAACAAAAACTCATTTGCCCAACAGAGGCGGAAGTTTTATCACTTTGTCGGCAAGCACGCGTTTGATATAGACGGGCTTGGGCCCAAAATAGTCGACTTGCTTTTGGATAAAAATTTAATAGCTTCGTATGACGATATTTTTACACTCAAAGAAGGGGATTTGATAGGATTGCCCGGGTTTGCCGAGAAAGCGGCGCAAAATTTAGTGAGCGCGATTGCCGCGCGAAAAAAAATTCCGCTCTCGCGGTTTATCGTGGCGCTTTCCATCGGGCAAGTGGGGGAGGAGACGGCGGTTGACCTCGCGGAAGCGTTCGGCTCGCTTGAAAAGATAGAACGAGCCAGCGCGGAAGAATTAGAAAAAGTGGAGGGCATTGGCGGCGTTGTCGCGCGCTCAATCAAAGAATGGTTTAAAGAAAAGAAAAATCAAGAATTATTACAGCGGCTTTTGAAATACGTGGAAATAGAAAAAATGGCGCACAAAAAAAAGAGCGGGGCCCTCTCGGGCAAAACATTCGTGCTCACCGGCACACTCACCACGCTTTCGCGAGATGGAGCAAAAGAGCGTATCCGTGCGCTGGGCGGGGATGTTACAAGCGCGGTCTCTTCTCAAACGTCGTATGTTGTCGCGGGCACCGACCCGGGTTCAAAATACGACAAAGCAATGAAACTTGGCGTCAAAATCCTCTCCGAAAAAGAATTTTTAAAGATGCTTTAAAAAATTGGGTTACAAAATAGCCCAGAGAAGAAAAGGCATAAAAACCTTTTTTTATTATGTTATGTATCGCTTATTGCTCCATCAATTTCGCGCGAACCTGCTTCTCAAGCTCGTTTGAAACTTTTGCGTTTTCTTTTAGGAATTGGCGCGAGGCGTCGTAACCGCGGCCCAATTTTTCGTCACCGTAGGCGTATGATGAGCCGGATTTGCTCACGAGTCCATATTTTTCTCCGAGTGCTAACAATTCGCCTTCGCGCGAGATGCCTTCGCCGTACATGATGTCAAATTCTCCCGATTTGAAGGGCGCCGCAACTTTGTTTTTGACCACTTTTGCCCGCGCGCGGTTGCCCACGACCTCGTCTCCTTTTTTAATCTGAGCCGTACGTCTTATATCAATACGTACCGAGGTATAGAATTTGAGCGCTTTGCCGCCCGGGGTCGTTTCCGGATTGCCAAACATGACGCCAATTTGCATGCGTATTTGATTTATGAAAATAACGATGGTCTTGCTTCGGTCGACAATGGCAGTGAGCTTGCGGAGCGCTTGTGACATAAGCCGCGCTTGTTTGCCCACATGGTGCGCTCCCATTTCGCCTTCAATTTCATCTTTCGGTGTGAGTGCGGCGACGGAGTCTATGACCACGACGTCGATTTTGCCTGAGCGCACGAGCGATTCGGTGATTTCAAGCGCCTGTTCGCCGGTATCCGGCTGCGAAATGAGAAGCTCGCTTGTGTTCACGCCCAATTTTTTCGCGTACTCCGGATCCATGGCATGCTCCGCGTCTATAAATGCGCAGACTCCGCCTCTTTTTTGCGCTTCGGCGATGACATGCAAGGTGAGCGTGGTTTTGCCCGATGATTCCGGGCCAAAAATTTCTATGATGCGTCCGCGCGGAAGACCGCCGACTCCTAATGCATAATCAAGAGAAATGGAGCCAGTCGGAATTGCCCCGATGTTCACTTTTGGTTTGTCGCCCAATTTCATGATGGCATCCTCGCCGAATTTTGTGCGGATAGCACGCAGTGTTTCGTCGACGCTTGTTGCGCGGGTTTCTTTTGTTGATATTGGTTTGGGTTTCATACGTTAGCTTGTTATCTTTTTAACTTGTTAGCTTATTAGGAGAATTCCTAATAAGTTTAACGGTACACGACTTGTAATAATTTTGTCCTCTCTCGGTTAAATCGGTCCTGAACGGACACCTCAATCTCGTTGTATCCGGGGAATAAAGCGATTTTTTCCGTAAAAATACCATTTTCATCGGTAAAAATTTTTCGGTCATTGAGCGTTATGCCGGAAATGCGTTTGGCGGTGCCTGATATGGCGATGGTGTCTTCGTGTGTTGTCTGGCCGTTTAGAGGTTGGGCAATGACGATTGATGGGCCGTTTAAAAAATCACGCATCTGATAGTAAGCATATATGACTATCGCTCCCGCGCAAAGGATTATAATCGCGATTTTTACAAGAGTTCTGGTTTGTGCGTACTGCATGGCGGTATATTTTTAAGAAGAAATATCGCCGGCTTCGGTGGTGCCAAACCCATCGTTTGAGCGGGAAACGAGTACCTCGCGCGCTTTTGCTCCGTCGGCTGGCCCGACCACCCCATGCTCCTCAAGCATATCCATGAGGCGCGCGGCGCGGGCGTAACCCACTTTCAGTTTTCTTTGCAGGTATGATGTGGATGCTTTGCCGGCGTGAACGACTATTTCTCGGGCCTCTTCGTATAGGTCGTCATCGTCTCCATCGGCCCCGTCTTCAAGCGCATCAAAAATGGAAGCCGGCGGCTGCTCGGTCGTGGTGAGGTTAATACCGTCAGCGGCTTCTCCGTGTGCGTGCTGCTTAACATACTGCGCCACTTTCTTTACCTCCTGTTCCGAAATAAATGCCGATTGAAGCCGCCGCGGTTTTGACATTTCTCCGGAAAGGAAGAGCATGTCGCCCGAGCCCAACAATTTTTCTGCGCCGCTTGTATCGAGAATTGTGCGCGAATCTATCTGTGACGATACCTGAAGCGCGATTCGCGCCGGTATGTTTGCCTTAATCAGGCCGGTAATGACATCAACCGACGGACGCTGTGTTGAAAGCACGAGATGAATGCCTACCGCACGGCTCATTTGGGCGAGGCGTACGATTGACGATTCAAGCTCTCTTGGGTATGAGGTCATGATATCGGCAAGCTCGTCTATAATAATGACAATATACGGCATGGTTTCCGGGAGCTCTACTTCGTCAACGGCCTCCGGATTTTGATTTTTCAATTTTTCAAGCGCCGGTTTCAAGACGGTGTTGTGATACGAATCGATATCGCGCACAGCTTCCGTTTCCAAGATATCGTATCGGCGCTCCATTTCTTTGGTCGCCCATTTGAGAGCGAGAATTGCTTTTTTGGGGTCGGTCACGACGGGAGTCAGAAGGTGCGGAATGGAATTATATAGAGTCAGCTCCACTCGTTTTGGGTCGATCATGATGAATTTCAAAATTTCCGGGGAGTTTCGGTAGAGGAGCGAGGTAATGAGTGTGTGAATCATGACCGATTTTCCGGAGCCGGTGGTGCCAGCCACGAGCAGGTGCGGCATTTTACCCAAATCGGCGAAGTGCGCTTTTCCGGAAATATCTTTCCCGAGAGAAAACAAGAGAGGGTTGGGCTTCTCGGTAAATTCTTTGGCGGAGAGAAGTGTGGCAAGACCGACGGTTGTCTTGATGCTGTTTGGAATTTCGATGCCGACGAGCGATTTTCCGGGGATCGGAGCTTCAATGCGAAGCGGATGCGCGGCAAGCGCCAGAGCAATGTCGTTTTGCAGACCGACGATTCTTGAAAGCTTTACTCCTTCGGCGGGCTTAAACGCATAGCGGGTAACCGATGGCCCGATAGAGATTTCATCCATTTCTATCGTGATGCCAAAATTTTGAAGCGAGCGTTTTATGATGTTCGCATTTGCTTTGATATCACCGACGCCCGGTTTGCCGCGGTCGTATTCAAGGATTGAGAGCGGGGGCGGGGAGTATGATGAGGCGTTTCTGGCAACATACTCGGCGAAAGAAAGCTTGCCGCCCTTTTTTAGAGATTGTTTTTGGATCGGAAGAATAATCGGCACTTCGGTATCAGCTTTCTCATCGTCGGTGTCGCCGTCCTGCGTGTCGTTTGTGTCGTCCTCGGTCTCGACAGTCTCTCGGGTCTCGTCAGTCGGTTCAACGATGTCTCCTGCGCCGTCGGTTATGGTAATGTTTTCATTTTCCATATCGCTACCATCTCGTTTCCAAAACATAAAGAGCGACAGCGGGGGGATTGTGTCGAAGATTAATAAAATAGAAATAATAGCGACGGCTCCTAAGATAATGGCTGCAGCGTAGACATCAAAAAAGGAAATAAGCAGATTTCCAATAATGCCGCCGACACTTCCGCCGGCTTGTTTTGATATCATCCCCGCAAGACCAAGCCCCGACGCAATAAACAAAAGCGAACCGACGATTGCCGGTTTTCCGAGGTCTGATTTTTTTGACGTGAGAAGAGAAACTCCAAGCAGAAAAAATAAAATCGGCAAAAGAAAATATCCGATACCGATAAAATCATTCAGGGTTGTGGAAATAAAATATCCGACAGGCCCCGCACTGCCAAAATAGGCAAGCATGAACAAAAGCCCCAGGGCAAAAAATAAAATAGCAAACATCACGCGCTTTGTTTCGTCTTTTAGGTGATCAAGAAAAGTTATTTTCGGTTCGTTCTCAAGTTTTTTCTTTGCCATAAATACATCAAAATATACCCTATCATAACACAAAGAAACCGATGTTTCTTGTGGAAACGCGGCGGCGTAGCCTCGGAAGTCTTTACACCGATGTTTTAGTATTTCGTGTTGCTTAAAGAGACTTTTATTTTAAGAAGTCTTATATATAATGGACATACGTACGCAGACGCTCCTAACATACGACAGCGACAAAAATAATTTCTGTAAAAGTCAAAGTATAAAAGACATATTAAGTATGGCATCAGACATCATAAAAGACAGCGCAACCTACCGTAATTTTTACGCTAAATATATGGACTTTGCGGCAAAGAAGACAGAACGGTTGACATCAGCCCTCTATCTTGTCTCGGAGCTGGTGCCGGAAAAAGAACCGTTAAAGACACTGTTGCGTGAAAAAGGACTCACGACTATGTCTGATGTCTTTTCTATTGTAGTTTTTGCAAAAGAAAACAAAGAGGACGACTTTTTAAAAATCATGACAGAGATATCGGAGCTCGCGGCTCTCTTGAGGATTGCGGCAACATCCGGTTTTATTTCTGAAATGAACGCGGGTATCCTTCAAAAAGAGTATGCCAGCTTGCATGGTTTTTTTGAATCCCAGTGTCGTGATTTGGAGTGGCAAAAATTTGGGAAAGAAGTCGTTTTAAATGAGAATTTTTTTGAAAAAAAAGAATGGGCGCATTTAGACGGCGCGTCGGGGCGGTACGATAAAGGACAAGATAAAAGACATCAAATAGATAAAGGACATAACGATGTCGTTTATCCTGTGGCCAGCGAACAGTGGGCTACCAGTTCAGCAAAAAACAGAATACAAATTTCAGGAAAAACAACGGAAACGACGAAAGATATTCATAACGAAAACTTTGTCCAGGAGGAGCGGAAAAAAACAATCGTCGAGCTCATTAAAAACTCAAATGGAAACGCAAGTATAAAAGACATATCGTCTCATGTGAAAGGATGCAGCGAAAAAACGCTGCAAAGGGATATCATTGCTCTAATGCAAAAAGGGATTCTAAAAAAGACCGGGGAACGGCGCTGGAGCAGGTATTCTTTGGTTTAACGTTTTGTGCGTATCGTTTTTGTCTGCCTAATCCTCGATGTTTAAGATTTTGCGCTCAAAATCTATAAAAAACCCTTATTTTACATCTATTTGGAGCTTTTTTGGTTGACCTTTTGAATACAATAGTATAGATTTGTATAACCTTCGAAGCATATAAAAAGATGCAATAATTATGTTTTTATTGCGTTTCTTGAAAGCAAATGTGGCTTGCTGCGGTGGCTTGTCGGGTCTTGCGTTGGCTTACCCGATGTTTGTTAAAGCGGGGATATCAATGATTTTGTCCGCATAGGCTTGCTTTAGAAAGTTATCCACATTAATGTTTTGCAGGTTCCCGTATTCGGTTTATAATTGTAGGTGATGGCAAAAAGTTTTTTGCGGATTTTTCAAGTTATTGGATTTGTTGGAGAAAAAGTCGCTGAAAAATTTTGAGAATTAACGGGTGGTAGGAACTTTGAAAACAGAATAATCATAAGATTAGAGTATAAGAATTATTAGCAAATTAGTATTTGTTCAGTTGTTTCGTTTGTCCGCTTTGCTTCGTCTGATTTTTTTAGAAAAAAGTTTTGGTGGGTCAAGGCGGGGAAACGAACGGCTGAATCATTTTTAATAAGCACATGGTCGTAAGCGTTTCGTATCAGGGTGGTACGGAATGAAACAATATAAACAGGCCGTGCGCGTTTGCGTATTTAATTTAATTAAAACTAAATACACAAACGAGACACGCCAAACTATAATTTTTTGGATGTTCAGAAATGGACATTTTAAAAATTATAGATTCATTAGTAATTAAATAAATTATGAGTAAAATTAGAAAATCTTCATTCTCAAAAGTGATTGCAGGATTTGCAAGCATCGCAACGGGGCTCATGATGATGGGAGCAGTATTTGTTCCTGTACAGGCAGCAACGGTTGAAGAGCTTACCGCTCAGATCAACAGCTTGCTTGCAACAATCTCATCACTTCAATCACAACTTTCGTCAATGTCGGGTGGCAGCACAGCAGCAGCGGGTTCATACACGTTCGCAAAAAACCTTAAACAAGGTGACACGGGAACTGATGTTATGAATCTCCAGAAAGTGTTGAACATGAGCGCAGACACGAAAGTCGCAGTCAGCGGAGCAGGTTCTCCAGGAAATGAAACTTCAACTTTCGGTCCAGCGACCAAAGCGGCGGTTATCAAATTCCAAGAGAAACACGCTGCAGACATTTTGACACCAGTTGGTCTTACAAAAGGTACCGGCTTTGTTGGCGCCTCAACACGGGCAAAACTGAATATGACGGGCGGTGCAGTGTCATCGACACCTTCATCAACACCATCAACTTCAGGAACGCCGGTTGTTATAGTTCCAGCAGGAACAGGATTGTCAGTTATTTCAGCAACGCAACCAGCAGCATCACTTGCACCGGCTAGCGCGGCACGCGTTCCATTTACGAAAGTTACCCTCACCGCAGGAAATGACGGTGATGTAACCGTAAACGGCGTAGTGATTGAGCGCACTGGTCTTGCAAACGATGCAGTGTTTGGCGGTATCGTCCTTTTGGATGAAAACGGCTCACAGCTTGGTATTGAAAAGACTTTGAACTCTGATCACCGAGCAACCATCGGAGATGCATTCGTTGTAAAGTCGGGAACATCTCGCACAATGACGATTGCAGGAAACATGGCTTCAAGCTTGGGTTCATACGCAGGACAGGTAGCAAGCCTCTCAGTTGTAGCGGTTAACACCTCAGCAACTGTTTCAGGTTCACTTCCTATCACAGGCGCAGGACACACAATCAACAACTCGCTTTCAATCGGGACCGTAACAATGGCAGCAGGTCCGCTTGATCCGGGCGCAAGCAATTCAAAAGAAATTGGAACAACGGGTTACGTTTTCTCATCGGTTAAAGTAACAGCCGGTTCAGCAGAAAAAGTTCGCGTTCATTCAATTCGATGGAATCAGTCAGGTTCAGCAGCAACAGCGGATATCGCAAACGTAAAGACTTATGTAGATGGAACATCATACGATGTTACCGTTTCTTCAGATGGTAAATACTACACAACAACATTTGGCGACGGACTTGTCATTGACAAAGGCGCGTCAAAAGAAATCTACATCAAAGGTGATATCACTGGTGGTTCAGCTCGAACAGTAGACTTTGACCTCTACAAGAGGACAGACCTCTACGTAACGGGTGAAACCTACGGATATGGAATTACACCTCCAAACGGTACCGACACTTCAGGTAGCGATGACGGTGCATTCCATGAAAGCACAAACCCATGGTATGACGCATATCAGGCAACCGTTTCAAACGGCAGCTTGACTGCAGAAGCAGCAACGAGCGTTGGAGCACAGAACATTGCAATCAACACCGCCAACCAAGTTTTGGGAGGTATCAATGTTGATGCAAAAGGTGAACCGATTTCAGTTGCAAGCATGGTGTTTCACGTCATTGCCAGCGGAGATCAGGCAGCACACATCACGAACGTTACATTGGTTGGTCCGAACGGCAACATTGTCGCAGGACCGGTTGACGGCGTAAATGATTCATCAGGTTCTGCAGCAGGTACGTTGAGTTTCAGTGATACAGTAACTTTCCCGGTTGGAAAGGGGCTCTACACCTTGAAAGGTAAATTGAGCACTGACTTCACAAGCAACGACACCGTACAAGCATCAACCACACCAAGCGGTTGGGGAACAGTAACAGGTCAATCAACAGGCAATTCAATCACCCCAACACCTGCAACAGCAATCACTATGAACACAATGACGGTGAAAGCGCCGGTTGTTACAATCAGCGTACTTTCAACGCCTTTGGCACAGACAGCAGTAGCGGGAGGTTCATTCAACTTCGCAAAGTATCAGTTTGACGCTTCACAATCCGGTGATGATATTCGATTCAATTCAGTAAAATTGGCATTGAATACACGAGCTGGAACAGCTTCAAACCTTACAAACTGCGGGCTCCTTGATGGTTCGACAGCATTGCAGACAGGCTCAAACTTGGTAAACCCAACAGCAGCCCAGACGCAAGCAACAGCATCTTCAACGAGCTTCACATTTGACAATGGATTTGTTATTCCGAAAGGAACAGTTAAGACATTGTCTTTGAACTGCAACACTTCAGCAACAACAACAACCGACCAGTACCAGTGGGGTATTTCAGCTCATGCTGATGCCGCACAGAGTGCGACAGGAGTACAGTCAGGACAAGCTTTGACATCAGCTTCAGGAATCACAGTAAACAACAGTGCTGGACAGATCATGACTATGACCACAGGTGGTTCATACACAGTTGTTGATGATTCAACTCCAGGATACACAATCGTATCTCCGGGAACCGAAGCAACACTCTTGAAACTCAAATTTACAGCAACGTCTGAAAATATTGACATCAGGAGAGTGGCGTTCAAACTTGCAACCCCTGCAGGAAACACAGCTATCGACTTGGTTGGTAGCCAGGTATCAATGTACGACGGCAGCACACTTATTGGTACAGCAACATTCGCAAACAACGGCGATAACGCAACATCATCAGCTATCGCTTCAGGAGCATTCCGTGTTCCACAAGGCGGATCTAAGACTATGACTATCAAGGGTACGATTGCTGGAATTTCAGCAGTTACTGGTCCTTTGACAGCATCAGGAGATTTGCTCATTGTGGCTTACGACGGCAGTGCAAACGGTCTTGCAAACGGTAACTACGGTGTTGGTGTATCAGGTGGTACGAACATTTCAGGTACATCCGGAGACGTAACTCCATCAGGAGTACGAATCTTCAAGGCGTACCCAACGTTCGCAAAAATTGCTCCGCCAAGCACAACGCTTCAGAACAGCTCAGGTTACACATTGTATCGCTTTAGCGTAACGGCCAATAATGGAGACATCGCGCTCGGTAAACTTACCTTCGTTATGGGTTCATCATCGGTATCAGCTACGACTTCAGCCTATGGTTTGTACACCTACACGGATAGCGCATTCTCAAGCCCAGACACGACATTCTCTTCAGACGGCTTGATCAACGCGAACAAATACATCAATGGTCTCGGCTCAAACGCTGATTCAACATCAGATTCAAAGCGCCCAACTATTGTTGAGATCTATCCTGACAAAGCTTCAGCAACGACAACATACAAAGTACCGTCTGGAACTACACGATACTTCGCTCTTAAGGCAACTGTTTCTAACTTGAGGACCTCAACCGGTTCTGAGTCACTCACAGTCCAGCTTGAAGGAGACGCGGCAGTTCCAACAACACTTATGGATGTTGCCGGTACATCAGCCGGAGCAAGCGGTGTTGACAACGATGCCAACGATGACATGATCTGGTCACCAATCTCGACGACTTCGTCTGAATTGATTACCGATTATGACTGGACAAACGGATACTTGGTACCGGGATTGCCAACATCAAACATGGATTCTGTAACACACACCTTTACTATCTAATAAGTTTCTCTCGGTCGGACTCCGTCTAACAACGGATAAGATAGAAACTAAGCAAAACCCCCGCCATTTGGCGGGGGTTTTGCGTTGCCAAATTTCCTATAGTTTAATCCGTATGTGTGGATAACTTGTGGAAAACCTACAATGTTTGCTTAAACAAATATTTTTCGTTATGCTTGATAAATATGAAAAATCAAAAAGTTATTATTTCTTCACTCATTATTGTTGTTCTGGCCGCCGGTTATTTTGTGTATAAAAACGTTGCCAAGCAAAAAACGGGACCTGCTCTTGATGTGGCGACAAGTACGGTAGAAGCCACGAATAATCCTGATAAAAACACAAATTCTTCAGTAGCAGGCACAAAAACCGCTGGGAAAACAACTCCTTTGCTTGCGCGGCTTCCAGATCTGGCTCGTCCGGTTATCATTTTGGCAAACATTGCTCCAGAGACAGAAACTATGGCTCGCGCTAAAATATCAGAGCTTTCAAAAGAGCTTGGCGCAGAACCCGGGCTATTTGGTAACTGGCTTGATCTTGCCTCGTACCGCAAATTGATAGGGGATAACGTTGGGGCAGAAGAAATCTGGCTTTTTATGACCAAACAATGGCCGGACCATGATGTGCCATATATCAATTTGGGCAATTTCTATCACTACCAAACGCATGATTTCGCCAAATCAGAAGCCGCTTTCAGAAAAGCGATAAGCGTAAAACCAAACTCTATCCCGCCATATATCGGTCTGTATGAGTTGTACGCGCTTTCATATGCTGAAAAAGCGGGCTTGGCGGATGATATTCTTATTGAAGGGTTGAAAAATAATCCCAAAAACATACTTCTTCTCTCAACACTTGCGGAATATTACACAGGACAAGGGGATATTACTTCTGCAAAAAAGTACTACCAAGAAGCGCTTGATGTGGCAATGCAATCAAACGACACAAAACTCCAAGACCAGCTGAAACAACGCATCTCGGGTCTATAAATCCGCATATAACGGATATTGATACGTTTATCCACAACGAAAGCGCCGCTTTCGTTGTTTTGGATTGTGGTAAACTGATTAGTATCATATGAGATTTCTTAATCCTACGTTTATAAAATTTGTGCTCGGGTTTCTCGCAATTATTGCCATAGGGGTGGCTGCCGTTTTCTTTCTGGGCGTACAAGATACTTCCACGCCGGCGACTCCCATTGTCGATGAGCCGCGGTGATTTGTGTATAACTATATATCAAAAATGAAAAAACTATTGAAATGGGGTGGAATTATTTTGGCTGTTATTTTGGTGATTTCTGCCGCACGTGTTCCGCATGTCATTGATAAACGAAAGACCGCAGAACAGGTGGTAAAAATTCATGCGACAAAATTAACGCTTGATGATGTGATGGGGAAAAATTTGCCGCCGGACCCGGGAGAGGCCGCGAACGCGACTATTGAGGGGGTAGATGCGAATCAAAACGGAATTCGCGATGATGTTGAGCTTGCGATTTTTAAATTATATCCGAATTCGGCCAAGACGAGGGCGGCGGCGTTGCAGTATGCGATGGCATTGCAAATCGGGCTGACGCAGGTCTCTAACTCCGATACTTTGGTCGCGATGGCACAGGAAACAAGTAGGGCTTATAGATGTTTGTTTGATCTTGGTGGAGAAATAAGAGATGTTACGCAACGCCAAGACTTATTTGAAAAATTAATTCTTAACACAAGTGCACGCAAGAACAAGCTTGAGGAGGTATACGATAAATATATGGCTTCAGTTTCTTTTCCTAATTCTAATTATTGTGACATAGATTCTGCATCTCTTCCTAACTAACCATGAAATATCTTTTATCAATATTCATATTAGTTTTTCTTGCAGTACCAACGTCTGTTTTTGCTATTTGTAGTGATATGGGGGCAACGGTAGTGTACGTCAATGGGGTTTTGAATTCTAAACAAGATGCGATTGATAGCGCAGGGGTTCTCCAAGGAAAATTTCAGAAAAAATTCAACGACGCCGATATCACATTTATTACTGGCTACAATCCATCTCACCTCGCTGGACTTGGGGACTTGGTGCAATCTGCCGCGCAGATGTTAGACAGTTCAATTTCTGACCATGACCTGAATACGATTCTCACCCAGATAGAGCCGTATGTGACGACACGGAAGATTCTTCTTGTCGGCCATTCACAGGGAACTTTTTATACCAATTCTCTCTATCAATATCTCATCAATCACGGAGTGCCGAAAGAATCGATCGCCATCTACAATGTCGCCACGCCCGCAAGCGAAGTCGCCGGCAATGGCGGGTATCTCACTTCCTCAAATGATGCCGCCATTCGTGCCGTTGCCCAAATTGCTCAAAAATTGCAGATACTGCCGCCTCTTTCCGCCAATATTAATATACCGATATATCCGGAGGATACTGAAAGTGATTATCCGGGTCATGATTTTATTCGTGCGTACATTGCCGGCGCGTCCGACCAAATCATATCGGGCATATCACAGGAGCTTAATAATCTCACGGCGAAAGCCAATACTGAAACTTCCGAAACTTGTTTTACTGCTCCGCAATTAACCGTAGGAGACAAACTGCAGGACGTAGCGTTTGTCCCTTTTGATTTTGTTGCAAATGTAGGAGCTGTCGCCTTTGGCGCGATAGAAAAAGGAGCTGGCCAAACCGCAACCGTGCTGGTAAAAGGAATTTCCTCGGTTGCAAACACACTAGCGAGCGTGTTTGGCACGACCCATGCGGAGCAAGCGAGCGTCGTCTTAAACGCAATTACTCAAAACAAAACAAACTTACTTTCTTCCGGAGAACGTGTTTTTCATAAAGATGATCTTTTGATATACAAACACATCGCATCTCGTGAAGCGCCGTCCATTGCGGAAGAGCGTTCGTCTTTGGCGCAGGAATCAACGTCAGTTTTACAGGCGGGAGAAACGATAGTAAACAATGACGGCGAATTATCTCAAACAGAAAAGAAAGAAAAAGAAAAGTCACCAAGGCAGGCTTTCGTGCCCATGCCGTCCATACCATCCCCTGGCTTCGGCGGCGGGGATTCCACGTCGCAATCGGCCGTTTCTCTGGGCACGCAAACCGACACACAGATACAAACAGACACCACCTCTCCATCCGCCCCAGCCATCATCGTGCCGGCGGATTTTTTGCGAACCTTTACGAGTTCGGCGATTACTTTTTCCGGCACTGCCGAAGCGGGGAGCATAATTAGCACCAGTGTGTCGCCCGCAACAACGACTGCAAGCCAATCGGGCGAATGGTCTGTTGCTCTTACTTTTAACCAGGGCACGACAACCGCGCAATTTTTCGCAACCGATAGCGCCGGAAATATTTCTCAGGGGGCAAGTACCACTCTTTTTGTCGATTCAACGGCGCCGCAAGCGATAACTCCTGTAATCGCGGAGTGCGCGAATTCGCTTGCGACGAGCGGGTGTCTTTTGGCGGCGACAACACTCTCTGTTTCTTGGGGTGCATCTGAAGCGGCTGATTTTAATTATTTTATTATAAATAACAACGGTGCCGTCAGCACGACGACGGCGGCATCTACTACGGCCGCCGCCACAAACAATACGACATACTCATTTGCGCTTTCGGCGGTTGATAAATCGGGGAATACATCTGCGACGACGACCGTGACGGCAGAAATAAATACTTCACCGGTGGTTATAAATGAGGTGGCGTGGGGAGGCACAAATGCATCCACCGCCGACGAGTGGGTGGAACTCTACAACAAATCGACAAGCGCCGTGAATCTTTCGGGCTTTACCCTTTATGCTGCAGACGGCGCCCCGTATATTCCTTTGAGCGGGGCTATTCCTGCGGGCGGCTATTATCTGATTGAACGAAAAAATACGGGAGAAACCGATGAAGCAACACAATCACCTGTGAAAGATGTTGTTGCAGACCTTTGGACAAGTTTTGGCAGCGGCCTTTCCAACACGGGTGAAAATCTTATTCTTTCACACAAAGGAACCGGTGCCACCACGACCATGGATGAAATTTCTTACTGCTATAATTGGTGCGGGAAGGGGAGCGATTCACCGGAGTTTCGTTCGATGGAGCGTTTTGATGCAGAAGCTCTGGGCACCGACTGGTCGAATTGGGAACGCAATCAGATTATTATTCGAAATGGCGTTGATGCAAGCGGCAATGCGCTCAACGGCACACCAAAAGCATATAATAGTTTTTCTCGCCTGCTTAACAAAGGCAGCCAGACAATCACGCAAGACATGACGCTTAAAAAATCAAAAAGTCCGTATGTGGTAAATAACACGATAGTCACTCTGCAGGCGGGGAAGATGCTTACGCTTGAGCCGGGGGCGGTGATTAAATTTTATAACAATGCGCGGCTTGCTGTATCAGGTGCTTTAAACGCGCAAGGGACGGAAAATGACCCCGTTGTTTTCACCAGTTTTCTTGATGATGCCTATGGCGGCGACACCAATCAAGACGGTGCGCTGACCAGCCCCGCAAAAGGCGCATGGTATGGGGTGGAGCTTGCTTCAGGTTCTGACGCGTCGGTTTTTGACCACGCTATTTTTCGTTATGGCGGAAAATACTACGACGGGCAAGGACAGCCGGCCGCGAATCTCTATTTGGCAAACACCTCGCCGTCAATCAATCATTCTACGTTTGAATATGGCGGCCAGCACGGGCTCCGTCTTTTTTACGCAAGCTCAAGCATTTCCAATTCCGTATTTCAGCACAACGGTTCCGGTTACTGGATGGGCGGAGTCATGAGCACGGGGGGCGCGCCGACGATAGATAATAATCAATTTTCAGATAATGTTATTGGGATTTATTTGGTTTCATCGGAGGCGCGGGTATCGTCAAATACGCTCGCATCAAGTACATCCGAAGCAATCTATGCAAGCGGTGTTGTTGGCGATGGGTATTTTTCCGGCAATAGCGGTTCAAAAAATGCGTGGAATGGGATTACGCTTGCCGGAAATATTACGAAAACGGGCGTCACGACCACCCTAAAGCAAAATACGCTCCCGTATCTTATCGAACGATCAAGCAGTGCGACCGTCATCGCAAGCTCGACGCTCGCTATTAACCCGGGCGTCACCGTTAAATTTGGAGACGATCGGCTTTTTGTGAATGGCGATTTGTCTATTTCTGGCACGGGGGCAAGCCCGGTCACGCTTACTTCTATCTATGACGATTCAGACGGCAACGATGCTTCCAATAATGGCGCAAGCATCGGGGTAGCGGGTAATGTTCAGGGGACAATACTACAATCGGGAAGTTCTTCAACTATATCCGGTGCCGTATTTAAATTTATGAAAACGGCGCTCTCGTATCTCAATTCGCCCATGGTGCTTTCCAACACAATCTTTTCAGACAATACCCTTGCTGTTTCCGCAGACGCATCAACGATAAGCAATTATCCGATTACCGCTTTAAACATAACCTTTAACAACAACACTGCGACGACGAGTCCCGCCGGATTATGGTGATACTTCCGGGGAGTGAGTATTCAAACAAGTATTTTTTTGGTATGCTTATGAATAGAAGAATGTCTCCCCATGACGGTATGACTGCCCAAAGGAGGGTCTATGACGATTCAATTGGTCAAATATTGGTGGGTGATTCGGTATAATCTTTTCCTTTTTTTCATCGGCATGCTCGTGCTTCTTTTCTTTTGTTCTATCGTTGAAATTATTGCCCCCTCTTCGCATTAGAAGTTTTTTTCAGTAAACACGCCTTGCTTGTCGCAGGGCGTGTTTTGCTATAGACTGTAGGGTATGAATATTAACACTATATTGCGGCGGACTATTATCGGGGCTCTTTTTTTTGTCCCTTTTATTCCGCTCATTGTCGCACCGTCGATGTTTTTTCCGTTTATTACCGGTAAAAATTTCGCCTTTCGGATTTTAGTCGAAATTATGTTTGCCCTGTGGCTTATTCTGGCATACCGCGAGCCGGGGTATCGGCCGAAGTTTTCTTGGGTGCTTGCGGCGGTTGCCGTGTTCGTCGGGGTCATAACGCTCGCTGATTTTTTAGGTGAGAATGTCTATAAAAGTTTCTGGAGCAATTTTGAACGGATGGAGGGTCTCATTACCATCTGGCATCTTGGTGCGTATATGCTTGTGGCGGGGACGATGCTTAGCACCGAGCGCCTGTGGTCATGGTTTGCGCATGCTTCCATTGTCGCAAGCGCTATCGTGAGCGCGTTCAGTATTTCTCAGCTTTTGAAAGATTTTGCACTCCATCAAGGAAGCCGATTGGACGCGACGCTTGGCAACGCTTCCTATTTGGCGGTGTACATGCTCTTCCATATTTTTATTCTTGCTTTCCTTTTGTTTCGCCGTCATAGCGGGCCTCAATTTGTGAAATGGCTGTACGGAGCGCTTATGCTCGTGGAGCTTGTCGTTCTCTACTACACGGCGACTCGCGGGACGATTCTTGGGTTAATCGGCGGCTCATTACTTGCAGCTCTTCTGGTCATGATTTTCGGCAAGGAATATCCGCGCATGCGAAAAGCCACCGCCGGTATTTTCATCGGAATTCTGGTGCTTATCGGGGCGTTTCTTGCGGTAAAGAATACCGATTTTGTAAAAATGAGCCCCGTACTTTCGCGTTTTGCAAAAATTTCCGCAAGCGAAGTAACAACTCAATCACGATTCATTATCTGGGGTATGAGCATACAGGGGTTTAAAGAACATCCGATTTTGGGCTGGGGACAGGAAAATTATAATTTTGTCTTCAATAAATATTTTGACCCGCGTCTCTGGAGGCAGGAAGCATGGTTTGATCGCTCTCATAATATCTTTTTTGATTGGCTTATCGCCGGCGGTCTTTTGGGGCTTTTGTCGTACCTGTCACTTTTTGGAGCCATTTTTTACTATGTATGGAGGAAGGGTGCGGACAATCATTTTTCACTTCTTGATAAAAGTATTCTGACGGGGCTTTTTGCCGGTTATTTTTTCCACAACTTTTTTGTTTTCGACAACCTTATTAGTTATATGCTCTTTTTCTCGGTGCTTGCCTACATGCATTGGGTTGCCAGAGAAACGAGCCAGAAAGAGGAATCAATCGCCGCCGGCCGTTCCGAGGCGAGAGAGCCAAATGCCGGAATGATTTTTGGGCCTGTTGTCATTATCGTTCTCGCTTTTGTTTTATACACGGTAAACATAAAGGGGATACTAACGGCGGAAACACTTTTGCAGGCCTTGCAATCGCAACCGGAGGGGCCGCAAAAAAATTTGGAATTGTATGAAACAGCACTTTCGTACGGCACCTTCGGCAATTCGGAGACACGGGAGCAATTAATACAAGCCGCTTCGCAAGCTGCCGATCTCAATATTTCTCCGGAGTTAAAACAAAAATTTGCGGTATTGGCACGTGATGAAATGCAGAAGCAAATAAAAGCCATGCCCAATGATGCCCGTTATCAGATTTTCATGGCGTCATTCTTGAATCGCACCAGCCATTTCGATGATGCAATCCCTTATGCCGAACGGGCCATTGCGCTTTCTCCAAAAAAACAGGCAATGTATTTTGAATTTGCCACTTCATACCTGAATAAAAAAGAATACGATAAGGCGCTCGATATATTAAAGACGGCTTTCGAACTCGACCCGACCTATGGGAAAGCGCGCTTGGTGTACGCCATGGCGGCGATTTATGGAGGACATAACGATATTGCCGAACAGATACTATTGCCTGAGTATGGAACAATGATAATTGATAGCGATCAATTACTTGGAGCCTACGCCGCGACTAAGCAATACGGCAAAGTCATTGCCATATGGAAGCTGCGCCTGAAAGATGCTCCGAATAATCCGCAATACCATCTTTCTCTCGGGGCAAGTTATCTGCAGGCAGGGGAGCGGGGACTCGCTGTCAGTGAAATACAAAAGGTTATAGACCTCAACCCGCAGTTTAAAGACCAAGGAGAATATTATATCCGCGAAATCAAGGCCGGAAGAAACCCTTAGTGTCGCGCTTGAAAACAACAATTTCATTGTGGACAAACCCTATTGACTTTCATTTCCATTTTTGCTATGTTATGGGAGTGAGTGTGTCCTTCATTGGAGACATTTCTCGAGCAATATCTGCATAAAACTCCGCTTCGGCGGAGTTTTATGTTTTCTGATTGTGCGATATACTAAATACAATATATAAAACATCGGATGTATACAGGTGCGGTCAGCCGCGCACTCACATAGATATTTGCTTTGGAGCTCGCTCCGGCTGACCACATCTGTATATAGCTATGGATATCAAAGAGAATGAAGCGATGGCTTTGCATACTACTTTTCGTATCGGCGGCCCTGCCCGTTATTTTTGCGAAGTCTCGAACGAAGCCGAATTAAAAGAGGCGCTTCTGTTCGCTGAAAAACAAGCGGTGCCGTTTTTTGTGTTGGGAGGCGGTTCAAACATTCTTGTATCCGATAAAGGTTTCCCCGGGCTAGTAATCAAAATGCGTTTACGGGGGAAAGAATATGCCGATGACGGTTCTTTTGCGCTGGTCATTGCGCAGGCGGGGGAATCATGGGATTCGTTTGTTGAGGACACGGTTACGCGGGGGCTTTGCGGCATTGAAAATCTTTCGGCTATCCCCGGGACGGTTGGAGCATCTCCGGTTCAGAATATCGGAGCGTATGGGCAAGAAGTGAAAGACACGATTGAGTGGGTTGAAGTGTTTGACCCGAGCACAAAAGAGATACGCCAGCTTTCAAACGCCGAATGTGCGTTTGCGTATCGGCAAAGTATTTTTAAAAAAAGAGAAAACAAACAGCTGATCGTACTTCGGGTTGCCTTTCGGCTTTCGAACGATGCTCGTCCACATACGCGTTACCCGGGAGTCTCAGAGCATCTCTTGAAGAAAGGAATTACCAATCCAAACGCCATGCACATGCGAGAAGCAATCATGTCCATTCGAATGAGCAAGCTCCCCGATATCCGTGAGACGGGTACGGCTGGTTCATTTTTCAAAAACCCGTTGTTGCCGAAAGAGCATAGCCATATTTTTAAAAATCTTTTTCCGGAAGCGCCGCTATACCCGCATACGGAAACGCATGATAAGGTTTCGGCCGCGTGGCTTATTAAAAAAATAGGCGGCGAAAAACGTTTTCGTCGGGGTGACGCGGCGGTATATGTGCGGCAGCCGCTCGTATTGGTTAATCACCGTAACGCAACGGCAAAAGATATGTTTAGTCTTGCGTGTGATATCCAATCACACATAAAAAAAGAAATCGGTATTGAGCTTTCGTTTGAGGTGGAAACGGTCGGCGAATTTTTGTAATTTCATAAGTTTCATAAAGAAATATTACGCAAGCGCGGCGCCGATTGCCCACGCGCGGATATTTTTCCGTAAAAGTTATCCACAGTTTTGAAAAAAAATATTGTTTTTGTTTTTTATTTGTACGATAATGAAGGTAGTAAAGTTTTTTCCAAAAAATATTTTGGAAAAACGGTCGATAGTATCGTTACTAAAAATATAAAAAAATTTTATGAAAAAGAAAAAGAAGGCGGCAAAAAAAGTTTCTAAGAAAAAGAAAGTTTCAAAAAAGCGAAAGTCATCGCACAAAAAAAAGAAATAAATGCCATTGTCGTCAATTGTCGAAACAGACTATTTCGGCAATACATACAAAATCCCCGAATATTCGGGGATTTTGTATTTTCTGATACAATAGATGAGTCTTTTTATGTGCAGGCAATAATCATATATGGGATTTTTTACAAAAATATTTGGGGACGAAAATGCCAAAGCTGTCAAGCAGCTGATGCCGCTTGTGTCCCAGATCAACTCCTTTGAAGACAAGCTTCAGGGTCTTTCTGCTGAAGAGCTGGCCAAAAAAACGGCTCAATTTAAAGAGCGGCTTTCGAGCGGAGCGACTCTTGACGATATTTTGCCGGAAGCGTTTGCGACCGTGCGCGAGGCGGCCCGCCGGACTCTTGGAGAGCGGCATTTTGACGCGCAGCTTGTCGGGGGGATTGCGCTTCATCAAAAAAATATTGCCGAAATGAAGACAGGCGAAGGCAAGACCTTGGTGGCGACGCTGCCGACGTATCTCAATGCCCTCGCGGGTCAGGGGGTACATGTCGTCACGGTGAATGATTATCTCTCACGCCGCGATGCGGTGTGGATGGGGCAGGTATATCAAGCGCTCGGAATGTCGGTCGGATGCATCAATCATGAATCCTCTTTTATTTATGATCCCAGTCATAAAGAGCTTGATAAAGAGCGCGATGAAAAAGGCTCATTCAAAGTGGTGCATGAATTTTTGCGTCCGGTGAGTCGGCGCGAGGCGTACGCGGCCGATATTACCTATGGCACTAATAACGAATTCGGGTTCGATTATCTGCGCGATAACATCAGCTATCGCAAAGAAGAAGTGCGCCAGCGTGGACATTATTACGCCATTGTCGACGAGGTTGATTCGATTCTCATAGACGAAGCGCGCACGCCGCTTATTATTTCAGCCCCCGCACAGGAATCAGATTCTTTTTATACGCTTTTTGCAAAAATTGCGGCGCAGCTGAAGAAAGATACCGATTTTAAAGTCGATGAAAAATTCAAATCGGCAACACTTACCGATGAAGGAATTACCAAAGCGGAAAAATTGCTCGGCGTTGATAATATTTACACGGAAAAAGGAATAAAATATGTGCACCATTTGGAAACGGCCGTCCGGGCGAAGGCACTTTTCCAGCGTGATAAAGAGTATGTGATTCGCGACGGGGAGGTGATTATCGTCGATGAATTTACCGGGCGCTTACAGCCCGGGCGTCGGTGGTCTGAAGGGCTGCATCAGGCTGTTGAGGCAAAAGAGGGAGTGGATATTCAGCGCGAATCGCGTACCTTTGCGTCCATCACGTTTCAAAATTATTTCCGGATGTACAAAAAACTTTCGGGGATGACGGGCACCGCGCTCACCTCCGCCGAGGAATTCAGAAAAGTGTACGGGCTTGATGTTATTGCCGTTCCCACCAACAAGCCTATTTTGCGTATCGACCGCGATGATTTGATTTACCAAAACGAACAGGGGAAACTGAAAGCCGTCGCAAAAAAAATCAAAGCACTCAACGAAAAAGGTCAGCCGGTGCTCGTGGGCACGGTCTCTATAGAGAAAAATGAAATTTTATCGGAGTACCTTTCGCGCGAAGGGGTGCCGCATGAGATACTCAACGCAAAAAATCACGAACGGGAAGGAGAAATCATCGCGCAGGCGGGGCGTAAGGGTGCTGTCACCATAGCCACCAACATGGCCGGCCGTGGCGTTGATATCAAGCTTGGGGGGAATCCATCAACCGTGGTGCTTTCGGAAGAAGTGAAATCTTTAGGGGGGCTTTTTGTTCTTGGCACCGAGCGGCACGAAGCGCGGCGGATAGACAATCAGCTTCGTGGACGCGCGGGCCGGCAAGGCGACCCGGGGGAGACGCAGTTTTTCGTATCCCTTGACGACACGCTCATGCGCATTTTTGCCGCCGATACGATTAAAAATATGATGGGGAGATTCGGTATTCCGGAAGATCAGGCGATTGAAAACAAGCTTATTTCAAAATCGCTCGAAGCGGCGCAGGAAAAAATTGAAGGATTTAATTTTGATGCGCGGCGGCATGTGCTTGAATATGACGATGTGATGAATCATCAGCGAAAAATTCTCTATGGGCGCCGACGCGATGTCCTATTTGGAGGTAGGGAAGCTATAGAAAAATATCTTGATGAAATAACGGATATTTCGGTTGCAGCGGAAACAAAGGCAATGATTGAAGAAAAACGCCGAGCCCTTGGAGAAGAAGCGTTTACCGAAACGATGCGCGGGCTTATTTTACAGATGACCGACATGCTCTGGATGGAGCATTTGGAAACGATGGATTATCTCCGAAATTCGGTGCGGTTGCGCGCGTATGGGCAGCGCGATCCGCTTGTGGAGTACAAAAAAGAAGGGCTCACTCTTTTTAAAGAAATGGAAGAAGCAATTGCGGCGCAGATACTTTCTCTTTTGCCGAATATTGGACAAGGAGCATTTGCGCGTGAAGAGACGAAATTAGAGGAAATTCATAAATCGGCACAGTTAATCGGCGGCAGTACGGCAGGCGATGCGGAACCTGCGCAAGCGGTTTCGCACAAGCCGAAAGATAACGCTGGCCATGAAATCGGCAGAAATGACCTCTGCTTCTGCGGCAGCGGGAAGAAGTATAAAAAGTGTCATGGGGCGTGATAACATAAATTTATGCTAAATCTAAAGGGGAAACCCACATTGAAAGATATTCAAGAATATGTGAAAGAGCTCGAAAAAGAGCGTGGATTTAGCGACGACCCAACGATACAGAAATGTCTGTTGCTTGGTGAGGAAATAGGAGAGTTATTCAAGGCAATTCGGAAATCAGAGAAAATGAAGATAGATAAAAACTCTGAACATACTTCAATTGAGGAGGAGTTGGCTGATATTATTATTTATCTGTGCTCTATAGCGAATCGTTACGACATTGATCTTGAAGACGCTTTTCGGGAGAAAGAAGAGGTCAACAAGAAAAGAAAATGGAGTTAGTGCCAGTGTGGGATAGTGGATAAGCAACAAAAGTGCCATGGAAAATAAAATTACAAAAAAACAATTAACCCTCTGCATTGTCCACCAACATCCGAATGTGCTGCTTGGCATGAAAAAACGCGGATTTGGTGTGGGGAGGTGGAATGGATTTGGCGGCAAGGTTTCTTTGGGAGAAAGCATAGAAGACGCGGCGAGGAGAGAAATGCGGGAAGAGGCGGGAATTGAATTAAAAAATCTTGATAAGGTCGGGATTATAGAGTTTGAATTTCAGGGGAATCCCGAAATTCTGGAAGTGCATATTTTCAGGTCGGAGGGTTTCTCGGGGGAGCCTATGGAGAGCGAGGAAATGAAGCCGCGGTGGTTTCATGTTGATGAAATTCCGTTCAAAGATATGTGGCCCGACGATATTCATTGGATGCCCCTCTTTCTTGGGCGAAAAAAATTCAAAGGAAAATTCCTCTTTGGAAAATCAGATGTGATTCTTGAAAAAGAGTTATTTGAAGTTGAAGAAATGTAGATGTCATAGACAAACGCCATTTCTTTGTTACCCTTGGTGGTAGAACGATATATCCATCCATTTACCGGAGGTGTGGCATGAAAAAAATAGCATTGATGTTGGCAGCTTTGTGTTTTTTCTGTGTGCCGAATACTGTCTTTGGGGATTCTCCGAAGACGGATAAGGAGTGGGATACGCTCATTGTTTCTGAGAAGTTGGAACGAGTGGAAAGTGCTTTTGATCGTATTGTCGGTCAAGAAAAATTTCTTGAATCGGCGTATTACTCTTATGGCCAGTTGCTTAGAGCAGCCGCACGGGCTCCGATTGGGGCAAAGACATTTTCCCATGAGGAAAATTCGGTCGGAGTATTTGAAATTACGACAACGACCGAGCTTCAGGGGGGTAAATTGCTCTATATCGCTCATATTGCTTACCAAAAAAAACAGATTGCCGAGCCGCTGTATGACGCCACGCTCGTGTGGAATGTGTGGAGCAATGAGAGCGATAACAAGACATTTATTCTCCACATTTTTTCCGCGGAAAATGCCGAGTTGTCGGTATCTCGACTCGTCCGGTTTCCCATAGAGGACAACCTGCTGGGCAGTCCGGTGTTTGTCTTTATCGAGAATTTAGGCGGGATGTATCTGATGACGGCCTCAGCAGAAGATCGTAACCAAGACGGTATCGTTGATTTCGTCGAGATACGTGAAATCTATTTGAATGTTGAAAAAAAAATAACGGCGAAAAAATTGGGAGGGTCTTTTTCCGGTGGGGCGCTGTGGAACGATGTCGAAGTGTGCGAAAACGGCAAATGCGAAAAGATGAAACTGGGGTAATAAACGGCACGGCTTCGAAAGGAGCCGTGTTTTTTATTGCGGGGCTTCATTGTGGTATACTAGTATCGTTATTAATCTCACCTTATGTAACAGTATGGCAAAAATAAAAATTGTTTCTTTTTATAACGAGCCGTGGGAACAGGAGTATCTCAAGGCAAAACTTCCGGAATATGAATGGGTATTTTATACGGGTTCAATGCAGGATAATCCTCAGGCGCGCGATGCCGAAGCGGAAATCCTCTCGGTGTTTGTAAAATCGCATGTTGACAGAGAGGCCCTCGATCGATTTCCGAATATAAAATTCATTGCCACGCGCTCGACCGGTTTTGACCATATCGACCTTGCCGAAACGACCAAGCGGGGAATCGTGGTCTCCAATGTGCCTTTTTACGGAGAAAATACGGTTGCTGAATTCGCGTTCGCGCTTCTTCTCATGCTTTCACGCATGACCTACGAAGGGCATGACCGCATCATTAAGACGGGCTCTTTTTCTCCGCAGGGGCTGCGCGGGTTTGACCTGAAAGGAAAGACGCTTGGCGTCGTCGGGACCGGACACATCGGGCGGCACATTATCCGTATGGCAAAAGGTTTTGAAATGAATATCATTGCGTTTGACGTTATGCGCGATGAAGCGTATGCGAAAGAGGCGGGGATTTCGTATGTATCATTCGACGAACTTCTCGCGCAGTCCGATATCATTACGCTCCATGCGCCGTATAATCCGCACACGCACCATCTCATCAATCGCGGCAACGTGGAAAAAATAAAAAAAGGCGCGTATCTCATCAACACGGCGCGCGGCGGATTGATGGAAACCGACGCGCTTGTTTATGCGCTTGAACAGGGTATTGTTGCCGGCGCGGGACTCGACGTGCTTGAGGAAGAGGGGTACCTGCTTGATGAAACGGCGCTCTTAAACGACCCGCATCCAAAAGTCGAAAGTCTGAAGACAATGCTTGAAAATCATTATCTTATCGATCACCCGCGCGTCATTATTACGCCGCACATGGCATTTAATACGGAAGAAGCGCTCAAGCGCATTTTGGACGCTACGACTGAAAATATTCAGACATTCAAGGCCGGGACTCCGACCAATGTGGTGAAGCCTGCCGCGTAAAGACGGCTCTCCCGGAACAAAAAAGCAATCCTGTTCTATAAAAGCAAGGATTGCTTTTTTGGCTTTTTTCTATATCCTGTGTGCTAGAAGTATGTTGTTAACCTATGACAAAGGAGGAATATGTTTCCTGAAGAATCGTTTTTGGAATATTATTTTAAGCTGTATGTGATGGGCAATCATGATGCACGTTCTGTCTTGCGTGCAATGAGGGATTCTGGATTTGACCCGTCGGCGCTTGTCGATCACTGCACCATTCGTACGCAGAACATTAAGTCGGTTGCAAAAAAGCTCAATACCCAGGGCTTTGAAAAAGTAAAGGATGGGAGCATTGATATGGGAGATTGGTTCCTGTGGTCGTTTTATCGGCCCGGCTATCCTATTGTGGTCGCGGACCAGGCGCATTACAAAAACCAGTCGAGCACGGGAGGCGGCAAGATTATCCACGATTGGGTGGAGCGATTCGGCGATGAACAGTTTCATCACATTGCGATTCGAGTTGAAGAAATCTACCAAGCGGTCACAAAATGGACTTCATGGGGCGTCTCTTTTTCGGACGGTATTGTTTGTGATAAGCAAACCGGTCTCAAACAAGTCTTCACGAAGCCGATATTGTCCCATGGCTATCCGTATACGGTTTTAGAGTTTATTGAACGTCCGCCCGGATGCACGGGGCTCGTTGTCCCGAATGCAGACAAATTAGTTTTGTCGAGTAACAACAAGTAGCGCAACACCGCCCCAGTTCACAGGGGCGGTTTTTGTTTTTTCCCGCAGGAATGTTGTTTTTTTGTCTGATTTCAGATATCTTCTGGTGAGCGTTGGAACTGCTTGTTTTTTGAAAATCATTAAATGGAGGAGGGGATATGTTTGAAATGATCGCTCAGGGGAAAACAAAGAAAATATGGCCGCACGTGGATGTTGAAAACATGGTAGAGATAGAGAACAAAGACGATGTGACTGCCGGCGATGGGAAGAAACATGATATCATAAAAGACAAAGGCTCCTTTGCCACTCAAGTAACCGTGCAGTGTTTCAGGCTTCTTGAAAGAGAAGGGGTGAAAACCCACTTCAGAGACTGCAATCTTGCCGAACAAAATAATGTGTTTGTCGCTCGCCAATGTAAGATGATTCCGATTGAGGTGGTGGTGCGCCGGTTTGCGGAAGGGTCGTATCTCAAGCGGTATCCTGATACGAAAAAAGGCGAACGATTTGAAACGCCGCCGGTCGAGTTCTTTTTGAAAGATGATAGATTGCATGACCCGCTGATTGTGTATCAGGGGTGCGATATGTGGTATTCGTATTCGGCATCAGAAATATTTCACGGAGGAGAGCCGGAAGACCGGAGAAATATACTGTTTGGAGCCGATTTTTTTCAAGATGTGCGGTTGTGTCGAAAAATAATTGCACGAATGCAACAGACAGCAAGGCTCGTGTTTTTAATCCTAGAAAAAGCATGGGAAACGCAGCGTCATACGCTTATTGACCTCAAAATTGAATTTGGATTTGATTGCGGGACCGGCGAACTCCTCGTTGCCGATACGATCGACAATGATTCGTGGAGGCTTCGCCGTGGTGGCAAAGACGGCAAAGAGATGAGCAAGCAAGCGTATCGTGACGGCGAGCCGCTGGAAACGGTGCGCAACAACTATTTTGAAGTGGCCGTCTCGTCGCTTTCTTTTATGGAATAATGAAGTTTTTAATTTTTAAGCCACCGTCTTTCAAGACAGTGGCTTTTGTTTTTTTGCGGAGTTACCGCTATACTTTGTATATGATAGTTTTTATTGCGCAATGGTTTGTTAATGCCCTGGGCGTTTTGGCGGCCGGGTATTTTGTCCCCGGGGTATCCGTGACGTCATTCTATATTGCCCTCATCGTCGCCGCTTTTCTTGGGGTGCTCAATCTTTTAGTGCGCCCGATTTTAGTAGTGCTCACGCTGCCTATTACGCTTTTGACGCTCGGGCTCTTTACGTTTGTCATCAATGCGCTTCTCTTTTGGTTTCTCGCCTCATTTATTCAAGGATTTGCGGTGGCAGGATTTTTTGCCGCATTTGTCGGGGCGTTGGTGGTATCAGCCATAAGTTTTATCGGACGACATTTTATTGAAATGATTGACTGATATGACGCCGCCGGTACGCATCGTGACTCATAGCGGGAAATGTCATGCCGATGACGTATTTGCCGTGGCATCACTCGTATTACTTCACGAAAGAAAAAATATTCCTCATGAAATTATTCGTTCCAGGGATCCGCTAGTCTGGGAGAGCGGTGATTATGTGATAGATGTCGGTGATGTATATGATGCGTCACGAAATCGATTTGACCATCACCAAGAAGGAAGAGCCGGCGCCCGTGAGGACGGTATTTTTTATTCCTCGTTCGGTTTGGTGTGGAAATCATACGGCGAAACACTGTGCGGCTCAAAAGAAGCGGCTGATATTGTGGAAATGAAATTGGTTGAACCGATAGACGCAGCGGATAATGGAATGAGTATTGCGACGCCAAAATACGAGCGGGTAAAACCGTATGAAATTGGCGATGTGGTAGAAGCTTTTTCGTTAGGGTGGGAAGAGCGGCGCAGTTTTGATAGTGTTTTCTTTGAAATTCTTGCCGTGGCAAAAAAAATTTTGGAAAGAGAAATTTTACGCGCGCAGGGCGTGGTGCGGTCGCGGGTGTATGCGGAGCAGGCGTATAAAAATGCGGCCGACAAACGGCTTATTTTACTCGATAGGTATTTTCCATGGCGTGATGTATTACAGCAATACCCCGAGCCGCTTTTTGTCGTTTATCCGGCTGATGGGGAAGTGTGGCACGTAAAAGCCGTCCCGGCTAAGGGATTTTTATTTAAAAACAGAAAAGATTTGCCGGCCCAATGGGCCGGCAAAGCTGGTGAATTTCTTGCAAAAATTACCGGAGTTCCTGACGCCCTATTTTGTCACAATAATTTATTTCTTGCGGTGGCAAAAACAAAAGAAGGTGCTATCGCCCTTGCGAAAAAAGCCCTTGAAGTATAAGGGGACCTATGTGGTATACTGTATTTTATGAAACGAGAACTGAAAGAAGGAGTCAAAGCGCCCGATTTTTCTTTGCCGGCGGATGACGGGGGCGAGGTTCGTCTGTCTGATTATCTGGGCAAGCAAGTGGTGTTGTATTTTTATCCCAAAGATATGACCCCCGGGTGTACGTGCGAAGCGAATGACTTTACCGCAAATCTCGGCGCTTTTAAGAAAAAAGGCGTTGTCGTGCTTGGCGTTAGTCCTGACAGCACCGATTCGCATAAAAAATTTATCAAAAAAGAAAAAATTTCTTTTGCGCTTCTTTCCGATGAATCAAAAAAGACGCTTGAGGCATACGGCGTGTGGAAAGAAAAAAGCATGTACGGAAAAAAATATATGGGAGTTGAGCGAAGCACTTTTTTGATAGATAAACACGGCGTCATTAAAAAAATATGGAGAAAGGTAAGTGTTCCCGGGCACGCTGAAGAGGTGCTCGCGGCTGTCTAATGCTTTATGGCGGAATATATTCCCACAATCGGACTTGAGGTGCATGCGGAATTGAAAACGCGGACAAAAATGTTCTGCGATTCAAAAAATGACCCGGACGAAACGTGCCCGAATGTAAACGTCTGCCCGGTGTGCATGGCGCATCCGGGGACGCTGCCCGTTATCAATAAAGAAGCGGTCAAACATATCGTAAAAATAGGAAAGGCGGTCGGCGGGGCCGTTGCCGATTTTACTGAATTTGACCGAAAAAATTATTTTTATCCCGATATCCCAAAAGGCTATCAAATCAGCCAGTATGAGCACCCGATCGTTTTGGGCGGCACTCTGGACGGCGTTGCGCTTACGCGAGTGCATCTGGAAGAAGACACGGCGAGTTCATCGCACGAGACGGGAGACTATTCGCTCGTTGATTTTAATCGTGCCGGAGTTCCGCTTATGGAGTTGGTGACGGAACCGGTGATAAAAAGCGCGAAACAAGCGGGGCATTTTGCGCGTGAGCTGCAATTGCTTTTGCGCACGCTCGGCGTATCGGAGGCAAATATGGAAAAAGGAGAAATGCGCGTGGAGGCGAACGTTTCAGTGGCTCAGGAAGGAGCGCGCGGCACCAAAGTGGAAATCAAAAACCTCAATTCATTCAAGAGCGTAGAGCGGGCGATTGAATATGAAATCGCGCGTCAGAGCGCCGCTTTGGAAAAGGGGGAGCGTATTGTACAAGAAACACGCGGATGGGATGAAAATGCGGGGAAGACATTTTCACAGCGATTGAAAGAAACATCGCAGGATTACCGCTATTTCCCGGACCCCGATTTGCCGAAATTGTGGCTTTCAAAAATATCTGATTTTCAAAATATGGCATTACCGGAGTTGCCATGGCAGAAGCGCGAGCGCTATGCGAAGGTATACGGCATCAAATCAGAAGATATAGAAGCGTACGTGACCGATGAAGCACTCGGCGGCTTTTTTGAGGGGGTCATGGCGGTTTTGGGTGAAGATAGGGCGTTTGCGGTGCTTGCATCAAACTACATTACCTCTGACCTTGTCGGCCTGATGAAGACTTCCGGCACGGGGTTGGGTATTCTCAAGCCCGAATCGTTTGCCCTCTTGATGCGAATGGCGCGCGATGGGGCGGTTTCTTCCCGCGGAGCAAAAGATATTTTGGCGGTTCTCTTTGTTTCCGGCGGAGACCCAAAACAGGTTGCCGAAGAAAAAGGATTGCTTCAGCAAAGCGATGAGGGAGCGCTCAAGGCGGTCGTACAAAAAATTATTTCGGAACACCAAAAAGTGGCGGATGAATATAAAAACGGCAAAGAATCGGCCCTTCAGTTTTTCATCGGGCAGGGGATGAAAGAAACAAAAGGATCGGCAAACCCCGCCGTTCTCAAAAAAATATTTATTGAACTGTTAAAATAAAGGTTCCCAGATAAAATGAAAAACCGCCTTCGAGAGAGGCGGTTTTGTTGCGGAAAATAAAAAGATTTTTCAATTATTGATCGAAATATGCTTTTTTAAGCAAGGACATTAATTGTCCTATGAATGTCATAACCCATCCGACGAATAAAGGGAAAGAGACCAAGCCAAAACTTTTCATAAAAAGGTCGGGAAGGAAACATAAAGACGCGACTATGGCAATATAGACCTGTGTTGCGCGTGTATTGGCGGGCACTTTTATCCTTCCCCATTGGCCGCCGATAATTATAAAAAACAGCTGTGCTATGGGTGTCCACCACGCGATTTCGCCCGCACGAACAAATATTTCAGCAAAGGCTACGACATAAAGAAAGATGAGGGCAAGCAGGGTTGTTACAAGGTTTAATACGGACCTCTCTTTTTCCGAAAACATAGGTGCCTCCCAGGTTTGAGGTAGCGAGTCGATTCTCTTTATTTATTACTACAATTTATGCTCTATGTCAAATCAAAAAAGTTTTCATCGGGCTTTATTTATTTGGTATACTGTATGTATATGAAAAAAATGAAACTTGCCATCAACGGCTTCGGAAGAATCGGGCGGATATTCTTCCGACAAGCGTACGAAAATCCCAATTTTGATATTGTTGCGATAAATGATCTCGGCTCCAAAGAAAATCTTTTGTATTTGCTCCGCCACGACAGCGTGTACGGGAAATACGAAACAATGATTTCAAAAGACCTCGTGTTTCTTTCCGAAAGAGACCCAAGCCGGTTGCCATGGAAAGAGATGGATGTTGATGTAGTGGTTGAGTCCACCGGAGTTTTTGAGTCGTACGAAAAAGCGAAAGCGCACCTTTCGGCCGGAGCAAAGCGGGTGGTGATCACGGCGCCGGTCAAAGATGATGAGGCAAAGACGTTTACTCCGAACGTGGGGGTTGATATGGCAGGGCTTTCTCAGATTACCTCAAATGCGTCGTGCACAACAAACGCAACTACGCCGGTGGTCGCGGTTATGATGGGGACGGTTGGCATTGTTAAGGCGGTGTTAAACACGGTGCATGGATATACGGCAAGCCAGGGGCTTGTCGACAGTCCGGCGGAAAAAGATTTTCGGCGCGGAAGGGCTGCGGCGCACAATATTGTGCCATCATCAACGGGGGCGGCCATTGCGACGACCAAGGCAATCCCGGGTATGCGCGATTTGTTCGACGGCATAGCCATGCGTGTGCCGGTGATTTCCGGTTCGCTCGTTGATTTTACCTTTGTTTCAAAAAGAAAGACGAGCGTTGAAGAAATCAATGACATTTTTAAACGGGCCGAAAAAAGTGAAGAGTGGAAAGGAATTTTGAAAACCACCGATGAGCCGATTGTTTCAAGCGATATCATCGGTGACCCATACGGTGCCGTTATTGATTTGGATATGACGCGGGTCGTAGACGGCGACCTCGTAAAAGTGCTCTCCTGGTATGACAACGAATGGGGATATTCCGCCATGCTTGCGAAGCATATTGAATCGCTCGCCCCGCTTCTTTCTGAGTAATTATTTTTTTGTTATGCAAATCTATCTCGGTTCCGACCATGCCGGTTTTGAACTCAAAGAAAAAATCAAAGCGTATCTGAAAGAGCGTGGCTACGATGTTGCCGATAGCGGGCCGTATGCCTATGACCAAACGGATGATTACCCCGACTACATAACGCCGGTTGCACGCAAAGTTTCAGAAAACCCCGATACGGTTCGCGGGATTATTCTCGGCGGCTCCGGACAGGGGGAGGCTGTGATGGCGAATCGGTTTGCGCATGTGCGGGCGATGGTCTACTATGGCGGGTCGCTTGATATCGTGAAAGTCGCGCGCGAGCACAACAATGCAAATATTCTCTCTCTTGGCGCCCGATTTCTTTCGGAAGACGAAGCGAAGGCGGCGCTTGAGGTTTGGCTTGAAACGCCGTTTTCAGATGAAGAGCGGCATGCCAGACGAATCAAGAAAATAGAAAAGCTCAGTCATTTAGCGTGCTAGGTTTTAGAAATACGTTTTCCTAACAAGCTAAAACCTAACAACCTAATTTATGGAAATCATTCCCGCGATTATGCCCAAAAGTATTCACGACCTTGAAGCGCAGGTGCGGCGTGTTGAAAAGTTGGTAAACACGGTCCAGATAGACGTCATGGACGGCGTATTCGTTCCTTCGGCTGACTGGCCGTACCTTTCGGATGAGAGCGAGCAGGTTTTCAATGATATGGTGGAGGGGAATTTTTTGTTCAGGCATATCGGCGATGTGCAATTTGAAATTGACCTTATGGTCGCAAACCCGTCGCTTCATGCGCCCGATTGGGCTCTCGCGGGGGCGCACCGGATTATTTTTCACGTTGAGAGCTTGGAGGATGGCGGCGCGATTTTTGACGAACTGCCCAAGGATGGTCTTAAAGAAATTGGTCTTGCGCTCAATCCGGATACTCCCAGCGAAGCCGTGGTACCCTTCATACACAAGATTGATTTTATTCAATGCATGGGCATAGCAAAAATCGGTTACCAAGGACAGCCGTTTGATGAGCGCGTAATAGACAAACTAAAAGATTTTCGCCGCCAATTTCCTGAACTAGTATTAAGCGTTGACGGGGGAGTAAGCCTGGAAACGGCGCCTCGGCTGGTCGGCGCGGGGGCGAATCGGCTTGTTTCCGGTTCTGCAATTTGGGAGAGTGATGATATACTAGGAACGATAAAGCAATTACAGCGGATATAAATACCATGGCGCATCTTCACGACGACAAAATCAAATTTCTTGAAGAAACGGCGAACATCATCAGGCAGTCGCTCATAGAAGAGCTTGTTTCTGCGGGCTCCGGACACACGGCCGGCCCCTTAGGAATGGCTGATATTTTTACGGCGTTTTATTTTCATATTTTAAATCACGACCCCAAGAATCCGCTCTGGGAAGAGCGTGACCGCTTGGTTCTTTCCAATGGCCATATTGTGCCGATACGGTATGCGGCGATGGCGCACGCCGGCTATTTCCCGGTTGAAGAATTGAAAACACTGCGAAAATTCGGCTCGCGCCTGCAGGGGCATCCGGAGCGAATGCGTCTGCCCGCGGTAGAGAGCACGTCGGGGCCTCTTGGTTCCGGGCTTGGACAAGCGGCGGGTATCGCCTATGGGGCGCGCATGGACGGCAAAAAATTCCGCACGTACTGCCTGCTTTCCGATGGAGAACATGACGCCGGCAACCTCTGGGAATCGGCAATGTTTGCGGGGAAAAACAAGCTTTCAAATTTAACCGCGGTGATAGACCGAAACAATATTCAAATTAACGGCATGACCGAAGACGTGATGCCGATTGAGCCGCTTGCGGATAAATATCGGGCGTTTAACTGGCATGTCATTGAAGCAAATGGGCATGATTTTGAGCAGTTTGTTTCTGCGATTGAAGAGGCGAAGGCGATTTATGAAAAGCCGACGGTCATTATCGCGCACACCATTCCGGGCAAAGGCATTAAAGAAATTGAGTTTGATTACCTCTGGCATGGAAAGCCGCCGAAGCCCGACGAAGCGAAAAAATTTTTGGCGGAATTACGCACGCTGGGCGGAAAAATTAAGAGTGAACATGAATAAGTTGAAAGTAGAGAGTAGAAAGTTGTTATGTAATACCCCCCGCTTTCTATAGGCTACTTTCTAAAATTATGTTAAACCAATCACAAAAACTAAAACAAGACATATTTAGTCCTGACGTCGAGCAGGCGCCGACGCGCGACGGCTATGGCAAGGGAGTCTTGGAAGCGGGGGAGAAAGACGAGCGGGTTGTCGTGCTTTGTGCTGACTTGGCGGAATCCACCCGCTCGCATTGGTTTGCCGAAAAATTCCCCAAGCGATACATAGAGCTCGGTGTCGCGGAGCAAAATTTGGCGACGGTTGCCTCGGGGCTTGCGTCGTACGGAAAGATTCCTTTTATCGCCTCATATGCGACGTTTTCTCCGGGACGCAATAACGAGCAGATTCGTACCACAATTTCCTTGAATGACGTGCCGGTGAAAGTATGCGGCATGCATGCGGGAGTGTCCGTGGGGCCTGATGGCGGGACGCACCAGGCGCTTGAAGACATTGCGCTCATGCGTGTGCAGCCCAATATGACCGTGCTTGTTCCTTGCGACGTCGAAGAGGCGAGGAAAGCGACGTATGCCGCGGCATTTACCAATAAGCCCTGCTACTTGCGTTTTGCGCGTGAAAAGACGCCGATCATTACAACAAAAGAATCGCCATTTGAAATAGGAAAAGCAAATATCCTTTGGGAGGGTGAAAACCCCGATGTAGCGATTATCGCGTGCGGTTCAATCATGCACAATGTGCTTTTGGCGGTGCAGAAGTTAGCACTTGACAAAATCAATGTTTTAGTGTTAAATAATCACACCGTGAAGCCGATGGATGCCCAAGCGGTTGTGGAAGTGGCCAAAAAAGCCGGAGCGGTGGTCACGGTTGAGGAGCACCAGGTGATGGGCGGCATGGGCTCGGCGGTTGCCGAGGTGCTCGCGCAAAAATATCCGGTGCCAATAGAATTTGTCGGCGTGCAAAATCGCTATGGACAATCAGGTGAGCCGAATGAGCTCATTAAAGAATACGGTATTGATGTCGATTCAATAATAACGGCGGTAAAAAAAGTAAAGGAGCGAAAATGAGCATAGAAAGACCACCACAACAAGAAAGGACCGATGAAATGAAAAACTTTCGGGAGGAGGTTTCTCGTTTAATACAAGAAGAGAAGGGCGCCCAAGAGACCGCGCATTTTTCATCAATTGATAACGAAAAAGAGTTCCTTGATTCATTAAATGAAGATGACAAGCGGTGGTTCGATTTTACGACAGAAGTGCAGCGCAATACTCAAAAAAATACGATACATCATTTATCGTCTGAGCAATTAAAAGAATACAAAATAAAAATTGAAGAGTTCAAGCGGGCACGCGATATGGTTAAAGGTTTTCGGTCAGTCTGGTATGAATTTCTCGCCAATAAATTGAATATTGCGGCCATCAAGCTTTCTTTTTTGGGGATAAAAAGAGGGAAGCCATAGTTGCTTGACGACAGATTTATTTGTTGAAACAAGAAGCATAAAATATTTAAAAGTAATCCCGCCAGTATTTGTGGCGGGATTTTTTATACTATTTTTTCTGCCCGATAATTATCCGGAGCCTTTTTTAAAAATTCCTCGAGCCCCTCGCGTCTCAAAAGTCCTTCTTGCGCGCCGATATATTGCACGACCGACATGGAGTTAATAGGCCCGCGCAAGAGCGCTTCATCAATAGACATGCCGAGCGCCATGTACGAAGTGACGGTTGAAGCGAAGGCGTCGCCGGCGCCGGTGCGGTCAAGGGGCGGTTTCGGGTCCGGGTACATCGGTATGTGCCAGGTAGCGTTGCCGTTTGCGGCGTAGGCACCATGAGGGCCGTCGGTGATTATTGCAATCTTTGGCCCGTGTTCGCGCATCATCTGTGCAAGTTTCGCGGGGTTATCTTCTGTCGTTTTTAAAATGAGGCGCGCCTCCTCTTTGTTGCAGAAAAATAATTCCGATACGGTATACAAATCTTTCAGTGTTTCATACCCGAGCTTTATCTGAAAAGTGCCGGGCTGAAATGCGAGTTTAGTTTCCGGATTATTTTTTAAAAATCCCGCTATTTCATGGTGATAGTCTATTGAATTTTCTCCGAGTGATGAAAGGTATATCCACTTTGGCTTTCCCAAATCGGGGAGTTCGTACAGGTATTCCGTATGTTTGATGAGAATCGTGCGCTCGGCATGAAACCAGAGCACAAAATGGTAATTGCTTGGCTTCCCCTCATGCACTTTGACAAACCGTGTATCCACGCCGTTTTTTTTGAGCGTTTCCAAATCTTCTTTTCCGTACGCGTCATCGCCGATGTTGGTAACGAGCGCCGATGTCAACCCGAGCCGATGTGCCGCGACCGCGGCATTCGGGCTGTTGCCGACAGCCGGAACGACCGTCACCGATTCGTAGGGGATTTTCGCCCCGTTTTCCACGCAGAGCTTTTCCTCGCCTTCTCCGTCTTTGTAGACGCTTGCCTGTTTGATTTTAATAAATGCGTCGGTCGTGGTGTCGCCCACGGCGATGAAGTCAAAATTTTCCATATCTTTTTATATATGTTTCAAGTATATCACATCAAAACAAAACCGCGATTTGGGTTTTGAAAACTCAAATCGCGGTGGGTATCGCTATGTAGTCAGCCTTTCCTTGTGATCCGGGAAATCATCAATAGGGGATTCTTTTGACATCAGATCTCTTAATTTTGGCATGGTTAAAAGATTCAACCATTGACCGTGTGTGCGGAACAGCCTATTTGTTGTGCTATCCGCAAATATTAGTGTTTGTATTTTTCCGTTTGGGCGTAAAATGGCTATCGCGGCGGCTACGTGTCTGCCTTTATCCTGACGTTGTTTTATCCACTTTCTCGCCTCTTTGCTGATTTTCATTTTGCCCTCAATGACCAGGCAATCAAACTCATCAACGGTTATTGTAGCTATAGGTTTCATCAGAACCTCCTCGGTTATTAAAATGCGGGTAACGAAAACTCTTTTGTGAATGTACCAATGATTTAAATATCTGTCTATCATTTTTATGTTACAATAGAAATAATATGAAAACCCTGAAAGAATATATCAGCGAAGCTGAAAAAAACCACACCGCTATCGGTCATTTTAATATCTCAACCATGGACGCCTTGTGGGGGATTGCCCAAGCCGCAAAAAATGTCGGCGTGCCGGTCATCATCGGGCTTTCGGAGGGCGAACGTGAATTTTTTGGCATGAAGCAAGCGGCGCTCGCGGTGAAAAGCATTTCCGAAGAGCTCGGCGTGCCGATGTTTGTAAACGCCGACCATACCTATTCGTTTGAAAAAGTAAAAGAGGCGGTTGATGCGGGCGTAGACGCGGTGATTTTTGACGGCACGAAATTACCGGCAGACGAACGTATCACGATAACGAAGCGATGCGTCTCATACGCAGGCGCCTCGGGGCGCTCAGTGCTTGTGGAGGGCGAGCTTGGCTTCATCGGCACTTCATCAAAACTGTTGGACAAACTGCCCGAAGGCGTTGAATTGACCGGCCCGATTGAAGCGGCGCACTTCGCCGAAGTAACGGGCGTGGATATGCTGGCTCCCGCGGTGGGCAATATTCATGGCATGCTGAAAGACGCTCCAAATCCGCGCCTTGATATCGTGCGCATCGGCGAAATCAAAAAAAACGTCAGTGTGCCGCTCGTGCTCCATGGCGGCTCCGGCATCTCAGATGATGATTTTCGGGCGGCGATAAAAGCGGGAGTTTCTATTATTCACATCAACACTGAAATCCGTGTGGCGTGGAAAGATGCGGTTAAAAATCACTTGGCAGAAAACCCCGATGACGTCGCGCCGTATCAAATTCTCAAAGGCGCCCGGGAGGCGGTGAGAATGGTCGCCGAAAAACGCCTCAAGCTTTTCAGCGGGCGATAATCCCTTTTGACACAAAAGGGATTATCGTGTATACAGTAGTGTATGTTTACTTTAGCCACAGAAAAGCGAGATGCGAGAAAAGGACTCGCAAAGCTCCGGAAAGAGGGCAAAATGCCCGCGGTTTTTTATGGTTCCAAAACGGCATCTATGCCGGTCTCCGTTTTGATGAATGATTTCCAAAAAATCTGGCACGAGGCCGGGGAATCATCGGTTATCGCGCTTGATACCGATGGCGGGAAACTCGACGTTTTGATTCATGAGGTGGTACTTGATCCGGTACGCGGCGAGCCAGTCCATGCCGATTTTTATGTGATTGACGCGAAAAAGAAAGTGACGGTTACCGTGCCGATTGTTTTTGAAGGTGTTTCTCCGGCGGTCAAAGATTTGGGCGGGACGCTTGTAAAAGTAATGTATGAAATGGAAATAGAAGTGTTGCCTAAAAATTTGCCGCATGAAATCAAAGTTGATATTTCAACACTGAAAGATTTTGATAGCCAAATTTCTATTAAAGATATCGCGCTCCCTGAAAGCGCCGAAGCAACAGACAACCCCGAAGAAGTGGTCGCGATGATTACCCAGAAAGCCGAAGAAAAAGAAGAAGCGGCCGCGCCGATAGATCTCTCTGCAATTGAGGTTGAGAAGAAAGGTAAAAAAGAAGAAGAGGGAGGCGAAGCGGCGCCAGTCGAAGCCAAAGCATAACAACCATCGTCAAAATCCGCCCCGTTTGAGACAGGGCGGATTTTTTAGCTTATGCCAAAAGCCTTTTTTAGCATTATGGTATACTATACAGTATCTTTTATGCTGAAGAAATTGTCTTTTTTTATAGGCATATTCGTGTTTATTGCGGGGCAAGCGGCGCTCTTTGGCTTTAGAGCCGAATATGTTTTTGCCGCCGATATCGCGACGACCATTGATGCCCGTCGTGCGCAGCTTGAAGCGGACCTCGCCAATCTTGAAAAAGAAATTGAGGGGCAGCAGGCAATTCTTCAAAGTAAACAGCGCGAGCGCGTGTCTCTTGAGCGAGATGTGGCCATTCTTGATGCACAGATACAAGAGGCGAAATTGAGCATCCGTGCTCGCGATATCGCGATAGAAAAATTACGTACGGATATTGGCGGCAAGCAAAAGCTTATCGGGACGCTGCTTGATAAAATGGAGGGGGAGCGGCGTTCGCTCGCACAGCTGGTGCGCAAGACAAACGAAGTCGACCAATATTCGATCGTTGAAGTCGCTTTGGCAAAAGAAAATATTTCAGAGCTCTTTTCCGATATTGATTCGCTTGATTTCCTCGGGCGCGCGCTCGGCGAATCGCTTGATGAGATCGAAAAGACAAAAAATCTTACCGAGGGAGAGAAACACGCTCTTGAATCAAAGCGGGCGGAGGAAGAAGAATTACGCGGGATTCAGGTGTTGCAGCAGCACCGCATAGAACAAAATGAGGCCGACAAAAAACAGATATTGAATATTACCAAAGGACAGGAGGCCGCGTATCAGCAGGTGATTAAACAAAAAGAGAAATCAGCGGCGGCGATTCGGAGCGAGCTCTTCACGCTTCGCGGCAGCGCGGCCATTCCGTTTGAAAAGGCGCTACAGTTTGCGGAAAAGGCGCGCAAGGCAACCGGTGTCCGTGCGGCGTTTATTTTAGGAACGATTGCCGAGGAATCCGAGCTTGGAGCGAATGTCGGCTCCGGCAATTGGCAAAAAGATTTGTATCAATGCTACCAAAATATCGGCTACCCAACGTCGGCAGAAAAGCAGAAGGCGGCGTTTCTCTCAATTACCGGAGAGCTTGGGTTAAACCCGGACACCATGCCTGTTTCGAAAGCGCCGTACTACGGCTGCGGCGGAGCGATGGGACCGGCGCAATTTATGCCGACGACTTGGCAGCTCTACAAATCATCGATCGCTTCGCGTACCGGTCATTATCCGCCGAACCCATGGGATGCAGAAGACGCATTCATGGCGGCCGCGCTCCTGCTTCGAGACAATGGCGCCAGTGGCGGCGGGTATGCGGCTGAGCGCCGTGCGGCACTCAGGTATCTGGCGGGTGGTAATTGGCAGAAACCGTCGTATGCATTTTATGGCGAGGATGTTATGGCGCTGGCGGAAAAATATCAGAACATGATTGATATCTTGCAAGAGAATTAAAGATGTAGTATAACCATATGACGTATGAAAAAAGATATTCATCCTGCATATCATCAAAAAGCAAAAGTGACTTGCGCCTGCGGCAATACGTTTGAGGTGGGTTCAACGATGCCCGAAATCAACGTGGAAATTTGCAGCGCATGTCATCCATTTTTTACCGGCCAGGAAAAAGTGGTGGATACCGCGGGCCGCGTGGAAAAATTCAAAACTCGCCGAGCAAAGGCCTCTCCGAAAAAGAAATAGAACAAAAGCCCGCCCCCAAATGGCGGGTTTTTAGAGCCGGCTCTAAATACCTCATTTTAAAATATCCTTGTCAAGGATTGGCGGACACGCTACCATAACCTATATGGACATTACGGTCTATAAAGAAAATCCGAAGACGCAATTTCTCGCCCAGGAATACGAGCGGCTTTCGCGCGGTATTTTAGACGCGGAACAGACGGCCGTTTCCGACCCCTCTCTTTCGGAGCTTGCCGCCGAGGAGGCAAAAGAACTCAAAGAGCAGCAAGCGGCTCTTCTTTCGCAAATGAACGAAATTTTGTCAAAAGACAAAGAGGAAGAAGAGTTTCCGAATGAAATCATTCTTGAGGTGCGTGCGGGCGCCGGCGGAGAAGAAGCTGCGATTTTCGCGCGCAATTTGGCGGAAATGTACGAACGGTATGCGGAAAAAAACGGGTGGTCATTTCGAAGACTCGATGAATCACTTTCGGCGATGGATGGCTACAAAGAAGCATCGTTTGAAATACGCGGGCAGGATGTGTATAAAAAATTACGATATGAAACGGGCGTGCACCGCATCCAGCGCATTCCCGCGACCGAAAAATCGGGGCGTGTGCACACGTCCACCGCTTCGGTGGCGGTCTTGCCGGTGCGTAAAATATCAAACATAGAAATCAATCCTGCAGACATAGAAATAACCTTTTCGCGCTCGGGCGGAGCCGGCGGGCAAAATGTGAACAAAGTCGAGACGGCTGTTCGTCTTCTCTACAAGCCGTCGGGTCTTGTCGTGCGTTGTCAGAGTGAGCGGAGTCAGCAGAAAAATCGCGAAAAAGCTCTTGCTATCATGGCGGCAAAACTGGAAGAAGAGAAGCGCGAAAAAGAAGCGAAAGAGCATGCGGCGGAACGCAAAAGTCAGATTGGCACCGGAGACCGCTCGGAAAAAATAAGAACATACAACATTTTGCAGGATAGGGTGACCGACCACCGTATCAAAGAATCATGGCACGGCATCGAGCGTATTTTCGCGGGAGACATCGAGCCGATTGTCAGCCGTTTTGCGTAATACCAAACAGTTGCCCCGTTAGAAGTTCATCCAGAGTATGGAATAATTGTTTCTTCATGAAGCATGCCCGCCTTACGGCTTTGTTTGGCGGTATTTCTTGTAAAGAGGGAAACTTCTAACGGGGTTGCGCAATGGGCGCTTTTCTGTTACATTTTCATTTATGACCGAAATTAAAAATAAGAGCACTTCGTCTCATGTTTCGTCTCCGCTCGGGCGAAATGAGAATTCTGATTCTCACTCACCCCTCGCTAGCCGAAATAAACCAACTGATACCGAAATTGACGCATTATTTGCGGTAGGCGCTCATTACGGCTATTCACGTTCACGCAGGCACCCCTCATACGTGCCGCTTCTTTTGGGCAACAAAAACGGCGTTGATGTGATCGACCTTGAACAGACGATTGCCCGTCTCAATACCGCAAAGGATTTTGCCGCCGAACTGGGCAAAGCGGGGAAGCAGCTCCTTTTTGTCGGGACAAAGCCGGTGGCCGCTCTGGCCATGAAAGAAGCGGCTCAGGCGGTAGGTATGCCGTATGTAACCAATCGCTGGATTGGCGGAACGCTTACTAATTTCCCCGAAATAAAAAAGCGTGTTGCGCGTCTGGTCATGCTTCGCTCAAAACGTGAAAAAGGAGAACTTGGACAATACACCAAAAAAGAGCGGCTCATGTTTGACCGCGAAATCGAGCGGCTTGAAAAAAATTTCGGCGGTATTGTATCCATGTCCGATAAGCCGGCGGCGCTGTTCGTCATCGATTTTCGTAATGAAAAAACAGCAGTGGGAGAAGCAAAAGAAATGCGCGTTCCGATAATCGGGCTCGGGAGCTCCGATTCTGATATCAAAAACATTGCGTATCCGATCCCCGCAAATGATGCCGTACAGAAAAGCGTTGCCTTTTTTGTGCAGGAAATTGCCCAAGCGTATAAAGATGGAATGAAGGCGAAGGTAAATTAATATGGCCATTACCACCGAACAAATAAAACAGCTGCGTGATAAAACCGGCATCTCGGTCATGCAATGCAAAAAGGCGCTTGAAGAGGCCATGGGCGATGAAGCAAAAGCGCTTGTTATTTTGCAGAAAAAAAGCGGCGAAATCGCATCAAAAAAAGCGGACCGCACGCTTGGCGCCGGAGCGGTGAATGCCTACATTCACCCCGACCGGACGGTGGGGAGCATGGTGCTTCTTTCCTGCGAGACTGATTTTGTCGCCAAGAATGAGGAGTTTGTATCTTTGGCGTATGATATTGCCATGCATGTGGCGGCAATTAATCCCGAGTTTTTGAAACCGGAAGATGTGCCGGAAGAAGTCCGTGGGAAAGCAAAAGAAATATTTGCCAAAGAAGTGGAAGCGATGGACAAACCGGCTGCGGTGAAAGAAAAGGCGCTTGAAGGAAAGCTTTCGACCTACTTTGGCGAGCGAATTCTCTTGAAGCAGCCGTTTGTAAAAGATGATTCGATAACCGTTGAAAAACTCATTGAAAAGGCAACGCAAAAATTTGGCGAAAAAATAGAGATTTCTCGTTTCGAGCGCTTCTCGACGCGCTGAAGATAGCCCAAGGTTCTTTGGAATTTATCGCCACCTATTCTATACTGATTACAAAGAGCCACTCATTTATTCGTATGTATATTCTCGCTTCAATCTTTGTCCTCTCTTTGGCCGAGCTCGTCGGGATGTTTTCATTTCGTTGGTGGCAGCTCCGCTCGGGGAAAATCGCGTGCGATACCAATGCGGAACACCGCCTTGAATTTAATGTCCGCGAAATGTTCTCACGGCATGCCGCGACTGCCGCATTCTATACGGAAAGACTGCACCAAATGCATATTGCTCCGCGGGTACACGCGATTACGCAAGTCGTGGTGCATTATCTGGTTTTGCAATTTGGCGCGATGCATAAAAAATTAATTCGTATTAAGCGCTCTTTGGAGGGCAGAAACGAAATTATGGCACGCGGAGAGGCGTCGCCCTTCCTTAAGACGATTGCCGAATATAAATTAAACAGCAGCGCGAAAGAAGAAAATCCGCGCAAGGAAGACGGGCGGTGATTTTACAAAGGTCCATTTTTGTAAAATTTTTGAAACCCAATTGTCGCCTTAGCTGTTTTGGTAGAAATCAAAAGAAACAAATTAAAGAACAGTGTTCCCACTCTTTTAAAAAATCAATTGCCGCCTTAGCTCAGTTGGTAGAGCAACGGTTTTGTAAACCGTAGGTCCCCGGTTCAAGCCCGGGAGGCGGCTCCAAAAAGTTTTTTATTCTCTCTGGTTGCTCTAACAACTGAGCGAGCTCAGTTGGAAGAAAAGCAAACTACTTTGCTTTTCTTCCGGTTTCTGCCGAAGGCAGAAAATCGCCGATGTTGAGCGACCTGCCCGCAGGCAGAAGCGAAACCGGCGATAGGAGGAATGAGCAACGGTTTTGTAAACCGTAGGTCCCCGGTTCAAGCCCGGGAGGCGGCTCCAAAAAATACTGCTCTTTTATACGTAATGAAACGACAAGAATCGTAGCCGGCTCAAGTCCCAGAGGCGGCTCCAAGATTATCTTATCCGGTGAACGATCATTTTTGGGGCTTATTAAAATTTACTTATCCGTTGTGCGGAATTGTTTTTGCGCTAAAATAGTATGGTATGGAGCACCTCCCCCAGAAGTTATTTAAGGCCAATGTTTCTTCTGTAGAAGTGGCCGCGGAAGGGGTTAAAAAAATCACTTTCAAAATAAGCGAGCCGTTTTCTTTTTTTGCCGGACAGTATGTATGGGTTGAAATTCCCGAGTTAAAAGTAAAAGACATAAGAGGCAGCCGAAGGGCCTTTTCAATTTGTAGTGTTCCAAACAACGAAAATAATATTTCTATCGTTGCGCGAATAAGCGAGAGCGGTTATAAGCAGTCGTTGTTTGCGCTTGACCCGGGCGACGAAGTAACGATACACGGACCTTTTGGGAGTGCCTTTACGCTGCATGACCGCCGTCCGCCGATAAAACACCTAATCATGGTGGCGGGCGGAGTCGGTGTCGCTTCATTTTTGGCAACAATTGAAACAATTAAAAAGGAATCTTTGCCGGTAAAAGTTTTTTTAGCCTATTTCAATACTAAAGAAGAAACTACGCCTTTCTTGAACGAACTCGAAGAGCTCAAGAAAAATACTACCTTTTTTGATTATGTCGTCGCATACGATTTTTTTTCATGGAGCGATGTCAAAGATGCGTATGCCCGTTTTGGCGCCGATACCGAATGGTGGATCTCCGGTCCGCAGGCGATGGTTGATCATGTGTACGGCATTTTGGAGAAAAACGGGATCTCCCTGCCCGATATGGTATTTGAAAATTACTATCCAACCCGCACAAATAGCCTTACCTTTGAAAAAATAAGAGAACAGCTTGAGAAAGAGGGATTGTTTGCTCAAATAATTCAAAATTCAAGCAATCATACTATTATCACCGATGTGAACGGCGTCATATTGTTTGCCAACAAAGCCGTCGAGCTTGCAACCGGATACCTGCAGGAAGAAGTCATCGGGAATACCCCGCGGCTTTGGGGCGGGTTGATGAGCCCCGAATTCTACCGCGATTTTTGGTCAAGGAAACAATCAGAGCCGTTTTTTGAAACAGAGATCGTCAATCGCCATAAAAGCGGGAAGCTTTATTACTCTACCGCATACATCACGCAGATTTTTAATAACGCAAAAGAGCTTATCGGATACATCGGCATGGAAAAAGATATTTCCAAGAGAGTTGAAATGGAAGAGAGGATTTTGCTCCAATACGATTTGATATCAAAACTTTCAGCGGGAGTTTTTGGTCCGGCACTGCTCGATAAAACGGTTGAAATGATTGCTTCGGGGCTGCACTGGGATTTTGGCGCTATGTGGGTTCCTTCCGAGGATGGCAGCCGTCTGCATAATGTGTACACATGGAGCCGTAAGCCCGAAAAATATGGCGCTTTTGAGAAACGCACAAAAAGCGAGGTATTTGGAAAAGGCACCGGTTTGCCAGGCCGGGTGTATCAGAGCCGCGTTTCGGAGTGGATACCCGACGTCGTCCGCGATAAGAATTTTCCAAGAGCTGACTCCGCAAAAGAGGTCGGGCTGCATACGGGGTTTGCCTTTCCAGTCTACGAGGGCGAGCACATATATGCGATTTTTGAATTTTTTTCTGAAGAGGTGACGCCGGAGGATGATTATTTGCTCAAGACATATTATTTAATCGGAAATCAGATCGGAGAGCATTTTCTGAGGCATACTCAAGAAGCGGAGTTAAAATCCCTTCTGGAACGTTTTGACTTGGCGACAAAGGCGGCGCACATCGGCGTGTGGGAATGGAATCTTGAAAAAAATGAGCTCTATTGGGACGACAACATGTATCATTTGTTTGGTGTTGATAAAAAAGATATCGGGAAAGAGGTTCCTCTGATTGATGTCAGGAAGAGGGCGATGCATCCGGAAGATTTCGAAAAAGTTGAACAAGAAAGAATGGAAGCGATACGCGGAATTAAAAGTTTCGATACGACATTTCGAGTGTTGTGGAAAGATGAGTCTGTTCATTATCTGCGGGCGTTTGGGGTTGTAGAAAAAGACACCGACGGAAAGCCGGTAAGGATGATAGGAGTAAACTGGGATGTGACTAAAGAAAAAGAGACTGACCGCGTAAAATCTGAGTTCGTTTCGCTTGCGAGCCATCAGCTGCGTACGCCGCTTACCGGCATTGAGTGGACGGCCGAGCTGTTCTCTAAAAAAGAAAAATTGACCGAGACGGGCAAAAAGTATCTCAATGACATCTTTTTTTCAGCCAAGCGGCTTTCGACGCTCGTACGGCTTCTTTTGGATGTGTCACGCATTGAGGGGGGAAATGTGAATGTCTCTCCGGAGCCGCTTGATTTAGTCTCTTTCACTAAAGAAACGCTGGAGAACATGCACATGCTTTGTGAAAAAAGAGGGCTGGATTGTTTTCTTGCAAAAGAGAGCCCGGAGCGGTGTGCCGTTACGACCGATAAAAATATGCTCGGGTATGTCATGCAGAATATTATCGCGAATGCTATTGAATATACCAATACCAGAGGAAAAGTGTCCGTCGCTTTGGAGGAGAAATCAGACGGAGTGTTGATTAAGGTGCAAGATACCGGCATCGGAATACCGAAAAAAGAGCAGGGGCGCATTTTTGAAAAATTTTTCCGCGCATCGAATGCGGTGACGGCAAAACCGGATGGCAGCGGGCTCGGGCTCTATATTGTCTCCGGAGCGGTAAAATTGCTTGGCGGCAAAATCCGGTTTGAATCGGAAGAGGGGAAAGGCACTACGTTTTTCATTGAGCTTCCTTTGGTATCGCAAGCGCACATCGGAGAAAAAGAGCTGGTTCAAATGGAAGACTAGCCGGCAGCGTCCCAAATGTTATCCACAGTGCTTCTCCCTGTGTACTTATATAGGAGTGGGTTTGTTGGTATTATATAAGCAGCGTGACTCTTAAGGCGATGTAGTTTACGTTTTTTCTCCAATGAGCTCAATTAAATCAGATTCGACAGATCAAAAAGAATCATCTGTTCTAAATATTTCCGGTCCCGGTTTTGAGATTCGTCCGACCGGTATTGCGGGGCTTGATCAGATTTTGCATGGCGGGCTGCCATTTAACGCAACGGTTCTTCTTGCCGGTAACTCCGGTGCCGGCAAAACTATTCTTGCTACGCAATGGCTTTTTGCCGGTTTTGAAAAATACAAAGAAACCGGCATTTATATTTGTCTGACTGAAACGACGAACAAAGCCATTCGCAATGCAAAACGGATGTCTTTTGGCAAGCAGGAATCTATCGGTATTTCCGATATACGCGCCACCTCGCTCAAGAAAGAAAATTTCAAGGATTATTACAATCCAAACGGCGTGCATTTTATCGATTTGCGCCAAATCATGGCCGATTTAAAGATAGAGCATAAGGATCTTGACCGGGCGGAGATACGGAAGATTTCTGATTTTTTGCTTGATGTGGTTATGGCGCTTGGCGCCAAACGAGTTGTTTTTGATTCAATTACGGCAATGGGTTACCGCCTGAAAGATAAGGATTTAATTCGTGATTTTGTTTTTAATCTCGGCTTTCGGCTTGGCACCGCGGAGGCAAGTGTTCTATTAACGAGCGAGGTCTCTGATGCGGGGTATAGCATTTTTGGAGTGGAAGAGTTCATCGCCGACGGCATCACTAAGCTGTCCTATGGTCGTGAAAAAAAGGAGCTTGAAAGAAAATTGGAAGTGGTAAAAATGCGCGGGATGCACTACGATTCGCACCCCGTATATTTTCGTATCTCAAACGAGGGGGTGACGCTTTCTCCGCGCTTGACCCGAGAATTGGTTTACGAAGTGTCCGGCAATCGGCTTGCAACGGGCGTCGCGGGATTTGACGAAATGAACGGCGGCGGGTATGTCGAAGGGTCGACGATTCTTGTGACGGGCGCTTCCGGTTCAGGCAAGACGATTCTTGGCTTGCAGTTTTTGCAGGCGGGACTTGAAAAAGGAGAGAAGTGTCTTCTTGTTTCGTTTGAGGAGTCGCGAGATCAGATTTTGCAGAGCGCCGCGGGTTTTGGTTTGGATTTTATAACTCATGAAAAAAACGGCAATCTGAAAATTATTGCGGTCTACCCTGAGGCGAAATATCTTGATGAACATATTGACGCAATCAAAAACTCCATAGAGACTTTCGGGGTGAAGCGTTTTGTGCTCGATTCTCTTTCGACAATCCACAATGTTTTTTCGGAAGAAGACCTCTATGATTTTTCAACGCGGCTCGTCGGGTATCTTAAGGAACGAAGAGTGACGAGTCTTATGACAAGCGCTTCCTCGAGCCTTATGGGGGGCGATACGATATCCGAGGCGGCCCTCTCTACGCTTGCCGATGAAATCATTATGCTGCGGTATGTGGAAATAGAATCAGAGCTTCACCACGCCGTGATGATTCTCAAGATGCGCGTCTCGGCGCACGATAAAAAAATGCGCGAAATCATCTTTACCGAGCACGGATTCGTGGTTTCTGGCGAGTTTAAGGGATATGAGGGAGTGTTGCAGGGCTCGACGCGCAAGGTGTCCGCCTCGCTTGAGGAGCAGGTGCACGGGCTGTTTCTCGAGGTCTTGGGCCCGATGGGGGAGCAGATTTTCTCCGAACGCAAAGCGCAAGGACTCACATACAAAAATATCAGCGAGCTTATCAAGCAGCTGGGTGATCAGGGCATTATTTCCGAACGCCGGAAAGATGAATTCGGGCTACGGGTCAAAAATATTTTTGAAAGCAAATAAATTCTCCGGTTAATAATATAATTATTATGAATACGGTAAATAATGGTCAAAATAATTGGAGCTTTGGTTTTGGAGTCAGTGTCCTTGTCGCGAGCGGGTTTTTGGCTATTTTAGGAGAGATACTTACGCACCGTTATTTTTTAGATTTAGTGTATGTGTCTTTGCCGGCGCATGCCTGGGTTGAAATTCTTGGCGCCGTGCTTGGCGGGGGTATTGCCGTATTGGTGTGGTCAACATGGAAGCGCAGCGAAAAAGAGCGCCCTGCGGAATGTTTTTTGCTTGCCTCCGCGTTTGGCAGCATGGGAGTTCTTGATATTATCCATGCGCTCGTTCTTCCGGGTAATTTGTTTGTGTGGCTGCATATGTTCGCGATGCTTGTCGGGGCGATATTTTTTGCCGCGGCTTTCTTTCCAAAAAATATTTTTAAAATAAAGTCTGCGGTTTCCCCGGTTATGGTTACCGCCGCCGCGGCGGCATTGGGGTCGATGTTTTTATTGAATCCGAGTCTTGCGCCGGTTGTATTTCTTGAAAATCAAATGATGCCGCTTGCGCTTAATATCAGTTTAGTGACCGGAGTATTGTTTCTTGCGACCGGCGTCTATTTTATGGGGGGGCAGATTGAAGAGTGCCGAGCGGAAGAAATGCTTATTGCTAATTTCTGCATGCTATCGGCGGCCTCAGCGATGCTCTTTTATGTATCGGAGGTCTGGCATGCCGAGTGGTGGGTGTGGCACGCTATCCGTTTTTTTGGATACGTAATCACATTGCTTGGGCTCCTCGTTATGGGGAAAAAAAATTCCGACGCGGAACCGAATAAAAATACTATATGAAAATAAAACAAAAATTGGTAATGGTCTTGCTTCTCGTTAGCATTATCCCGGCGCTTTTCATAAGTCTCTTTAATATTTCGGGGGCGCTTAGTGTTTCAGGGGCTTCGGGGAGGAATAAAGTCATAGCCGTTGCAGGGCTTGAGGCAATCGCAAAGCTCAAGGCGAATAGTATTGCAACTATATTTGAAGCAGTTAAAGGCTATGCGGAAATGTTTAAAGACTCTGCGGCTGTCAAAGAGAATTTTTCCGATTTGGAAAAATTTGCGGGCGACCCGTCGAACTCGGCGTATCAAGCGGCAAGAGGGCACATTGATGGTCGTTTTGCGAATTGGGCGCGGAGTCAAAAATGGGTGTCCGATATCATGCTTGCCGATGCGTCGGGCCGGATTATTTATGATTTTGACCAGGATCGCACTGAAAAAAAACTTGGAACTTCGCTTCTTGGTTCCGATAAAGCTGCGTTTGATAAGGGGAAAGAAGGCGGAAACGTAGGAAGCGTTTTTTTGCATAAACACGCCGAGGAGGCGGGCTCATTTTCTGAGGTGTTTGTCTATGCACCGATAGACGATAGCCGTGGCATGTTTATCGGTGAGATTGTATTGGCGGTAAAAATGGACCTCGTGTATACGTTTATCCAAGACTACGTTGGGATGGGAGAAACCGGTGAAATCATTCTTGTTGAAGAGAGAGACGGGGAAATTACGCTTCTCAACCCGTTGCGTTTCAATGATAAAGTCGCGCTCAAAAAATGGAGCGTCTCCGACCCCGAGCTTCCTTTGACCGTCAAATTTGCCGCTCGCGGGGACGGGGCCGGAACATTCACGGATTATCGTGGTCACGCGGTGTCCGGTGCGTGGCGCTCGATTCCGGAATTGCGCTGGGGAGTTTTGGCAAAAATGGACACGACAGAATTACTCAAAGAACTCAATGGTTTCAGAGATATCAATATTTTTGTGTTAATCATTTTTGTTTTTATCTCTATGGCGGTGGCGATATACTTTGCAAACTCTATTTTGAATCCAATCATCAGGCTGACGCATGTTCTCACCGAGATATCCAAAGGGAAGCTTGATGTTACGCTAGAAAAGGTCAACACAAAAGATGAGGTGGGTGAGCTGGCACGGGCGTTTGAGCGGGTGATTGTAAGTTTGAAACTGGCGATGAAGGATTGGGGCAAAATGAAGTCGGCAGAAATCCAAACGGGAAAAACAAAGCCCGAAGAGATGCCGAAGGAAACAAAAACGGATGGCCATTCCACCGGCACAGAAGTGTAACGTCAAGCAATGAGTTGCGTGCCCCCAGGCTAGATACCCCGCAGTACAATGTTCTTTTCGTGTGTTATAATTAAACCTGCCGTTTTGATTTTAGCGAAAACTGGTAGAATTAAACGAAGGTAGATAATCCGTTATGAATAATCCTTCCAGAATAGTTTTGGTTGAAGATGATAAAATATTGTCTGAAGCCTTGTATACAGGGCTTGCCGATGCGGGCTTTGAAGTAGAAAGAGCTTTTGATGGCGAGAGCGGGCTTGCCATGGTATTATCAAAAAAACCGGCGCTTGTCCTGCTCAATATTTTAATGCCAAAAATGGATGGTCTTGCGGTGGCGGAACAGCTCAAGAATAATCCGGAGACAAAAAATATCCCCATCATTATTCTCACCGTGCTCGAGGGAACAAAATTAATCGCACGGGCTCTTGAGCTAGGGGTGCGTGAGTATGTGATAAAGTCAAATCTCAAAGTTGACGATATTGTAAAGAGAGTCAAAGAAAATCTCGGCCTCAAATAATCAATCGACCATTTTTATGGGTAAGCAAAAAATAATTATTATAGAAGACGATGAAATACTTTCCAAAGTACTTTGCACCGAGCTTGGCGATGCGGGCTTTACGGTGTTGCCGGCGTTTGACGGTGAAGCCGGTTTGAAAATGGTTCGCTCTGAAAAGCCGGATTTGGTATTGCTTGACCTTATTCTTCCAAAAAAACACGGGCTGGAAGTGCTCGAGGAAATCAAAAAAAATCTCGACACGCGCGATATTCCGGTTATCATCCTGACGCTTCTTGGAGAAGATGAGACCATCAAAAAAGGCCTTCGGCTCGGTGCGGAAGATTACTTGGTAAAATCAAGCCATGCACTTGCCGAGATTGTGGAGAAGGTCAAGAATTTTTTTGCCGAGGGTAAGCATCTGAAATCTCAAACGCTCTAAAAATCTGCAGAAGTCAGACTTCTACAGAGAGTCTCCATGTTTTCATTAAAAACGACTTCACGATTGGTGATAGGAATGCTCGTTGTTCAGATGCTCTATTCGTTTTTTCCTATCGGAGTTTTGGCTAGTACCGGAACTTTTAATTCTACCGCCGACGCCTATCTCTCAAGCGGTTCGCCAAATGCCAACAACAGCACGGGCATCATTATGGACCTAATCAACACGAGAGATGGAGTCGTTCGCTTTGACACGAGCTCTATACCTTCGGGCTCGACGATTACTTCGGCAACGCTGACGTTGGTAGCGACCGCGGTCGGTAGCGCCACGTCGATTAAAAATTATGGGGCGCATCGCATATTGGTTGATTGGACTGAAAGTACGGTTACCTGGAATACTCCCGGCAGTACGGCCGGGACCCATTTTGCGACTTCGCCGACGGATACGGTTGCCGTTTCTACCGCCGGCTCATATAGCTGGAATGTGACGAGCGATGTGGCGAGTTTCATCGCCGGAAGCGCTACCAATTATGGCTGGCGTATTATTTGGTCTTCAAACACAAGCGGCACCAATAAACAAGTTGATTTTGGAACAAAAGAAAATACTACGGCGTCTAATCGACCGGTTTTGAGCGTTACCTATACCACTCCCGACACTATCGCGCCATCGGCGGTTTCAGACCTTGCCCTTTCGAGTCCTTCAAATTCTGCGATAACTGTTTCATGGACGGCTCCGGGAGATGATGCTTCCACCGGCACTGCGGCGAGCTATGATTTACGCTATTCAACTTCTGCGATTACTTCCGGCAATTTCAGTTCAGCTACTGCGGTCACCGGTGAGCCAACGCCGTTAGTCGCTGGCACTTCTCAATCAATGACGGTCACAGGTCTTTCTCCAAGCACCACCTACTATTTCGCCATCAAAACTTCCGATGAAGTTCCGAATACCTCGGCAATCTCAAATGTTCCGAGCTTGGCAACGACGGCAACCCCCGACACTACCGCGCCATCGGCGGTTTCAGATCTGGCCGCGTCGGGCGCAACCGCGTCGTCAGTCCTTCTTTCGTGGACGGCTCCCGGTGATGACGCCTCCACCGGCACTGCGACAAGTTATGAAATCCGCTACTCCACAAGCAATATCACCGATGGAAATTATTCCGGAGCGACCCAGGTGAGTGGAGAGCCTGCGCCGCAAGCGGCGGGGGCCAGTCAATCAATGACGGTCACAGGTCTTTCTCCAAGCACTACCTACTATTTCGCTATCAAAACTTCAGATGAGGTGCCGAATGCCTCGGCGATTTCGAATGTGCCGAGTTTGGCAACGACGGCAAGCGGCGGTGGGGGCGGCGGAGGAACAGAGACATCAAGTTCGGGTGGTGCCGGGGCCGCCGTGTTGCCGACCAGGGTGGTCATTTCCGGGCAAGCATACCCGGGTGCAAAAGTGGATTTGCTCCGAAAAAGCATTCAAGACGAGATATACCGAAATACGCCGGAAGCTATCTCAACCGTGTCCGCCGACGGCACTTTTTTCATACAGCTCACGGCGCTTCTCCAGGGGCAGTATTTCTTTGCGCTTCGCATCGCAGATAAAGACGACAGAAAGACCGGCAACATCGCTTTTAACGTTGATTTGACGAGTGCAAATGAGCTTGTCGCGCGAGATCTTTTTGTTCCGCCAACTATTGATTTTGAAACAGCTATCGTTCCGCTTGGAAAAGAAATAAAGGCACAAGGGTATGCCGCTCCCAAAAGCAGTGTTGTCGTCGAAATTGATGGTATACTGAAAGAGGAAGTGAAATCAGAAGAGGACGGCTTATGGTCTTTTGCGACAAGCACGGCGTCTTTCCGCATAGGGAATCATTACGCGCGGGTAAAACAAACGGGCGCAAGCGGCAAAGAAAGCGAGTTCTCATCATCGCGCGCGTTTCGTGTCTCGCTTCTTGCTGTGCCAAAATCGGATTTAAATAATGACGACAAGATTACTATTGCCGATTGGAGCATCTTTCTTTTCAGGTGGGGCTCCAAAGATACGGCGTTAAGAAGTAAAATTGACATGAACAATGACGGGAAAATTGACATTTCAGACTTGAGCATTTTTTTAAAAACGTTAAAGACGCTATAACCATATGGCAAAAAATTTTTTTACAGTATGTTTTTCACTCCTTGTCTTTTTCTGGTCGGCTTTTTCGGCAAATGCCGCCACTATTTCTCTTTTGCCGCAAGCGCGCGCTTTTGGCATCGGGCAGGAATTCAGCGTTGATATAAAAATTGATACCGAAGAAGCATACATTAACGCAAGCCAGGCGACGGTGCGGTTTCCTGTTAGCGTGCTTGAGCTGGTAAGCGTTGATAAAACAAACTCTGCTTTTGGTTTTTGGGTTGAGGAGCCGAAAATCTCAAACGATGAAGGCACGCTCATGTTTACCGGCGGTACAACGAGCGGTGTTTCGGGCGGCTCTCTCCAGATTTTGAAATTGAAATTTAAAGCAAAAGGCACGGGACTCGCCGAGATTGCCCTGCAAGACGCGGCGATCACGGCTTCCGACGGCAAGGGAACGAACGTTCTCTCGGCACTCAAGGGGACGAGTGTTTCCGTGGGAACGCAAGTTGTTGTCCCGATTGCCCCTTCGGTTCCATCTTCTGTCAAACCATCTGCTCCCGCTGTCCCTGTCGCTCCGACTGTTGAACCGCAAAAAATAATCCGAGAGGCCGTTGTGGCGCAAAAATTGCCGGAGAAACCGCTGCTTCGGGTCCCGTTATATTCTGACGCAACCCGTTGGTACAATCACCAAGGAGAAGCGGCTGTCTTTTGGGATGTTCCATCGGACGCTATTGAGGCGGCCGTGGTCGTCGACCATAGCCCGTTAACGAAGCCGCAAAAGCCTGAACCAGAATTATTAACCGGCAAAAATCTCGGAGTTTTGAAAGAGGGAGAGTGGTATGTTCACGCGCGATTTAGGAACAACATCGGATGGGGTGACACCGCGCACTTTAAGATTTCAATTGACGCAACGCCCCCACTGCCGTTTGAAATCAAAGATTCACTCACGAGCGATAATCCAACCCCGGAAATAAAATACGAGGCGCACGACGCGCTCTCGGGGGTTTCTCACAATATTCTCTTTCTTGATGGTAAAGAATTCGTGAAAGGGACTACCACTTCTACCGTATTGCCACCGCTGTTGCCCGGTCCCCATATGGTACTGGTGCGGGTATTTGACTTGGCGGGCAACAGTGCCGAGAGCGATTTAAAATTTGAAATCTTGCCGCTTGCGACGCCAATCGTTGATTTTGTATCAAGTTCAATAATCCAGGGGGAGTCTCTGTATGCGTCGGGAAAATCAATTCCGAATGCATTTGTCGATGTGCGTATAGTAGATAAGCGGCAGCGGGAAGTGATATCGGAGAGCGCAAAAAGTGATAATAGAGGCGATTGGAAAATTTCAATAAATGACCCCCTGCCAACCGGTACGTACACCATTTCTATCACGGCGCGCGATGAACGGGGAGCGAGGAGTTTCTCTGCGGATGTCGGGGCGCTCAAGGTGCATCCGAGAACCGTATTATCATTGGGCGGAGTCGTCGACCTCGGCTGGTTTGAAATTCTCCTTATTTTGATACTCTTTATTACCTCGGCAACCGGACTCTTCGCATGGCAGTATGTTTCAAAAAATAAGACGCGCGAGGCATATAAAATGATTGTCGGCAGAGACGTCAATAAATTTGTAGACATGCTCGTTTCTTTTTTGAAAGAGTTTGAGAGCGCCGGAGATTTGAACGAAGACAGCCGTCGCGTAAAACAAAAAGCGCTCATAGAGCAGGCCAGAGAAACGGTTGCAAAAATGAAAAAATACATCGGCGAAGAAGTGAATAGACTGGGGAAGTAAAAATAGTATTAGTAGTACAAAAAGAAAAATCGCTAAAGCGTGTCTTTAGCGATTTTTCTTTTTTTCCTCTGTCTTGCGACAGAGTCGGGCCGAAGCCGTTTGTATTTATATGATACTTGGCATTGTATCAAAGTCAAACAAAATTTTTGTTTTGCAGCTTTTTGATTTATACTGTTTGGTATGAAAAAAGATTTTGATAGTTGGAATGGAGCGAAGAAAAAAACAAACGTGGAATATCCTCGCCTCTATACCGTTCGCGAGATATGGTGGTGCCGCCTCGGTGTAAATATCGGTTCTGAACAGGATGGAAATGGCCGCTCATTTCTCCGCCCAATTGTTATAATGCGTGCGTTTGGTCCAGAAACGTGTGTTGTTGTTCCTCTTACCACGTCAGAACAGAAACATCCGCTCCGTATTCCCGTTGGAAAGATACAAGAACGGAATGCATCAGCCTTGCTTTCTCAGGTTCGTGTTATTGATACTCGTCGCTTGGTAGAAAAGGTGGGGTTTCTTGATAAGGAAACTTTTGAGCGCTTAAGAAAAGCCGTCAGAAATTTGTTCTGACGGCTTTTCTTTTGCTGTTCTCCCTCTTGCGAGGGTAAGGCCGAAGCCACTTGTACTTACATATTATACCTTATAATATGTAGAGTCAAGCGCATACGGTGCGTATCAGTGCGTATTGCAAAAAGGCCGAGAAAAGGGCTACAATATCATAATGAAAAAACTATCCACAATCGCTCTCTCGTTGCTTTTGGTAGTCTCTTTTGTTTTGCCCTCTTCCGCTTTAGCCGCGGCAAGCCCTGGCGTGAAGCCCGGAAGTTTCTTTTATTTTTTTGACACCACTTTTGAAAAAGTGGGGCTCTTTTTTACATTCAACCCCGAACAAAAAGCGAGAAAAGCGCTTGAGTATGCCGATGAACGATTGGCGGAAATAGAATCCGTCGCGGAAGAAAAAAATCCCGATGCGGTGAAGACGGCTCTCGCCGATTATGAAAACAACATCGCGCTCGCCACGGAAAAATCAAAAGAAATAAAAGACAAAGCGCAAGCGGAAAGCCTGCTTACCTCCATTGAAGACAACGCTTCAAAAAATCAGGAGGCGTTATCGGCCGTTTTGATTAAAGTGCCCGAAGAAGCAAAGGCGGCGATAGAGCAGGCGATTGAAGCAAGCAAAAAAGGCCAGGAAGAAGCGGCAAAGCAGGTAGCGGAACTCAAAAAAGAAGTCTCGGAGCTCAAACAAGAGCTTGAGAACGTGAAAGAAAAGCTCAAAGAAAAAGAAACGGCGCCAAAAGCGGGCGATACTGCTGATGCGAATGACGCGAAAGATGAAGAGAAAGAGGCGGTAGAAGAACTCAAAAGCGAAATAAAAAATCTGAAACAAGAAATAGATGAACCGGAGGAAATAGAAAGTAAATTATTTAAAAAGCAGTCATATCTTGTTACTCCAAGTGGTGCAAAAGTTGATGAAAAAGGCAATATCCTTAATCAAGACGAGCTAGATCTTATAATAGCGGATGTGGCAGAAAAGGATCGAGTGAAAAAAGAAAGTCTTTGGAGAAAAAAAATAGCTGAGAATAAAATCTTAAAAGAAAAGCAAGATGAACAAAACATTATCGCAGACGAATTAAGAAGACTGGAAATCGTTGATAGTCTTAACAGAGAATATGGAATGAAAATAAATAATTTAAAGAAACAACTTATTGAAATAAATATTTTGGATAATGGAATTAAAGCTACCGAGATACTTAGGTTTTACGGAAATAAAACATCACAATACCCGGATTTTATCGATACTGATTTTAAAAAACAAGCAATAATAACAATCTATAATAAATTAGATAATATTAATCCTGTTAGTCGAAGTTCTGGTCACGTTATAGAATTTATTAGAGAACAAACCTCTTCAATAAATACTCAAATATATTTACTTCAAAATGAACTAGAAAGGAAGCTTTTAGAAATTAAATAAGGCCGATTATTACCTTCTAACAAAACCAACCTTTTAAAAGGTTGGTTTTGTTTTGTTGAAAATCTTCGCTATACTGAAGAATATGGAAAAAAGTGGGCATTTGCATCCGCTTACGCATGTTATCCGCCATATGGTGGGTATTTTTCGCGAGCTTGGGTTTCAGGTGGCAGAAGGGCCGGAAATTGAAACCGAACACTATAACTTTGACGCGCTGAACATTCCCAAAGACCATCCGGCGCGGGATATGTGGGATACCTTTTGGCTTAAACCGCAAAATAGAGGTTTGCTTTTGCGCACGCACACGTCGCCTGTGCAGATTCGCTACATGGAAAAACATAAGCCGCCGATACGGATTATCGTGCCCGGTAAAGTGTTTCGGTATGAAGCGACCGACAGCACGCACGAAGCGCAGTTTTATCAGCTGGAAGGGCTTCTCATAGATAAAGATATTTCGCTCGCGCATTTGAAGGGCGTGCTTGGAAAGTTTTTTGAAGGGCTTTTTGGTAGGCAGACGGCAGTGCGTTTGCGCCCGAGCTACTTTCCGTTCGTTGAGCCGGGGGTGGAGGTGGACGTATCGTGTTTCAAGTGCGGAGGCAGGGGGTGCGGGCTTTGCAAAGAGAGCGGCTGGATTGAGATCATGGGGGCGGGCATGGTGCACCCGAACGTGCTCCGCGGCGTGGGCATAGACGAGCGGGAGTGGCAGGGCTTTGCCTTCGGCATCGGGATTGACCGCGTGGCGATGCTGAAATACGGTATAGACGATATCCGTCTCTTGTACCAAGGCGATTTGCGAGTGGTGAATCAATTCTAAATGGAATCACGAATTATGAGTCATGAATTATGAATAAAATTCGTCTCGCTGTTTTTTATTCTTGATTCATAATTCCTGGTTCTTAATTCATAAATATGGTTATCTCACACAATTGGCTACAATCATTTTTTAAGGAAAAACTGCCGGTGCCGGAAAAAGTGGCGGAGCTTTTGACGATGCGCTCTTTTGAGGTGGAGTCGTTTGAAAAAAGGGGAGACGATACTATTTTTGAAATTGATATTTTGCCCAATCGCGCGCATGACTGCCTCTCGCATCGCGGTGTGGCGCGTGAACTTGCGGCTTTGCTTAGTTTGAAATTGGAGGATGGAGGAAAAAAATCCTCGTTTGAACTTGTGAAAGTACCCCGCGCGCTCTCGGTTCGCATTGAAGACGAAAAATTGTGCCGCCGATACGTCGGGCGGACGATTGAGAATGTGAAGGTCGTCCCTTCGCCGGACTGGCTTCGCCTACGGCTGGAATCTATCGGACAAAAATCAATCAACAACGTAGTAGACGCGACCAATTACGTGATGTTTCATCTGGGCCAGCCGATGCACGCGTTTGATGCGGATAAGCTTGCCTCTCCGGACATCATCGTGCGCAAAGCGCGTAATGGGGAGCGTATTACCACGCTTGATAAAAAAGAAGTGACACTTTCTTCCGATACGCTCGTTATTGCCGACACTGAAAGCGTGCTTGCCATCGCGGGCATCAAAGGAGGCACGAAAGCGGAAGTGGACGAGTCAACAAAAAATCTTATTTTGGAGGCGGCCAATTTTGAGCCCTCAAATATAAGACGGACGGCGCAGAAAACGGGCATTCGTACCGATTCTTCAAAGCGGTTTGAACAGGGGATTGCTACAGAGCTTGCGCTTGAGGCGATGGAGCTCGCAACCGAGCTTGTCGTTCAAATAGCGGGCGGCAAAGAAACGCGTGAGGGCGGCATGATAGACCAATACCCGCGCCCGGGCGCACAATATAAAGTCGGTGTGTCGCTTGAGGAAATAAACTCGCTCTTGGGGCTCTCGCTTCGCGAAGAAGAAGTTGCGAGCATTCTTCTACGTCTCGGTTTTCAATACGAAATTCTTGACCCGATAAAAAAAGTGCTTGAACTTGCACCGACATTTGCGGGCGCGCCATACAAACATGGCGCAAGTGTCGTCTATGATGCGCCGCGTGCGTTTGATTGCTCATCATTTACCGCATATCTTTTCGCGCAGGCGGGGGTGGCGATTCCGCGCATGTCTGTTGACCAGTATGTGTTTGGAAAAGAAGTGTCGCTTGAAGAAATTACCGCGGGCGATTTAATATTCTCAAACACGCATGAGGGGACACAGCATGAAAAAAGCATTGATTTTTTTCCGGGAACACCGGTATCGGAACATATTGACCACGTCGGGCTTTTTCTTGGAGATGGCATGGTGATTCACGCATCGCGCCATAACGGCTCGGGCGAAGTGCTGAGCGAGAAGCTCAAAGAAAGCAAGGCGTTTACGCATATTGTCGGTGTGCGCCGTGTGTATGAGGGCAGCAAGCGTTTTGCCGTGACGGCACCCAACGAACGGCTTGATATCCGCATCGCGTATGACCTGATTGAAGAAATCGGGAGGGTGCACGGCTATGGCGATATTCCGGAAGCTCTGCCGGCCGTCTTGCAAAAAAATGAAATTGAATCGTGTATTTTTTATCAAAACGCCGTTCGTGAAATTTTGGCGGACGAAGGATTTTCTGAAATCTACACGTATACGTTTGTGGGCAAGCAAGACGGCGTAACACAGCCCGAGCTTGAAAATCCGCTCGCTGCTGATAAAGCCTTTTTGCGCGGAACGCTTGCGACCGAATTTTTTGAAAAATTTGAAACCAACGCCTACTATGCCGATTTGCTCGGCATTGATACGGTGAAGATTTTTGAAATCGGCAGAGTATTCTCCGCCCAAGGCGGAGATGATGAGGCAGAGAAGGAAGTCTTGGGCATTGGAGTGAAACGGGTGAAGAAAAACAAAAAAGCCATGTCGGCGGAAGATGCGCTCTCGGAGGCGCTTGAAAAACTTTTTCTTGTGCTTGGCCTTAATGAGTCGCTCGTGCCGGCAGAAGCAATTCAAATAAATAAAGAGAAGATGAGCGCATTTATAGAACTGCCGCTTGAAAAACTTTTTGCAAATGTTGATAGAAACATAATCCAAAAACTTTTTGATGAACGCCGGATGTTTGCTCCGTCGCCCGATGTTTCCTACCGACCGCTTTCAAAATATCCTTTTATCGCGCGTGATATTGCGGTGTTTGTGCCGGAATCAGTTGATGCGGGGGCGATTGCTTCGCTCATCAAAAATACGGCAGGAGAAAATCTTGTCCGGTATTGGCTTTTTGACACGTTTGAAAAAGACGGGAAAAAATCGTTCGCATTCCGATTGATATTCCAATCATACGAAAAAACGCTTTCAGACGAAGAAGTAAATGCGGTCATGTCCCGAGTGTCTAAAGCTTTTGAAGCAAACGACGGGTGGAAAGTCAGATAATTCATGCTAGAGAAAGATTTTGTTTTAAAAGTTCCATACTATTCGCAGCATCGTGATGTGAAAGACCCGACATGGCGGCACCGTGCGTGTGGCATAGCCTGTTTTAAAATGGCGCTTGCGTATGCGGGGAAAGAAACGCCCCCACTTGATGAGATGATTCACGCGCATCGTGCGGCGGCGTACCAGGAAGGAGTGGGTTGGAAACACATGCCGCTCGTAGATATTGCGGTTACAGAATACGGCCTCAAAGATTCTTATCGAAAGGAGTATCGGGAGGTGCCGTTCGCAGAAGCTTTTTTGGGGCTTGTGTCGTCGCTAAAAAACAATTGCCCGCCGATTGTTTCCATCTTCCAAGACGAATCGCGCAAGGGCTCTCATTTGATTGTATTGACCGGATTCCGCGTTTCTCAAGACGGAGGATTTGAGGGTGTGCGCTATCACGACCCCGACTCTCTCATTGAAGAAGAGAAGAAAACGGATCTCTCCATGGATATACCCGCGTTTGAAAAAAGATGGCGGAAGCTTGCGATTTTTATCGGTGCACAAAAGGCATAGATATTAAAAAGAACAAAAGAAAAACCGCGAGCAAGAAAAGCTCGCGGATTTTAAAAGATAAACGATAAAAAATAGGGTCCGGTAACGGTTGATAGAAACCAGCACACAAAGAACGCGTACACAATCACCACATGGCATCGTTTCCAATACTTTTTCTCACACTGCCTTTCCCGATAGGCGGCAAACCCCGACAAGATAACCAGCACAATACAGGCAATGAATACAATAGACGCCCACACATGAACGCGAATGATAAGGGTTGATATCTGCGAATATGTGGCGTGCTCGGCAATGCGGAGCATGTACCATATCGCGAATCCTTCGCAGGCGAAACCAAAAAGCGAGATGATGCCGTGCCATATTTTTCCTTCTCGCGCGCATTTCCAGGTGATGATGTAGAGGCAAAACGCAAGCCCCACCATTCCGGATACGATAATCGCTTCGCTCATTCTGCCGAGCCCCCTTTTAATTAAGTGTGTGATATAAAAAAACAAAGAACCCCTTTCTGTATTGTCCGTATGGGGAAGGGTTTGTCAAATTTGCGCTTCTTGAGTTTGAGGGCGGGGAAGTATATGATTATTACATGGAAACAATTTCACAAAAACCAAAAACATCGCCGAAAGATTTTTTTATAAATCTTGGCGTCGTGGCCGCGCTCTATATGGGCGTGATAAGCGTTTTGAATCTTCTTTTTGATGTTATCAATCGTGTTTTTCCGGACCCGCTTTCGCCGTATGTCGACCCATACGCAGGCACAATCAAATGGACGATTGCGTCGCTCGTGATTGTCTTTCCGCTCTACCTCTGGCTTTCGCGAATTTTAAATACTGATATTGAACGAAACCCAGAAAAACGGGAGCTCTCGGTGCGCAAATGGCTTGTATACTTGACCCTTTTTGTCGCGGGAGTAGCTATCGCGATTGACCTCATCGTGCTTATCAACACGTTTTTGGGCGGAGAAATCACGACGCGCTTTCTTTTGAAGGTGTTTACGGTCGCGATTGTGCTCGGTGTCATTTTCAGCTACTACCTCTCCGATATCAAAGGAAAATTTATCAACGGCAGTGGGCGAAAATATTTTGCGTGGGGGGCGTTGCTTTTTGTCGTTCTTTCTATTGCAACCGGTTTTTTTGTAATGGGTTCTCCTCAAACACAGCGCCTCCTTCGTTTTGACGAAACGCGCGTAGGGAATCTCCAAATGATTCAGTCGCAAATCGTAACCTATTGGCAGCAAAAAGAAGTGCTCCCAAAGACGCTTGGTGACCTCAAAGATCCGATAAGCGGTTTTGTTATTCCGACTGACCCTGCGACGGGCGTTTCGTATGAATATGCGGCGACAGGAAAATTGTCGTTTCAGTTGTGCGCGGAATTTAGCCGCGACACGGCAGCAACAGCAGCCTCAAAAGCGGTTCGAGCGCCGGTGTATCCGTACGGAGACTATGTCGGGGACGCGAGCAACGAAAATTGGCAGCACGGTGTCGGGCGAGTTTGCTTTGACCGAACCATTGACCCCGAGCGCTACCCGCCTCTCAAAAAACGCTAACGACTCTATTAGTTAGTAGTAGGCGTCTGGGCATAACCAAGAAACACCACTCCGCGGTTTGTCGGGGCGGTGTTTTCTGTTAGAATGAAAATCATCTGCGTATGGAACAATACGACCACAAAAAAATAGAGAAGAAGTGGCAGAAGAAATGGACGGAGGAGGGGATATACAAGACGAGCGACGAATCGGACAAGCCGAAAGAGTATGTGCTTGATATGTTTCCGTATCCGTCGGGCGAGGGGCTTCACGTGGGGCATCCGAAAGGATACATTGCCACCGATATTTATTCGCGTTACAAAAAAATGCGCGGGTTCAACGTGCTTCATCCGATGGGGTGGGACGCGTTTGGCTTGCCCGCCGAAAACTACGCCTTGAAAAATAAAGTGCACCCGCGGCAGGCGGTAGAGAAAAATATTGCCCGCTACAAAGAACAGCTTTCAATCATCGGTTTTAATTACGATTGGGATAGGGAAATAAACACGACCGACCCCGAATACTACCGATGGACACAGTGGATTTTTTTGCAGTTATTTAAAGTGGGTCTTGCCTACGAATCAAACGAGCCGATTAACTGGTGTCCGTCGTGCAAGACCGGACTTGCGAATGAAGATTTGGACAATGGGGCGTGCGAGCGGTGCGGGAGCGCGGTGGAAAAGAAACGCATCAGGCAGTGGGTGCTTCGCATTACCGATTACGCCGAGCGGCTTTTGAACGATTTGGACGAATTGAAAGAATGGCCGGAGCATATCAAAGAATTGCAGAGAAATTGGATTGGAAAGAGCGAGGGGGCGGAAATTGATTTTGGCATTGCGGGGCGCGATGAAAAAATCAAGATTTTTACCACGCGGCCCGACACGCTTTTTGGCGCGACGTATATGGTGCTTGCGCCGGAGCATCCTTTGGTTCTAAATAATGAATTAGGAATTTCAAATTATGAGGAAGTAAAAAAATATATTGAAGAGGCGGGCAAGAAAACTGAAATTGAGCGAACGGCCGAAGGCAAGGAAAAAACAGGGGTTGAATTGAAGGGTGTCAAAGCAATCAATCCCGCCAACAAAGAAGAAATTCCTATTTTTATTGCCGACTATGTGCTTGCCGATTATGGCACGGGAGCGATTATGGCAGTGCCGGCACACGACGAGCGCGATTTTGCGTTTGCGAAAAAATATAAATTACCAATTCGTATGGTGATTTGCCCGCATTATCCCGCGCCGACATGCCCGGTGCTCGATGAGGCGTATATCGGGAACGGACATCTTGTGGAATCCGGTCAATTCAATGGTCTCCCCAACGAAGACGCCAAGAAAAAAATTACCGAATTTGTCGGAGGAAAAATGAAGACGACGTACAAACTCCGCGATTGGGTATTTTCACGCCAGCGATATTGGGGTGAGCCGATACCGCTTATTCATTGCGAGAAATGCGGCGTGGTGCCCGTGCCCGAAAAAGATTTACCGGTGACATTGCCCGAGGTGGAGCATTACGAGCCGACCGGCACGGGGGAATCACCGCTTGCGAATATTTCGGAATGGGTGAATGTCCTCTGCCCCACATGCGGCGGGAAAGGGAAGCGCGAGACGAATACGATGCCGCAGTGGGCGGGCTCGTCGTGGTATTACCTCCGCTACATTGACCCGAAAAATCAAGATGCTTTTGTTGATACAAAAAAAGAAAAATATTGGTCGCCCGTTGATATGTATGTCGGCGGCGCGGAACACGCCACACGGCATCTCATCTATGCGCGATTTTGGCACAAGTTTTTATACGACCAAGGGTTTGTGTCGCAAAGCGAGCCGTTTATGCGCTTGAAAAGTCCCGGGCTTATCGCAGGCGCCGATGGCAGAAAGATGAGCAAGCGTTTCGGTAACGTGATAAACCCCGATGACGTGGTCGCTACCTATGGCGCTGATACTCTTCGTTTGCATGAGATGTTTATGGGCCCGTTTGAGCAAGGCGCGGCATGGAGCGAGGAAAGTATCATCGGCCCGCGGCGGTTTGTGGAAAAAGTATGGCGGCAAGCCGCGCGGATAGGCGGCACAACGGACGCGTCTCTTTTGTCAAAGCTCCACCAGGCAATCAAAAAGGTGGGCGAGGGAATTGAACTTTTCCGATTTAATACGGCTATCAGTACCATGATGATTTTTATGAACGAGGCGGAAAAATCGGGAACGATAGGGCAGGGGGAGTATGAATTATTTTTGAAAATAGTAAGCCCCTTCGCGCCCCACGCCGCCGAAGAATTGTGGCGCGAGGTGCTTGGCCATAAAAAATCTATTCACCTTGAGCCGTGGCCAGTATACGATGAGTCAAAAATAGTGTCCGAAGGGTTTACTATCACGGTGCAGGTGAACGGCAAAGTGCGCGATACATTCATGATTGAAACCGAGCTCTCGGAAGATGAAGTGAAAGACCAGGCCCTCGCGCTTGAAAAAATCAAGAGGTGGATTGATGGGCAAGCAATCAAAAAAATCATTTACGTGAAGAACAAAATCGTGAATATTGTAGTCTAAAGACCGGGGGTGTTTTGGTTGATTTGACATTTTTTGGCAGGTTATTTAGGATACGGGCATCAAGCCATAGTTTATCGTTGCAAGCGTAGGATTTTTTAGCATATATATGACAGGAAACAACCCCTATCAAAAAACAATATCCGGAGGAGCGGCAGAACGCGATGGTGCGTTCCCCGTTTCAGCGAAACGAGGCGGCTGTGCCAAGCACCTTGTTGTTTTTTTGCTCGGATTTGCGCTTGGTTTTGGAAGTCTTTGGCTGTGGAATAAAAATAACGCTGTCTCTTTGAACAAAAACTCCAATGAGACAAAAGGAATTTTGTTTCCGGCAAAGGAAGCAAAAGAAAATGTCGACGGAGCCGCAAACGAAAAAGACCGTAATCGCATCGTTGTTGTTTCTCAGGAAGCGGGCAGTCTGGTTGTCATTACGGAAGTGCAGGCGGAAGCGCCGACATGGGTGGCGATACACGAAGACGTTGACGGAAAGCCGGCGAATATTCTCGGAGCGCAGTTATTTGATGCCGGAGTTCATTCGGGCACCGTCGCCCTCTTGCGCAACACCGAACCGGGCCGCACCTACCATGCTCTTCTCTACAAAGACAACGGAGACCGTGTATTTGACTATGTTGTTGATTTGCCGGTTGAAAGCGCTTCAGAAATGGTCGTTTCCGCATCATTCGCCACTACGCCTCCATCGATACCGTTATAAAAAACCCGCCCCTTGCACGAGGGCGGGCTTCTTTTTGAGATGAATTGCGGGAGATGTTGACAAATAAAACTAAAACCTATATAGTTTAAATAATAAATAATACAAGTATGTCAATCATTATTTTTAAGCCGAAGCAAGTTACGAAGAAATTTTTGGCCGTGCTGCCGGAGCGTATTCGCGTTGTGGTTTCAGAACGGTTTGGATTAGGCCCCGACGGGACAAGAAAAACACTTGAGTCTATTGGTCAAAAATATGGCGTTACCCGAGAGCGTATCCGCCAAATTGAAGACTTCGGGCTTAAAAGCATACAAAAATCAGACGTATACAAAGACGAACAGGCGGTTTTTGATAATCTGAGAGAGGCGCTTGTTGAATACGGCGGAGGAGTGGCGCCGGAGAATCATTTTTTCAATCATGTGTCCAAAGACGAATCGACCCAAAATCATTTGCACCTCCTTTTAGTGTTGGGCGAGCCGTTTGAAAAAAAGAAGGAAGATGAAAAATTTGTACACCGATGGATTGTGGAAGAATCAATGGCAAAAACAGTGCACGATGCGCTTGAGCGGCTGGTTTCCGGTTTGAAAGAAGATGAGTTAATCACCGAAGATGATTTGCTCGAACGTTTCTACGGACACTTGAGCGGGGTGCCGTCAGAGTATCGCAATGAGACGATTGCCCGCCGATGGCTCTCTCTTTCAAAAATGATTGGTACGAATCCGCTTGGCGAATGGGGGATCGCCTCGTCTCCAAATGTGAATGCCCGCGGAATGCGCGACTATGCATTTTTGGTTATTCGCCGGCACGGTTCTCCCATGCACTTCACTGAAGTGGCAAAAGAAATCACCAAACTTTTCGGCAAAAAAGCGCACACCGCGACCTGTCACAATGAATTGATCAAAGACGGACGGTTTGTGCTTGTCGGACGGGGACTTTACGCTCTTACCGAATGGGGGTACGCACGCGGCATCGTGCGCGATGTCATCAGCGATGTGTTAAAAGAACACGGCGCACTTTCAAAAGAAGAAATTATCGACAAAGTAATGCAAGAACGGTACGTCAAGCCGAACACGATTATTGTGAATCTCCAAAACGGAAATTACTTCAAAAAAACCGATGAGGGCGATTACACCTTAGCGTAAGCTGCATCATCCTTTAGCAAATAAAAACCCCCGCTTTTCTTTAAAAAAGGACACAAAAGCGGGGTTTTTTAATTTGCTACATTTTCGGCCGTCAATCTGCTATACTTTTATTAATGGATGCGTTTATTCAAGAAACTCTTGCGAGAATCGTTGTCTCGTCTTTTCAAACAGCTCCGTATTGGCTTACGATAGTCCTCGGATTTGCTTTTTGGCAGATGTGGCTTTCGTATATTCACACGCGAAATATTGCCAACCTGCAGTGGACGATGCTTGAAATAAAGATACCGCGGGAGATTTCAAAATCTCCGCTCGCGATGGAGCTTGTGCTCAATGCACTGTATCAAAAAGGCTCAATTTCAAACCTCCTTCAAAAATATGTGCAGGGAAATCTGCGCCCGTGGTTTTCGCTTGAGCTCGTTTCTCTTGAGGGGAAAGTACATTTTTTTATCTATACTCAAAAATTTTTCAGCAAATTAATCGAAACACAAATTTATGCGCAATATCCGACCGTAGAAGTAACGAGCGCCGAAGACTATACGACAAAGATACCCTACGGGCATCCGGGCTCCGATTGGCAGATGTGGGGAGGGGAATTTACGCTCACCAAACCGGATCCGTATCCGATTAAAACGTATGTGGATTACGGACTGCACAAAGACCCGAAAGAAGAATTTAAAATCGACCCTATTACGCCGATACTTGAATATTTGGGTTCCATAGGCAAAGGAGAACAAATTTGGATTCAAATTATGGTGCGTCAGGCCGAAGAGCGTTTCAAGAAGCCGGGGACATGGTTTGAAAAGCGGGGGTGGAAAGATGAGGCAAAAGATTTGACCGCAAAATTATTGAAAGAAGCTGCAGAACGGACAAAGAAATTGACCGGCGCCGATAAACCGGGACCGATTATTCAGACAAAGGCCGACGAAGAGGTGATTTCCGCCATTGAGCGAAGCACGTCAAAATTCGGATTCGATTGCGGTATTCGGGGCGTGTATCTTGCGCGCGAAGGGGTATTCAATTCAGTGAATGTGCCCGGCCTCGTTGGTTCGTTGCGTCAGTTTAACTCCGAGCACTTGAACGGTTTCAAGCCGGCGAGAACGACGAGCCTTGATTATCCGTGGCAAGATATAAAAAATTTAAGACTTGGCCGCATGAAAGCGCGCATGTTTGATGCGTATCGCCGGCGCAGTTATTTTTATCCTCCGTATGATCGGAAGCCGTTTATTCTTAATTCGGAAGAGCTCGCAACCATGTATCATTTCCCGGGCAAGGTTGCCGAGACGCCTTCTTTCACGCGCATCGAATCGCGCCGAGCCGAGCCGCCGCAAGACCTTCCTATATAGCCATATGTTTCCGGAACAAGAGCCATTGGCCGCACCGAAGAAAAAATTTTTTTTTGAAACGCAGAGCGCATGGGCGGGTCTTTTTTTTGTTGCCGCTCTGCTTCTTTTTTATGCGGTTTCGTTTGCTCCGCCTAAAACATTTCCTTCTCAGATATTTATTTCCATCCACCGCGGAGATACGATAAACGAGGTGGCTACCCAATTCAAACAAATCAATCTGGTGCGCTCTTCGTTTTATTTCAAATTATTGGCGCATTGGTTTGGCGGCTCCACCGGCGTTATCGCGGGAAAATATTATTTCAATGAGCCGCTGTCGGTCTTTGGTGTGGTGTATCGGGTTCTCACCGGAGCCTACGATATAAAACCGCAAAAAATACTTATACCGGAAGGTACGACTGTAAAAGATATCGCCGATACGATAGCTGGTGTTTTTCCCGATTTTGACCGCGAATCTTTTTTACGGCTTGCAAAAGATAAAGAAGGGTATTTGTTTCCGGATACGTATCATTGGTTGCCCGATGTTTTGCCGGCACAAGTCATCGCGGACATGCAAGAAAATTTTCACAAACGGATAACGCCGCTTGCGCCAGCTATTTCTGTATTTGGAAAAACGGAAAAAGACGTGATTATCATGGCGTCGCTCATTGAAGAGGAGGCGCGGCAGACGGAGACGCGGAAAATCGTATCTGGTATTTTATGGAAACGCCTCGCGCTCGGCATGCCGCTTCAGGTGGACGCGGTGTTCCCGTACATCAATGGGAAGAATACATTTCAATTGACCGTGGAAGATTTGAAAGTAGACCATCCGTATAATACCTATACCCGCAAAGGGCTTCCGCCCGGCCCCATCTCAAACCCGGGGCTTGATGCCATCATTGCGGCAATTACGCCCATCGCTTCTCCGTATCTCTATTATCTTTCCGACAAAGACGGGAATATGCACTACGCGCGCACCTTTGCAGAGCACGTAGCGAACAAAGAAAGATATTTGAGATAAACAGAAGGGAACATCATGAAAAAAGTCCATTGTATTGGCATCGGGGGAATTGGCGTGTCGGCGTTGGCACGATTTTTTCTGTCGCGCGGAATGCGGGTGAGCGGTTCGGACGGTAAAGACGGCTCGTGGAGGAAGTCTATTGAAGACGCGGGAGTGAAAGTTTTTATTGGACACGATGCGAAAAATATTCCTCTCGATTGTGATTTGATTATTTATTCGTCAGCGGTGCCAGAAGACAATGCCGAAAGAAAAGAGGCGTTCCGTCGCAATATTCCGCAAAAGACTTATGCGGAAGGGCTCGGCGAAGCGATGAAAGAATACGAAACGCGGATTGCCGTATCGGGGACGCACGGCAAAACGACGGCCACCGCGCTTTTGGGGCTTCTCTTTGAAGGGGCAAAGAAAGATCCGATGGTGATTGTCGGCGGGAAAGTCCCTTCGTGGAAGAGCAACTTCAGGAACGGGTGGGGAAGTGTTGCCATTGCCGAAGCGTGCGAATACGAAAGGGCGTTTGACGCGCTTTCTCCTACGGTTGCGATTGTGAACAATATTGAAGCCGACCATCTTGATTACTACCGCGATATTTTGGATGTTGAAAATGCCTTTGGAGATTTTGTGGAGAGACTGCCAAAAAACGGACTGCTTATCTACAACGCGGATGACGAGCGGGTACGGAGAATCGCTCTTCTGGCCAGATGCCGTGGCGCTTCTTTTGGCGTAAAAAATGATGCTGATGTTGTCGCGAAAAACAGGACGATGGGGGATGGAGGGCAGAGTTTTGATGTATGGAGAAGGGGGGCGTTGCTTGGGCGCGTGATGCTCCATGTCCCCGGGGTTTTCAATATTTCAAACGCGCTCGCGGCACTTTCGTGCGCTCTTGAGCACGGCGTGCCGTTTTCGGAAGCAAAAAAGACGCTTGAATCTTTTGTAGGCAGCTGGCGGCGATTTGAAAAAACGGGAGAGATTGACGGCAAGCCGATGATTTCCGATTACGCGCATCATCCGACGGCGGTACGCGGAACCATAGAGGCGGCGAAAGAATTTTTCCCAGGCAAAAAAATACTCGCGGTATTTCAGCCGCACCAGCGTGATCGGACGCTCAAACTCTTTGATGAATTTGCTCGTGCCTTTGACGATGCGGATGGCGTCATTCTTTCCGAAATTTATGATGTCGCGGGCCGAAACGAAGCCGAAAAAGACATAAGCTCTTGCGAGCTTATGTCTGCCATTCAAAAAAGAAATCTAAAACAGGATGTTGCATACGCTCGTGATGTAGCGGAAACAAAAAAAATGATTCAGAAAAAAATAAATGATTTTGACGTCCTGCTCATTATGGGGGCGGGGGATATTGATACTATTGCAAGGAATATTTTTTGATTTGTAAAGAGTTTCATGTTAGTTTAGATAAATGAAGAAGCACAACCTCGCTTTTATAGACCTTGAAACCACGGGCTTTTCGCCGGAGAAGCATGAGATTATTGAAATCGGATGCGTGTTGGCAAAACAAACACAGCGCGACGGAAAAGGCCCCGAGCTTGAAAAAATAACCGAATTTGATATCAAAGTGAAACCGACGCGGTTGAAAGACGCAGACCCGGAAGCGCTTGATGTGAATGGCTACAACGACGCCGACTGGCTCTTTGCCACGGATCTGAAATCGGCGATGCAGGCGTTGTCCGACAAAACCGAAAACGCCAACATGGTGGCGCAGAATGTGTCGTTTGACGCCGGCTTTCTTGATAAGGCGTTTTTTCTGACTGGCGTGGAAAATAAAATGCGGCGTTTCAGAATAGATACGCTCTCGATGTTTTTTGCAAAATATTACGACGACCCGACGGTACAGCAGTACTCGCTCAAATATATGTGCGAACGTTTTGAAATCGAAAATCCCAAAGCTCACACCGCGCTCTCCGACGCACGTGCGACCTTTGAAGTCTATAAAAAATTAATGGGGGCATAAAAAAATCCCCTGCGTGCTGGAGAAGAGCAGGGGATTGAATTTATTTAACTGGTAACTGGCGGCTGGCGGTTCAAAAATATTTAATGAAATGCCCTCCGCTTGAGCCGTCCGAGTTCTTGATTTCCAAGAATCCGCATGGCATGTTTTGAGCGAGACAGAGCAGTCTTGCTCGTTTGGGGATATATCCAAATCTGTTCAGGTCCCAATAAAGCACGGCCTTTTTCGCTTCCTTGGGATTGAATAACCCAATCATCATAGTAGGCATTGTCGTCTGGCCTTTCGTGAAAAATATTTTTAGATAATTAAAGAAATCTAAGTATATTATACAGCATAAATATAATATGTCAAGTATCGCTGTTAAAAACAAAAAGAGGGTATTTGTCGGACTTTCCGGCGGGGTTGATTCGTCGGTCGCCGCGGCGCTCTTAAAAAAAGAAGGATACGATGTGACGGGTGTGTTTATCAAAACATGGCATCCGGATTTTTTGCCGTCCGCCTCGTCTCCGAGTCGAGACGGGTGCACGTGGAGAGAAGAGCGGCTTGACGCGATGCGTGCCGCCGCACATTTGGATATTCCGTTTCTCACGTTTGATTTTGAAAATGAATACAAAAAAAATGTCGCGGATTATTTTATCAGCGAATACAAAATGGGGAGAACGCCCAATCCTGATGTCATGTGCAACAAAGAAATTAAATTTGGCGCATTTTTAAAAAAAGCGAGAGCAATGGGAGCGGATTTTGTGGCCACCGGACACTATGCGCGGAAAGACGGCGCGGAGCTTCTTACCGGAGTTGATACCGGCAAAGACCAGGCATATTTTTTATGGACACTCTCGCAAGAGCAATTGAGCCGTTGCTTGTTTCCCATCGGCAAATATAAAAAAAATGACGTGCGGAAGCTTGCAAAAAAATTCGGGCTGCCGACCGCGGAGAAAAAAGATAGCCAAGGTATCTGTTTTCTTGGCAAGACCGACATGAAAGAATTTTTAGCACACTACATGACGCCACGTGTTGGGTCTGTGGTGAGCGAACAAGGAAAGACCATCGGTACGCACCAAGGGGCGTTCTTTTATACCTTGGGAGAACGGCATGGATTTACCATTACCGCTCATAACGACCGGGCAAAACCATACTATATTGTTAAGAAAGACTTGGAAAATAACACTATAATGGTTTCACACGTTATCCACAGCGGAGACAAGCATTTTTCACATAAAGAAATAAATTTGGAGAATGTCAATTGGATTTCCGGCATTGCCCCCGACGAAAGCAAACAATATACGGCGCACATTCGCTACCACGGAGAGTTCTTGCCGTGCCAAATAAAAGAGAGCGGCAAGAAAGTTATTTTTAAAAAGCCGTGTCTCGCGGCATCGGGTCAATCAGTTGTCGTATATGACGGCGATGTTTGTCTGGGCGGCGGTATTGTCGCGTAAGATTAAAAGACGGAGTCCGCTTTGAATTCTTTCTTTTCTGGGATACTATTTTGAATATGCAGTCAGGAGAAATCCGCAATAGATTTTTAACTTTTTTCAAAAAACGGGAACATGCGATTATCCCAAGTGCTTCGCTCGTGCCTGAAAATGACCCTTCCGTGCTTTTTACGACGGCCGGCATGCAGCCCTTGGTGCCGTATCTTTTAGGAGAACCGCATCCGGCGGGAAAGCGATTGGCGAATGTGCAGAAGTGTGTCCGCACGCAAGACATCGATGAGGTGGGAGACGCGACGCACGATACTTTTTTTGAAATGCTCGGCAACTGGTCGCTCGGTGATTACTTCAAAGAAGAAACGATTAAATGGAGTTATGAATTTTTGACCTCAAAAGAGGAGGGGCTCGGGCTTGATCCGTCGCGGCTCTACATTACCGTCTTTGGCGGGAACGATTCGGTAAAAGAAGCTGATGAAGAATCAAAAAAAAACTGGATGTCGCAAGGGATTTCTGAGCGCCGTATATACACCATGGAAGGGGAGACAAACTGGTGGAGCCCGGGAGATAATGGCCCCTCTGGCCCCGATACGGAAATGTTTTATGATGTGACCGAAAAGGGTCTTGGAGATTTGACCAAAGAAGAATTTATGCGCGCCGATGAAGAGCAAAAGGTGGTTGAGATCTGGAACGACGTATTCATGGAGTATGAGAAGAAAGGCGGAAAAGTAACGGGCAAATTGAAGAATAAAAACGTAGATACGGGGGCGGGGCTTGAACGGCTTGCGATGGTGATGCAGGGGAAAGACAACATTTTTGAGACGGATTTGTTCAAACCGCTCATGAACGCGATTGAAATGCGCGCGATGTCTAACGGCGCGCGCGCGAAACGGATTCTTGCCGACCATGTTCGCACGGCGGTCTTTATGATCGGCGACGGCGTGCTTCCGTCAAACACCGACCGCGGGTATATTTTACGGCGGCTCATTCGCCGCGCGGTGCGGTATGTTGATGTGCTCGGCATGAAAGAAGGAGCCCTCGCGGCGCTTTCCGATGTGGTGGTTGAAACGTATGCCGGTGTTTATAAAAATCTTTCTTCGGAGAAAGTGCACATTGGGCAGACGATTGCCGACGAATCTGCGAAATTCCGACAGACGCTTGAACGGGGGATGCGCGAGTTCGAAAAAATAAGCGCAAGCGGTATTTCCGGGAAAGAAGCCTTTGCGCTTTTTTCAACGTATGGATTTCCTTTTGAATTAACGCTTGAACTCGCCGCCGAACAAAATATTACGGTTAATAAAAAAGAATTTGAAGAAGAATTGCAGAAACACCAAGCGCTTTCACGTGCGGGTGCGGAGAAAAAATTCAAAGGAGGGTTGTCCGGGCACGGAGAAATGGAAACCAAATATCACACAGCGACGCACCTTTTACATCAGGCGCTGCGGTTGGTGTTGGGAGAGCATGTTATTCAAAAAGGAAGCAACATTACGCCGGAGCGGCTCCGCTTTGATTTCTCACATCCTGAAAAATTGACGGACGAAGAAAAGAAAAAAGTGGAGGATATTGTAAACGAAGAGATAGCCCGCGCTTTGCCGGTCTCATACGAAGAATTGCCGATAGAAGAAGCGCGCGCCCGCGGCGCTATCGGCGCATTTGGCGACAAATACGGCGAGATGGTGAAAGTCTATACAATAGGAAATGAAAAAACGGGTGTCTTCAGCGCTGAGTTTTGCGGTGGCCCGCATGTTAAAAATACATCCGAGCTCGGGCATTTCAAAATAACCAAAGAAGAAGCGGTCGCGCAAGGGATACGGCGCATCAAGGCGGTGCTTGGGTAAATCGGCTGTCCGCGATAACGACAGGCAATCCACATGCCTGTGATTTTTCTTTTGGCATGCGTGATATAATACTCACATGAGTCCGCTCTCTTTTTCTGCACATAAACCATACACGTCGGTGGCGCTGCTTGATATCGGGAGCACCAGTGTCGGTGCGGCGCTGGTGCGCCTTTCAGAACAAACCGACGGCGCCTTTCCGCCGACCGTTGTTTGGAGTCGAAGAAAAGAAATCCCGTTTCAGCAGGCGGTTGATTCCGACCACTTTTTTCAGCGCATATCGGGGGCTTTAAAGGCGGTCCTGGAGGCGATGTCGACCGAAGCAAAAGAATCTCCGCAGGCTTTTTTTTGTACTTTTTCATCGCCGTGGTATGCGGCGCAAACGCGTATTGCCAAGAGTACTTTTCCGCAATCCTCCATCATTACTCCTCAGATCGTCAATTCGCTGGTCGATGCCGAGGCCGCGGCTTTTGAGGCGGCATACGCATCGCATATGCCGGCCGAGTCGTCCGGGCGCGCCGCGTTGCTGGAGCAAAAAATCATGCGTGTGCGTCTGAACGGATATGCGGTAGAAAAACCGTATGGAAAATCTGCGCAAGAGGTTGATGTCGCGTTGTATATCAGCATGAGCCCGCAATTTTTTTTGGATGAAGTAAATCGGCTTGTTGGGGAAGTGTTTCATCGCGGCATTGACCAATATCATTCGCTCGCGTTTGTGTCGTTTTCAGCGCTGCGCGACATCTTTCCGGAGCGTGAACATTTTCTTATGTGCGACATCGGCGGGGAGATTACCGACCTCTCGCTCGTTAAAAATAATCTCTTGGTGGAGACGGTCTCTTTTCCAAAAGGACGAATGACGCTTATGCGCGATGCCGTCTCACGGCTTAAACGGCAGCCCGAAGAAGTGCTCTCGATGCTCACGCTTCATTTTGAGGGATTGCGCGGGGAGGACGCGCTCTCTCCAAGGCTCAATGAGATTATTGAGCAAGGCAGAAAAGAGTGGCTCGAGGCGTTTTATGCAGCGATGACGGAATTAAGAAATCGCAACTTTCTTGCGGGCGATATTGAGATAACGGCGCACCCGCTTATGCGCCAATGGATAGGTTCGGCGCTATCTTCCGCAACTCCTCCTCTTGGCGCCGTAGGCAATGTAAAACTCAATCCGCATTTTATAGATGCTCCTTTTTTACGCACGTTTGTTTCATTTCAGGATGCTGCTCGGCAATTTGACGCGTTTCTCGGGCTTGAAGCGGTGTTTGCGGAGAAAATATTGAATCTTGCAGGGAAAGCGGTATAATAAATAAAAAGGTTACTCATCTAATTTTTATTATTACAATTATATGGCAAAAAACATTCTTCAAGACGTAATCGCATCTCGAAAAAAAGGAGTTACCGTGATGGATACCGTCGCACGAGCGGCTGTAGAAGAACACTATGGCGAACAGGGTTTTCGAAAATATGCTATATGGATTGTTGTTGCCGTAGCCGTGCTCTTTCTCATCATTTTTTCTTCTTTTATTGTTTTATCCGGGGCTACCATAACACTGACTCCACGAAGCCAGGATGTTTCAGTTGATGCCACATTTTCTGCGCATAAGCGTGCGCTCGATAGCCAAGTGGAATTACCCTTTGACATAATGACGATTGAGGAAACGGCTGAAAAAGCGGTGCCGGCAACCGGCTCTGAAACCATTCATCAAAAAGCTTCGGGTGAAATAATTGTTTACAATAATTACAGCGCCCAAACTCAGAAATTTGTAAAAAATACGCGCTTTGAAACGCCTGACGGCAAAATATACCGCGTCCAAAAATCAATAGCGGTCCCCGGGAAAACGGGTTCAGGAACCAGTGCCGTGCCGGGCTCTGTTGTGGCAACGGTCTATGCCGATGAGGAAGGAGACGCTTTCAACATCGGGCTTTCCGATTTCACTCTGCCGGGCCTAAAGGGGACCCCGATGTTTAGCGGCATCTATGCGCGTTCTAAAACGCCGATGACCGGAGGATTCTCGGGGGTACGGAAAATTATTTCCGATACGGACCGTCAGGCGGCTGAAACTGAATTAAGAAAAATAACTCAAGACAAGCTCACCCAGCGTGTTCATCAGGAGAAGCCGGAGGGGTTTGTTCTTTACGATGACGGGGTATCAATTGAATTTATAAGCGACAATAAAGAGGGTGACACAAACGCCGCCTCAAATACCGTAACCATGCGAATGCGTGCCGTGCTGCGCGGTATTATGTTCAACGAGCGTGATTTGAGTCAGTATATTGCCAAAAAGACAGTCGACAACTTTGACGGCGGAGCGGTGACTGTCCCAAATATGGCATCCTTGCGTTTTGTTTTACTCAACAAAGAAAAGCTATCGTTATCTGACGCGCAGTCGATATCATTCGGGCTTTCAGGTCCGGCCCGGATTGTCTGGTCAATAGACGGAGATTCATTAAAAGAAAAGCTTGCCGGAACCCCGAAAAGCGATTTCCAAAAAATTATGGGAAGCTTTTTGAATATTGAGCGGGCTGGAGTATCGATTAAGCCGTTTTGGAAAACAAATTTTCCTGAAAATAGCCAAAAAATAAAGGTGGAAATAGTAACACCGGCTTCTCAATAATCTCAAAAAAATGTCGACCATGGTTCTCTCGGCCGGCTTGAAAACATGAAGAATCGAAGCTTTTGCGGGCGGGTAGAGAAAGGTGTTGACGCCAAAGGCTTCTTTTGCTATAGTCTTTGAAGCGGTATTTTCCGCGGTCTTTTTATTTTGTGACCCCATTAATTTAGGTCCGCTTTTTTTTACAAACTTGAGTATACAAAAAAACAACGAAGAAAGAGGGACGGTCATTGAGGCGTTGCCGGACACCTTATTTAAAGTGGCGCTTTCGAACAAGCAAGAAGTTCTTGCGTATTTATCCGGTAAAATGCGCATGAATCGGATCAAAGTAATGGTTGGTGATACGGTAACGGTTCTGCTTGACCCATACGGCGGAAAAGGCAGGATTACCAGACGAGAATAATCAATGGCGAACATATTGCTCCGGCACGGGGCTTGCCAAACAAAACATTTACATACTATGAAAGTAAGAACATCGGTAAAAAAAATATGTGCGCAATGCAAAATTATACGGCGCCGAGGAAGCGTGCGGGTTATTTGCATGAATCCGAAGCATAAGCAAAAACAAGGATAAAAACATATGAGAATTTTAGGTATCACTATTCCTGAAAATAAGAGGTTGGAAATAGGGCTGACTGCTTTGTACGGCATAGGCCGTTCTCGCGCGCAGAAAATTTTGGATTCCGTTCATGTTGACTATGGAACCAGGCCGAAAGATATTTCCACTGATATTGAAAATCAAATCCGGAAAGAAATAGAATCGCTCAAACTCGAAGGAGACCTTAAACGCGAAGTGGCGGGGAATATTAAACGCTTGAAAGATATTAAAAGCTATCGCGGCACACGGCACGCAAAACGGCTCCCGTCTCGCGGGCAGCGAACGAAGACAAATTCGCGCACGGTGCGGGGGAATGTTAGAAAAACCATGGGGTCAGGACGCAAAAAGGCTGAAAAGACATAATTTATAATACATATGGGAAAAAAACGTATTGTTAAAAAAGCAGGCGAAGGACTAAACAGCGAACTTAAAAATCGCGCGCTTTCGCGTGCGTCGAAAAGGAAAGTTGTTAATGGTGTTTTGCACGTACAGGCAACTTATAACAATACGAAATTACTGCTTGCCGATGAAAAAGGGAATACGCTCGCGTGGTCTACCAGCGGCGCTTTGGGGTTTAAAGGGGCAAAAAAGGGGACACCCTTTGCTGCGGCAAAAATCGGGGAACTGATCGGCGAAAAGGCGGCTTTGATGGGGATGAAAGAGGTGCAGGTTGTTATCAAGGGAGTCGGCTCGGGGAGAGAGTCGGCGGTGCGGGCATTCGCAACAAAAGGTATTGGAATTGCCTCATTAAAAGACACTACGCCGGTTCCCTTCAACGGTCCGAAACCGCGTAAGCCGCGTCGCGTATAACGTGTATAAGATTGTCTAAATATTATTTATGGCACAAGAAACATCACAAGCAGTATGCAGAAAATGCCGGCGAGCCGGAGAAAAACTTTTCCTAAAAGGAGAGAAGTGTTTTACGCATAAGTGTATTTTTGAGCGGCGGCCTCATTCGCCGGGGATGTTAGACTCACAGCGCAAGCATCGTTCTACGGTGTCGGAATACGGCTCGCAATTGCGTGAAAAACAGAAAATCAAAAATGCATACGGATTGCGGGAACAACAGTTTGTGAATTATGTACGAAGCGCGTCCGGCAAGCGGGGAGGCGATCCGACAAAAGAACTGTTTTCTTCCCTTGAGTCGCGTTTAGACCGCGTGGTGTATCGGCTTGGACTTGCGTCGTCGCAAGCGATGGCGCGTCAGATGGTCGGGCATGGGCACGTGCTGGTAAACGGAAAGCGGACAACCGTGCCGTCTTATCGCTTGCGAAGCGGCGACACTGTAAGCGTTCGGCAGGGGAGCAAAGATTCGCCGCTCTTTGTCGGTGATGCGGTAAAAAATCGCGTTGAAAAGCAGCTGTTGCCGCCGTGGCTTTCCTTTGATGCGAAAAAATTTGAAGGGTCGGTGCGCGCGCATCCGTCGCTTGATGCGACTGTGATGCCGTACGATTTGAAAGCGGTTATTGAATTTTACAGCCGATAAAAAACCCTAAAGAATTTAAAAAACCACTCTATTATAAATTATACGATTATTTCAATACAATTATTATGTCAGAGCACAACATCATCTTACCCTCAAAGCCGAAGATTGTTTCCGAAGAAGGTTTCGCGGGAGTCTATGAAATAGACGGCTTGTATCCGGGATATGGACACACGCTGGGGAATTCATTGCGAAGAATCATTCTTTCTTCGTTGCCCGGAGCTGCGATTACTTCGGTAAAAATCGATGGCGTAAGTCATGAATTTTCCACATTGGAAGGCATGAAAGAAGACGTTATTGTGCTCCTGCTCCATTTAAAGAAGGTGCGTTTCAAGATGGTCTCAAATGAGCCTCAAACGGCGACCATTTCGGTAAAGGGCGCAAAAAACATAACTGCCGGAGACATAAAAACTCCGGGGCAGCTTGAAGTGTTGAATCCGGATCTCCCTGTCGCGACGCTGACCGATAAAAAATCGGAATTGCATGTTGAGCTCCGCGTTGAAAAAGGGCTTGGGTATATACCCAAAGAAGTGTTGCAGGAAGGAAAAGTCGATGTTGGGGTGATTGCCGTTGATGCGTCTTTCACTCCCATTCGTCGGGTAAGCTACGAAGTTGAAAATATGCGCGTTGGCGACAGGACCGACTATAATCGTCTGCGAATCTCTATTGAAACGGATGGCACCATCACTCCACATGAAGCTTTGGAAAAATCAATCATTATCATGATTGAGCAGTTGAAAGCCATTGTTGGATTTCAGGAAGAAGCTCCGTTTGTCGCCGCTTCGTCGGGAGAATCAATTACTGATTCCGAGCAAAAAAACGAGTTGTCGGCGTCGAGTGAAACAAAAAAGTCGACAAAAGCGCCGGATACTGAATTTTTAAAGACCCGTATCGAAAAATTGCCGTTCTCGACACGTACCATGAATGCTCTTGATACGGCAAATATCAGAACGGTTGGCGGATTGGTCAGAAAAAAGGAAGAAGATTTGAAAGTTATTAGCGGACTCGGCACCAAAGGTATCGAAGAAATAAAAGAAGTGCTTGGAACGTACGGGATAACGTTGAAATAGCCAAGAAAGAAGAAAAATAGAAACAGCATATGAGGCACCATAATACCATACGAAAATTTGGACGAGTAAAGAATCAGCGTGAGGCGCTGCTTCGTTCCCTTGCCCGCGCACTTATTATCGAAGGGAAGATAGTAACCACTGAGGCAAAGGCAAAAGAATTGCGTCCGTTTATAGAAAAGCTGGTCACCAAGGCGAAACAAGCGACCCTTGTTTCGCGACGGTTGATTATTGCGCGGCTTGGCGGCGGAGGGAAAAAGAAGCCTGCAAAAATGCTTATTGATGACATTGCGCCAAAGTATAAAAATCGACCGGGCGGTTATACGCGCATTATTAAAATGATGCCGCGCAAAAGTGACGCGAGCAAAATGGCTGTTATTGAATTTGTATAATTTTTATATATGGAAACACCCCTTCACACATTAGATGCCACGGAAAAATCAATCGGACGCGTAGCCAGTGCCGCCGCGACCATTTTAATGGGGAAGCATACGCCGGCGTTTAAAAAGAACGTAGTTTCAAAAGAACGAGTGCATATTATCAATGCCTCCAAGGCGCGATTCTCACAGAAGAAATTAAAAGGAAAAGTGTACGTGCACTATACTGGAAGCCCGGGCGGTTTAAAAATGCGCCATGCTGAAAAAGTTATCGAACAAAAAGGGTATTCTGAATTATTCAAAAAGGCGGTCTATGGGATGCTCCCTTCGAATAAATTGCGCACCGAGCGCATGAAGCTTTTGCGTGTGACCGAATAATACTGATATTTATGGCAACAAAATTAAAAAAAGAAACAGAAAAATACATTGAGACGGTCGGCAGGCGCAAAACGGCAACGGCGCGCGTGCGTATTACCCCTGCGGTCAAACAATCGGTTGTTGTGAACGGCAAACCGCTTGCGGAATACTTTAAGACCAAGGAATTGCAAGAGTCGGTGCTTGATGCGCTCGGCAAAGCGAAGGAGATTTTTTCCGTTGTGGCACAGGTGAATGGCGGCGGTATTACCGGGCAGGCAGAGGCGGTGCGTCATGGAATCGCGCGTGCGTTGGTTGCCCATAATGAAGAATTGCGCAAAAAATTGAAGCGTGCCGGGTATTTGAAGCGTGACCCGCGAATGAAAGAGCGAAGAAAATTCGGACTCAAGAAGGCCCGCAAGAGCCCTCAGTGGAGCAAGCGTTAATATAGCGGTTCAAGAGAATTGCAAAAAAGCGGAACGAGAAATCGTTTCGTTTTTTTAATGCGTAGGTTTTTTCTGCAAGGAAATAAAAAACCCGTAAGCGCAAGCGCTTACGGGGGAGCGGGGTTATTGTGACTTAAACGGGATTGGTCGACACGTGCTCTCTCTTTCTACAGAGAGTTCCGCCGTGTATCTTGGGCTTTCCTCGACGCTGCTCTTTTTCTTGTATTCTTGCTATTGAGTCGGCCAGATTGCGGCATTTTTCACATGCATTGAGGATTGTTGTCTGCAATCCCAGCATGCGCGGCGTGTTGCCGCATTTCGCGCACTTTTTGTTCAGCACACTGGCGCTTTCTTCTTTTACCGTCGTCTCATTAGCTGCGATTTCTGGATCAGCAAACCTTCTTTTCATGCTCATGTCAGAGTCCTTTCCTTTGGGTTGGTTTTATTTTATACAGGTACAAACAAAGTGCCTCTGACACCATAACATGCATATAAAAAAATGCAAGTACCCGTCCTTTTTTTAGACTATCCCCAAAAGGTTGTTACAAATATGCTTGCGCGGAAGTTTCTTCTTGCCGGTGGAAAATCTCAAAAAATTTTGCCAGTTCAGGAAGGAAATCTTTCTCCCATGGCATAAGATTTTCTCCGTAGGCGAGGCGTTTTTCGGGCGGAATATGCTCAAGCAAGGCATGCGCTTTTGAGCACCATACCACGATCTCTCGCGCGGAAGCGGTCTGGCCGTTCGAGGCTTCTCTTAAGAGGCCAATCCTCGGGTTGACACGACCGATTATTTTTCCGAATCGTATGGCTGATTCCAATACGCCAACGCTTGGCGGTGGTATTTTTGTTCGAAATTCCGGATGGGCAATTCTTTCAAAATGCATAATAATCGGCGGAAAAAATTTCAAGAGGTCTCGGTAGAGACCCCGAGGAATTTCTCCGAACGCGGGTTTTTCCCCCGACTTTGATACCGCACATATTTTTTCAGTCTCAAGCATGTGCTGTATCGCGTCTCTTATGCATACGGCTCCGTATGCTCCGATGATGGGGGGCCAGCAGAAATCTTTATTCAATGACAATATCATCTCCATGCGCGTGGTATCCTTTCAAGAAGTGGTGTGATGACAATGAAATGAACCCCTGTATCTCTTTAGGAGCATACGATATTATGACCAATATGCAACTGCGCCATATTCTTAGCGATTCTTTTTTTTGCCGCGATACGCGTATTGTCGCGCGGGAGCTTTTGGGGAAATTTTTAGTGCGCCGTATAGGAAAAGAAGAAATAGCGCTCATGATTACCGAAACGGAAGCGTATGACGGTCCGCATGACAAAGCGTCGCATGCGCATCGCGGAGAAACGCCCCGCAACGAGGTGATGTTTCGGGAAGCCGGATTTTGGTATGTGTATTTGGTGTACGGGGTGTACCACATGCTGAATATTGTGACGGGGGAAAGGGGGTATCCCGCGGCAGTACTTATTCGCGGAGCGGGGGAGTACGATGGTCCCGGGAAATTGACGAAAGCGCTCCGTATCAACCGACAACAAAACGGCAAAAAAGCGAGGCGGTCAAGCGGACTTTGGATTGAAGACCGAGGGGTTGTCATCCCAAAGCTGGGAATACAAAAAGCACCTCGCATCGGGGTTGCATACGCGGAGGAATGGGCAAAAAAACCGTATCGGTTTCTTTTGAGGGCCGGAGAATAAAAAAGAGTCTGCCAATGGTATTGGCAGACTCTGAACACTTTCTTTTACGGATCGGGGAGCAAATTGTCGTTTCGTTCTCGGGCCATATTCTGGGCCTCTTTTTTTTGTTGGTCGGTCCTGTGTTGAGACCGGCGAATAACATTTGCGATTTTCACTCCTCTTTTTACGGCTGCTCCGCGCCTTCCTAGCTCACTGCAGATGGCATGGTAATGGGCAGTATTATCGCTCATTTTTTCTTGAGCGAGTACTTGCTTTACCGCTGCTGTTATTTCCAAACCATCTGATTTTCTCAATGCCGCCGCTTTGTCGGCGAGTCTTTTTACAACATTGCTGTCAATTCTGAGTCTCTTCACCACTGGCTCCTCCTTTGTTTTGTGATTGATGTGAAATACAATGGGTATTCTTTATATATAGTAACCTAATCTATATATTTTGTCAAATATTTTACAGCTCACTAAGCAGTCTTTTCCGTTATCTGCAATAGTTGAGACCGTAAAAAGGTTGCCGTTTTTTATGTTTTTATGCGCCGTCGGGAGAGTTTAATTAAAAAAGAGAATCAACGACCTCTTTAACGTCGGCCCCGTCGGCTTTTCCGGCAGTCTCTTTCATGATGGCGCCCATGAGGATTCCTTTTTTTGAAGCATCAGTAATTCCGAGTGCTGTCTTTTTTGCTTCGGCGATTTTTCGGATTTCATCTTTTCCCATCATGGTGGGGAGATAGACTTCAATAATACGTAATTCCGCTTCCTCGGCTTTTACCAGGTCTCCGCGGCCGCCTTGTCTAAATTGCTCAATGGAGTCTTTTCGTTGTTTGACTTGGCGTTTAATGACGGCGAGGGCATCGATGTCGGAAATGGCCTCTTGAGGCGGTTTGCCTTTTGCAACAAGCTCGTTGGTAAACGCAGCGAGCAACCCCCGGAGCGCGTCTCGTTTCAAGGTGTCTTTTGAAAGCATTGCTTGTTTCATTTCTTCTTTAATTTGTATCTGAAGCATATAAATTCAGTATAGCATACCGTGTTTGAAATGGATTCGTGCCAATGACAGTTGCCTTTTTTGTTTTTCATAGTATAATTATTTTTGGCTTTGTGTCGGGTAGTTGCCCCGCTCCGCGAAAAGCGGGACGGGGAGGAAAGTCCGAACACGGGCGCGTTGAAAGACGCGCGAGCAGGGTAGCGGGTAACGCCCGTCGTCCGCAAGGATAGAGGTGCGAGCAGAGACGCTTTGATTCGAAAGGATCAAAGCTCCGACGGCAACGTCGGAGAGTCCCGATGGCAACATCGGGGGTGAAACGGCAAAATCCTTACCTCCGTGCAAGGCCGTGCCCCGCTTTTATGGCGGGGAGTGCCGCTTGAGGCGTTTGGCAACAAACGTCCCAGATAAATAACTATCGCCGAGCACCACTTTTGACGAAAGGTTTAGGTGTTAAAAAGTGATTCTGTGAGAATCACTTTTAATAACAGCTTTATTTTGTTTCAAAAGTGGTGCTCGGTACAGAATTCGGCTTATAGACACAAAGCCTTGAAGATTCATGAAAACCCGCGGCGCGTTAGCGCGCCGCGGGTTTTCGCGAGAGGAAAATTCTTTTCGGGGAAGATTTTAATCAGCTATTCTGTTTGTCCACATAAGAGTCTATTTAAAATCTAAGACTGGGCATTGTGTAAAATACATAATTTCTTTATACTATTGGTATCCTTGCTTTGCGCGATTGGGGGCATCTCCCGCTTGCGTTTATTATTACTATATTATTTTTTATCGTCACTTTTATGGATATTAAATTTCCTGTTCAAAAGCCTGAAATGTATCGCCCTGCCGATGCGTTGCCGCCAAACGAGGCGTCTGTCTCGCCGATTGGCGGCGAGCAGAAAGAAGACATGCTTGATACGATTTCTTTTTGGATAGTGCTCGGTCTCGCCTTTTTACTGCCGATATTTTTTCTTCCGATCGGACACCTATCGATTTTGTTCAGCAAGAATATTCTTCTTAGTATGGCGATGTTCATTACGTCGACCCTGTGGTTTTTTGCCCGTCTCAAAAAAGGGGAATTTGTTATACCAAAGACTTTTCTTTTTGCCGCCGGCGCGATTATTCTTCTTGTCTTTTTAATATCGAGTTTTCTTTCGTCGGTGCCGCAGGTTTCTTTTTTGGGGGTTGGGTCTGAAATAGGCACCTTTTTCTCGCTTGCCATTCTGTTCTCGCTTTTCTTTTTCGCATCATTGTTTTTCCAATCGAAAAAACGCATTCTCTTGCTTTATACGGCTCTTGCCGCGGCCTTTTTTGTGGTTGCCTTATTTCAAATCGTGCGTTTGTTTGGAGGGGTAACGGCAATACCGCTTGATTTCTTTGCCAATGCAACATCAAATCTTCTCGGCGGATGGAATGAGCTCGGTGTTTTTTTTGGAATGGCGGCCATATGGGCGCTCTTGTCTCTTGGAATGTTTTCATCGCACGGACGTTTCCGATGGTTTTTGTATTTTTTGCTTGCCGCCTCGCTCTTTCTCGTGGGAGTTGTTAATTTTACGCTTGTGTGGGAAGTGTTGGGCTTCTTTGCCTTGGTAATATTCGTATACACGTTTTCATTTAAAAAAGATTTTGGGCGAATCGGCGGCAGCACAGAGAAATTGCGCGGGGTTCCGATTGCGCCGCTGGTTCTTTTGGGGCTTTCGGTTCTTGCTATTTTAGGGTCTTCGTTTGTTGGAAATTTTGTTTCATCAAAATTCCACATTGAGTATGTCGAAGCGCGCCCGACGTTAGGGACAACGGTTATGCTCTTTAAAGAGACCATTGCCGAGCATCCGATCTTTGGTATTGGTCCAAACCGCTTTATCAATCAATGGCTCTTGTCAAAGCCCGATGGTGTGAACGCGTCTCCTTTCTGGGATGTTAATTTTTCTTTTGGCATAAGCACCATTGCTACCTTTGCGATAACCACGGGGATTGCCGGTTTATTGGCGTGGATTGTTTTCTTGGGCGGCATTATTCTTGTCGGGTTTCGTACCCTTTTCGCCTTTTCTGCCGACCGACTTTCTCATTACCTTGTCGTCTCTTCTTTCTTCCTCTCACTCTACCTGTGGATATTTATGTTCTTGTACGTGCCAAGCAATGCGATGGTTGCTCTTACTTTTCTTGTAACCGGAGCATGGATAGGGCTCCTTACCTCGCTTGGGATCTACAAGCAGTTTCGTTTTTCATTTGCAAAAAATCCGCAGCGGAGTTTTGTTTCCGTGCTGACACTCCTCGTTTTGATTATTGGTTCAATTACCGGCGGCTACATGATGTGGCAAAAATTTAATGCGGCCGTTTTGTTTGAGAAAAGCGCCGTCTCATTTGCTTCCGGTGATATAGCCGATGCGTCGGCGTCAATGAATCGCGCCGCTAAGCTCGGAAATCATGCGGTTTATTATCGTTCGCTTGCCGACCTCAATATTGCCGAACTTGGCGTTATTATTAATGAAAAAAATCTCTCGGTAGACGAAGCGCGCTCTCGGTTTCAAACGACTCTCGGTTTAGCTATCGATAATGCTCGGCAGGCAATCATGTACGACCCGACTGATTATCTCAACCTTATTTCGCTTGCGCGCGTGTATGAATCGGTCGTTCCGCTTGGTATCGCAGGGGCTTATGATAATGCGAAACGGGCGTATGAAGAGGCGCTGAAATATAATCCAAAAAGCCCTGTGATGGAGCTTAATCTCGCGCGGCTCGCGTTATCGCAGGGAACCAAGGGGCACGACGAAGCGCGGGCGCATATCGCACAAGCGCTGGCGCTTAAAAATAATTATACGGATGCAATATTTCTTTTGTCGCGGATTGAGGCGGATGAAGGAAAAATTGCCGATGCTATTTCCTCTGCTGAGATTGCTTCGCTTATCTCGCCCAACGATACCGGCCTCTTTTTGCACCTCGGATTGCTTCGATATACAAATAAAGATTACGAAGGCGCCATCTCAGCTCTTGAGCGGGCGGTTCAATTACAGCCAAATTATGCCAACGCAAAATATTTTCTCGGCTTAAGTTATGCGCAGGTCGGCAAAACCTTCAATGCCATCATTCAATTTGAAGATATTGCCAAATCAAATCCTGAGAACTCCGATGTGAAAAAAATTATTGCGAATTTAAGAGCCGGAAAGGCGGCTTTTGCCGCCGGAGAAGCGCCGACTCCGGATAAAAGAAAAACGCCCCCCATTCAAGAGCAATAATTTCAACCCGCTCTCTTTGAGTAATCGCATCAATGGTTAGACAATTTTTTACTGTTTTTCACAAAGAATGGAGCGGTCTTCACGAGGCCGCTTATCTTCTCGGGCTTTTCGCGTTTTTATCGCAGGTTCTTGCGTTGTTTCGTGACCGCTTGCTTGCCGGATCGTTTGGTGCGGGGGCCAATCTTGATATTTATTATACGGCTTTCCGTATCCCCGATTTTTTGTATATTGCCGTTGCGTCACTCGTATCAGTGACCGTTCTTGTTCCATTTTTTATTAAACATCTCGAAACCGAGAATACAGGCTCCGCGAAGAAATTTATCAATGATGTTTTCACGGTATTTTTTCTTGTGCTGGTTGGGGTGAGTATCGTTACGTTTCTCTTGATGCCGTGGCTGGTGAAGCTGATTGCTCCCGGGTTTCTTTCGTCCCAACATGAAACATTGATTTTTTTGTCGCGCGTACTGCTTCTTTCACCGCTTTTGCTCGGCCTTTCAAATTTGTTCGGGTCGATTACTCAATCGTACCGTCAATTTTTTGTTTATGCCTTGAGCCCGATTCTTTACAATATCGGGATCATTGTGGGTATCATTTTTTGGTCTCCGGCTCACGGCATAGCCGGTGTGGTGTATGGGGTCCTCTTGGGCGCTCTTTTGCACCTGTTGGTGCAAATCCCCGCAGTGGCAAAAAAGGGGCTCCTTCCGTCTTTCTCTTTCCGTATTAATTTGCAGGAAATAAAAGAAGTAACGCTTTTGTCTTTGCCCAGAACCTTTGTGCTCTCGACGCAGCAGTTAATCATGATTATTTTTCTTGCACTAGCCTCGTTGCTCGGAGAAGGGGCGATTTCGGTGCTCAAATTCTCTTTTAACTTGCAATCGGTTCCGCTTTCCATTATCGGGGTGAGCTATTCGGTGGCGGCGTTCCCGACACTGGCTCAACTTTTTTCCAATGGAGACAAGGAAGCTTTTGCAAAACAAATCATGGTGGCGGCCAAGCATATTATTTTCTGGTCGCTGCCGGTGCTCGTGCTTTTTATCGTGCTTCGCGCGCAGATCGTGAGAAGTGTTTTGGGAACCGGTGCGTTCGGATGGACTGAAACACGCCTAACAGCGGCGGCGCTTGCGCTCTTTGCGGTCTCTATTGTTGCGCAAAGTCTTGTCTTTCTTTTTGTGCGCGGCTACTATGCATCAAATCATACGCAAAAACCGGTTATTATTAACAGCGTTGCCGCCATTATCACGGTCGCGCTGGCTTTTTTCTTGCTGAAATTTTTTGAAGCAAATAATTTTTTTCGGTTTTTTGTCGAAGACCTGTTTCGTGTTTCCGATGTTGCCCATACGTCCGTGCTGATGCTCCCGCTGGCGTTTTCTATCGGCTCGATTGTGAATGCACTCCTATTTTGGGTTATTTTCAAAAAAGATTTTCCCGCTTTTTCAATGTCTATGGCGTATTCGCTCTATCATAGTTTTGCCGGCTCGGTGGCAATGGGTTTTGTGGCGTATCAAATGCTTGGCGTGCTCGATAATTTTTTTGACGTCACGACTTTTTGGGGTATCTTATTGCAGGGGTTTTTTGCGGGGGTTGCGGGCATCATTGTCGGCGTTTGTCTGCTTTATGTGCTTGAAAATAAAGAAGTCAGAGAAATTTGGGAATCCTTTCATCATAAATTCTGGAAAGCGAAAGTGGTTGCGCCGGACCAGCCGGAACTGTAACCTATCACTAACATGCAAAATACGATACGCAATTTTACGATTATCGCGCATATTGACCATGGTAAATCGACGCTTGCCGACCGCATGCTTGAGGTGACGAAAACCATCGAAAAGCGGAAAATGAAAGCGCAGGTGCTCGACAGCATGGAATTGGAGCGTGAGCGGGGAATTACCATCAAGATGCAGCCGGTGCGGATGTCTTTTGTGCACGACGGAATTCCATATACATTGAACCTCATCGACACTCCCGGGCATATTGATTTTTCATATGAAGTCTCTCGCGCGCTGAAAGCGGTGGAGGGGGCGCTTCTTTTGGTTGATGCAACGCAGGGTATTCAGGCGCAGACTATCACAGTGCTTGAAATGGCGCGCGCCGCGGGGCTTGCCATTATTCCGGCGGTTACCAAAATTGACATGCCGAACGCACGCATTGAAGAAGTGAAACAAAATGTCGCGATGCTTCTCGACATAGAACCGGAAACGATTCTTGAAGTGTCGGGGAAAACGGGGCAAGGAGTAACGGAACTTTTGTCGGAAGTGATTGTGCGTGTGCCTCCGCCGAAATCGGCTTTTTCGGAACCTTCATTCCGCGGGGGCGGGCGTGCGCTCATTTTTGATTTTGAATACTCGACGCACCGCGGGGTAATTTTGTATGTCCGCGTGACCGATGGGCAATTCAAAAAAGGCGATTCGCTTATGTTTATTGCCGCAAAAAAATCATTTCAAGCGATAGAGGTTGGCGTGTTTATTCCGGAAAAAGAACCGGAAGATGTGCTGTCGTCGGGGAATATCGGCTATATTGTCACGGGGATTAAGCAGCCAAACATTGCATCGGTGGGGGATACGGTTACGTCTGCGCGGAATCCGCTTCCGCCGATTGCGGGCTATGCACTGCCATCGCCGGTTGTGTGGGCCTCGGTATATCCGGAAAGCCAGGATGATTTTACTTCATTGAAGGGCGCGCTTGAGCGGCTAAAACTCTCCGATTCGTCGCTTTCGTTTGAAGAAGAGTCGTCGGGGACGCTCGGGCGCGGCTTTCGATTGGGGCTTCTCGGAATGCTCCATTTGGAAATCATCACCGAACGTCTGCGCCGGGAATTTCAATTGGAGCTTGTGGTAACCTCGCCCACCATTACCTATAAAATAATTTTTGGGAAGGGGAAAGAGACCATGGTGTATTCGCCCTCGCTTTTTCCGGACCATGGGGCATACGAAGAAGCGTTTGAGCCGTGGGTGCGAGCGCGCATCATTACGCCGTCTGAATATGTGAGTGCGATGATGCCGATACTGCACGACCACGAAGCGACGCTTGAAACCTCGGAAAGCTTCTTAGGAGAACGAGTTTCTTTTGAAATCAAGATGCCGCTTCGGGAGCTTATGCGTAATTTTTTTGACGAGCTCAAGAGCGTCTCTTCCGGATTCGCATCGCTTTCGTATGTCATTGAAGAATTTCGAAAGGCGGACGTGGCGCGGCTTGATGTCTTAGTGGCTGATGAGGTCGTCCCCGCTTTTTCTCAGGTAGTGTCTCATCGGCGGGCGGAAGAAGAAGCGAGGAAAAGCGTTGAAAAACTGCGCGCCATTCTTCCGCGGCAGCTTTTCGTGGTAAAAATCCAGGCAAAGGCGCTGGGCAGGATTATCGCTTCAGAAACGCTCTCGGCAATGCGGAAAGACGTTACCGGGTATCTCTACGGAGGCGATATTACGCGCAAAATGAAACTGCTCGAGAAACAAAAACGGGGAAAGAAAAAAATGAAATCGCGCGGACTTAAAAAAAGAGCGGCACGTACAACAAAACCATTCCGAGAATGACGATAATACCGATAATAGCCCAGATGCCGTGCGCTATTTTTTTGTATTTTTTATTAAACATGGCCGGTGTCTGATTCTTTTTGAGCTCGATTATTCTGTGTGCTATACTATAGCACATTATCACGGTTACGCGCTATTTTACCATGTCAATAAACGATTTTCGAAAAAAAAGACAATTAAAACGCATTCTGTATTCAACGGGGGCCCTCGTGGTTCTTGGTGTTATAGTCTTTTTCCTTGGTCATGCGACGTGGGATGTGTATCAAAAAGCGAAGCTTACGGATGAGCGGCGGCAAGAAGCATTAAATGAGCTCACGCGCCTAAAGAAACAAGAAGCAACCCTTAAAGAGCAATTACAGCGTTTGCAAACGGACCGCGGCATCGAAGAAGAGGTGCGCACAAAATTCAATGTTGCAAAAGAAGGGGAGAAGGTCATCACGATTACTTCGCCGCAAAACGGGGAAGAAAGCGGTACCTCGCAGGCAGCCCCTTGGTGGAAGCGAATTTTTGGTATTCAGTAATTTTTTGCGGGTATAGTTTAGTGGCAGAATGGTTGCTTCCCAAGCAACAGATCGGAGTTCGATTCTCCGTACCCGCATCATGAGCCCTGCGAATGAGGTGGGTACAGCAAGCCAACTGCTTGGCTTGCGTGGAGAATCGAAAAGCGGAGCCATATTGCCAACAAGCAATGGCGAGCTGGGGTCGAGAGTACTTAGCAGATTTTGAGCGTAGCGAAGAAATCGCTTAGTAACTCGTGACCGATTCTCCGTACCCACATAAAAATAATAAAGAGTCAGGCGCGAAGAGGGAGCCGTTTATTGACATTTTAGTATCTTTACGTATAATATTTTTTAGGCTAGTTTAAAGTTTTTTATCTTTGTCATAAAATAAATAACTGAAAGGGAAAATTATGCCCACTCCTGTTTGGAAAGAGGGGTACGTTCCGCTTGAGAAAGGGGAATTGGTAGTCTTGATATGGCGGTGGGGACAGCCAAACAAAACGGAAGTTGACGCGGTCAGTGTATCCTCGGATGAGCTGCTCCATCATCCGTGCGGAGGGCGTCTCATCGTAAAGCCGGTGGAGAAAAATAAAGAACTCTCTTGTCAAAAATGTGGTTTTTGGACGGTCTTTCCGGAAGAAATAAAAACTCTGGGAGAACTCAAGAGTTTCCTTGCAAAAGAATCTTGATTGCATAAAGTGTTTTTCCAAACGGTATTGAAAGGAGCGTACAATGGAAGAAAGACAGAAAAAGATTATTTTTTTGAAAGGTAAAAAAGTTAATCTCCGTCCGTTGCGTAAAGCAACCGACTTTGAATCGTGTCTTCGTTGGATTAACGATTGCGAAGTGAATCAGTATCTTGCTACCTATCTTCCAATGTCAGAACAAAAAGAGGAAGAATGGTTCGATAAAACCTCAAAAAGCAGTGACAATATCGTTTTTGCGATTGAGGTTTCGGATGTCCTGAATGGCGGCATGCCTATCGGACTCATCGGGCTTCACAACATTAATTGGAAAGACCGCACGGCTGTAACCGGAGCGGTAATCGGAGAAAAAGAATATTGGAATCAGGGTTATGGCACTGATGCCAAAATGTTGATCCTCGAGTATGCCTTTAATACGCTCAATCTTCACAAGATTTGTTCCTCGGTAGTGGAGTTTAATAAGCGAAGTTTGCAGTACAATCTGCACTGTGGTTACAAACTTGAGGGAACAGAGCGCAAGCAGGTCTTCAAAAGAGGCAGATATTGGGATAAGTATATTTTGGGAGTGTTCAAAAACGATTGGCTACCGGTTTGGAGGACGTACCAAAAAACCGGAAAAGTAAAAGAAAAAATATAATCTTTTCAAAAAAGCCGCTACAATGTAGCGGCTTTTGTTTTTTTCTGGATTCATGCTATCGTACGGGAAGTTAAAAAAGAACATTGAAAAATCAAAGGAAAGGAGAAGGAAGATGAATATTTTAGACTTAGATTGTCTGAAACGTTTACAGAATTGGGTAGCTGACAACGAGCGCCGTATGCGCGGAGCGGGTCCTCGTTGGGAAATGTATAAAAGATTAGCTCGCGACCTGGTGGATAAAGGAGATTGGTTTTGGATTCCGCTTGATAGCGGGACACAAATACCGCTTATTGATGCACTGCTCTACCTAGCAGAGATTTCTGACCGAAAATCGATTCCAAGATTAAAGAAACTTGTCAAAAGATATACCGCCCCATCTCCAAACTCAAAAAACGAGGACGAGTGGCGAGCATGCCGAGGAGGTGGCTTTGTGAAGGCGCTCTATGGGCCAGCCGATGAGATACCCAAGGAGGTTCAAAGGCGGGCAATTGAATCGCTTCTCAGGTTACTTTCTCTCCCGGAAGCAAAGAAATATACAGAAGAGCTGTTTGACGAAATTGATATAGAAAGCTTAGACTGGAGAACCATAAAGACGCTAACGGGTTTCATCGAAAAAAATAAAATGGCGGAATTTTCCTCGAGGGTATTAAAATTAGGCAAAACCATGAAATTTATTTTTGATGGATGTTCCAAGTCGTTTAATAGTTTATATGGGTATGAAGAGTTAGTTTTTTGTGCCTTTAATATCTCGGAAGAGAACGCAGAAAAAAAAGAAGCGTGGTGGATTCTAATTGAAGAATATAATCATCCCGACGGTTATGATAAATACAAAAGATCACATGACAGGATCGATCTTATTTTGTGTGAAATCGTGGACCGTGAACGCCGAGAAGGACAATCGAGAACAGAGCCTCTCCTTGATCAAAGACGTCTTGCGAAAGACATGCCTTATTACAGAAAACATTACTGAATAAACTTCAAAAAACAGGAAAGGTGCCTGAAAAAAGATCCGTAATAAAGAAAGTTTTTTAAATTTTCAAAAAAGCCGCTACAATGTAGCGGCTTTTGTTTTTTTCTGGATTCATGCTATCGTACGGGAAGTTAAAAAAGAACATTGAAAAATCAAAGGAAAGGAGAAGGAAGATGAATATTATTGGCGGATTTTTGTGTTCAGTTGGTCTGCATAAATTTGAAAAGGAACCGTCCCTGAAGGAGCCGATTAAAATGACGGGTGTGCACTTTGCCTTTTGGAGTGAGGCTGTTCAAAAAGGCGTCAAGAAGTGCTTAAGGGATGGTTGCGAAGCCACCAAGAAGGTATGGAGGCTAGGAATATATGGCCCCGGTGGCATGGCGAGTGAATGGGAGACACTTGATGAAAAGAAAGAGAGGAAGAAAGATGAGTCCTATTGAAAAAGGACCTACAGTAGTTACCATGCAATTTGATTGGGCGAATCACAGACACATTTTAGAAATGACCACATGCCGTGGGTCTGATCATTATTCTGGCGATAGAGAAGGGGAGGTGTGCTCGCTATGCCAGGAAGCCGCGAATCAGTCAGGAATTCCCCACAAGGAACATTTCAAACATCCCCGTGACTGCAAATGTTTCCAGTGTGTGTTTTGTAAATGTTCAAAAGTCAACGAGCGCGATAAATAATCTGCAATCTGCCAATTTTTCAAAAAAGCCGCTACATTGTAGCGGCTTTTGTTTTTTATTCTTCCTCACGTCATATTATTTTTTTGGTAACGAGTTTCTGTCGCCATGCCCGTAATTTTGTCAAATTGAATGTTGCTTATTCCCAACGTTTCGGTAACCAGGCGGCACCCATCGCACGCCCAATAGTGCCCGACGAGACAGAGTGTTGCTCCCGCAAGGGTTGCCCGCTCTTCCTTTGTAAATGCCTGAAGAACCTCATCTTTTGAGGGCCGAAGGTGACTCGCGAATACCGCCAATTCTTCCGGTTTTCGATTTGGTCTGATGTTGAGACACGCCATTACCTCTGCGTGTAATGGCTGGCACAATTCATAATTGGTTCCGGTTTTGACGGTTATTCTCGGGCATACCGATACCGACTCGCCGTGAGAAAGCCCCAGAGGAGCGCATAGATTGCAGCCAGTGGAGAGTATCTCATTATTTTTGACAATAATGGCGCCCGTTTTTGTTTTTAAACAGGTGGAATGCTTGCTAAACCGACTTGCTATCTCAAAGAACCTTTTAGACATAGTGCTTCCTCCAAAATAGAGATTTCTATTTTTATGCTATACTATGTATATCATATTTAACAATTAATCATATTGCCTTATATGAAAAACGTATCAATTTACACGACGCCGACCTGCGGATATTGCCGAATGGCGAAAGATTTTTTTAAAGAGCATAATATTGCCTATATTGAATATGACGTCGCGGCCGATACGGAGAAACGCAAAGAAATGATAGACAAGAGCGGACAAATGGGGGTGCCGGTCATGTTTATCGGAAAGGACATGATCATCGGTTTCAATGAAGAAAAAATAAAATCGGCGTTGGGGATATAATCAGTACAACAAAAAACTCGCCAAGAAATGGCGAGTTTTTTGTTTCATCATGCTTTATTGTTATGCCCCCGGCAGGAATTGAACCTACATCTATCCCTTAGGACGGGACTGTTCTATCCGTTGAACTACAGGGGCGCAAGGTATTATAACTCTAGCACTATAGCATATCCGCCTTGTTTTTTATAGATTTTTTAGTATTATTGGATGATGGAACCGGATATACAAAAGCTGCTCAAAGAAAATCTGGCGTTGTCGGAGGAGAACAATAAGATACTAAAACGCCTACAGAGTAACATGCGATGGGGGAGATTTTTGCATGCCGTATATTGGGTTATTATTATCGGTTCGGCATTTGGCGCGTATTATTTTGCACAGCCGTATATCAATCAGCTTATGCAGATGTATGGGAAGCTGCAAAGTATCGGCGGTTCCGTTTCTCCGAATATATTGGACGCGCTCAAATCTTTTTAAGGTTTTTACCGGAGTAGCTGTTTTGGTTAGCGGTTCCATTCAAATATTTTTTGCCGAGGTAGCTCAGTTGGTTAGAGCATTTGCCTGAAGAGCAAAGGGTCGGCGGTTCGACTCCGCCCCTCGGCACCGAACGAAGTAAAACGAAGTGAGGAGACGAGGGGGCTTTGTGCTGCGCGTAGCGGACATTGACATCGTTAATATGATGTGCTAAATTAAAAACAGCTAAAAAGTTCTTTGTTGATTCTGCATCATCGGTGCCATCATCGAAAAATCGAAAACCCACAACAAAAGGAGATCACAATGTCTAAGGCCGTAGAAAGCGTTCGTCTAATTGCAGTGCAGTTCAGTTTTTCAAACCCCCGGGCAATTCCGTCAACGATAAGGAGGCTTAATGCCGAAACTGCGGCAGAAAGCGCGAGGAGACGGCTCAAAAATGAGCACGGCGACGGTTATGTTATTCTCAAACCGACGGAAAATTGCTCGCTCGCGAAGCTTCCTGGTGAACTCAGTACGGCCGGATATACATTGGTAGATGCATTTTACCAAGAACGCCTCAAATCCGGGAGATTGTATCATATGGTGCGCTTTCTGTTTTCGCGTGAAAAGCCGGCGATATATGACTCGACAAACATGCAAAGGGCGCTGAATGAGATTGATTTCAAGGATATGTGCAACAGTGCTTTGTGGCGGGCGCAGGTATTTTCAAATCTTTTCTACGGACACGAAAAGATGCCTACCGGTGAGCGTGTTGTGAATATCGCTCTCGTGGCGCGGCAGCCGCTCTTTCGCCCTGATGGCACACCGGTAATGGTCTGGCAAAAGGGTGAGGATGGCGAAAGGATTGGAGATAGCCCGCGGCCATTAAGTGCAGAGTATTATCTCCGCATCAAAGAAGTTGTTGCCGATGTGGCGTTGACGGCCACGGAGAGTGCCGATTAAACAACAACCCAAAACGAAAGGCCCGAGACATAATCTCGGGCCTTTTTTATGCAGACTCGTTTTTGTTTATGGCGTCTTTAGAGTGATTTGACTCTGATTTTTGTCGTCTTTTCTTTATTTAATTTTGGAAGGCGAATGGTGAGGAGGCCGTGTTTTTCGAGCGCTTCGGAATTATCGACGTCGATTTCTTGCGGCAAAAGAACGGTGCGCGAGAAAGAGCCCCAATATAATTCTTTGTAAAAATAATTATCGTCTCTTGCGCTACGCGAACCATCGCGCCGGCCTTTGATGGTGACCATGTCGCGGTTGATGGATATGTTCAAATCTTCCGGTTTTACGCCGGCAACCATCGTTTGTATGATGATGTCTTCAGGGGTCTGGTATACATCGACGGTAAGCTGTCCCTCTCCGTTGTCTTCCTCAATCCAGCCGCCCGTGTCTTTTTCGCGATCCTTTTTTTCCACAGCTCCTCGTATGTGAAGCTCGCGTTCCTCGAGCTCGTTTTCTGTGCTTGGGTTGAGGCTGCCGGTGAGTTTTTCAAAAAATGACTTTTTATTTTCAAACATAATTATTTTTAGTGAATAAGAAATAAAAAACAACGCCGTGCGGCCGTCCTTTTCTTATCCTAATATGCTCCTAGTATAACACGGCTGTTCTGATGTAAACAACCGAATCTGTGCATAAAAGCGGCGTATCTTTATTCGTTGTTTGCCGGCTTTATTTTTTTTACTTTTTCAAATAAATATAAGAGAAGGATAATGCCCGACCACAGCACGGAAAGAATAATAAAAGTGCTTTTATTTTGAGTTTGCAGAATAAAATAATTAAAGGCGGCGTGCACGGCAATTGCAACCGCGATTCCCAGAACAGTGGCGATAATTTTTATTGCTCGGCGTTTGTAGAAGACAAGGCCCAATGCAATGCCGATGGAACCCGATGCTACCACATGAAGAAGAGTCGCACCGAGGAAACGCAGATTCCCGGTAATTAGCCCTCCCATGAATTCGCCGTTATTGAATGAGGCCAACATAAAGAGTACATTCTCCAAAGCCGAAAAACCAAGCGCAACGGTGATGAAGTATATGGGCGCATCAACCGGCTCGTCGAAGAATCGGGTTCGCAAGTCGGCATAGACGGTGACCGCATACTTTACGATTTCTTCTATGAATGCCCATGCCAAGATAAGTAGCAATCCTCCGCTAAGCCGTGCATAGGCGAATTGCTCTAAAGGAAAGACCAGAACGACGCTTGCCATGCCGGCAATGAAAGAAAAGAGGATGAGCCCGCGTGGCTCCGGACGCGCGGCATCTTCTTTTAGCCAAAACCATAACCACAAAAGCGCCGGAAGAATGCCTCCTATGAGCGCATAAAAAAGAATTTGCGGAGAGAAGGTCATGATGTAATCGGTTTGGTGTCAGGCCACGGTGCGGCAATCAAAAGATTTTTTGTGCCCGGCATAACCGACCAGACGGCTTCGGTCACAAACGGCGCAAAAGGATGCAGCATGATTATGCAGTCGGTAAAAATATAGAGGAGCGTGTATTGTGCGGAGATTTTATCTTGCCCGTTCGCATCGTCTTTAAGCCGCGGTTTTGTTTGTTCGATAATAACATCGGCGAAAGTATGCCAAAAATAATGATACAGTTTTTCTGATGCGAGATGCAGGCGGTATGCTTCAATGTCCGCGGTGATTTCTTTGGTGAATGTTTCAAATTCTGAAAGGGTGCGCGCGTCTATTTCGGAAAGGGCAGGGGCGGCGTTGATTGACATACTATTTGTGTTTGATAATACGAAACGCGCGGCGTTCCAGATTTTATTTGCAAAATGTTTATAGCCGCGGATTTTATCTTCCGAAAGGCTGATGTCGTTGCCCGCCGGCGCGCCTATTAAAAGCGAAAGACGCGTCGCATCGGCGCCGTATTTTTCAATCATATCAAGCGGGTTAATGGTGTTGCCGAGCGATTTGCTCATTTTGCGGCCTTTTGCATCGCGCACGAGCCCGTGCAGATAGACCGTCTTGAACGGAACGTCGCCGAGGAGGTATCCGGACATAAGAATCATTCGCGCAACCCAAAAGAAAATAATATCGTATCCGGTTTCAAGGAGGCTGGTGGGATGAAACATTTTAAAATCAGCATTTTCTGTATCAGGCCAGCCAAGCGTTGAAAAGGTCCACAAGCCCGACGAAAACCAAGTATCGAGCGTATCGGGGTCTTGAGTCCATCCGCTTTCTTTGGGGGTTTCTCCGGCGTGGATCTGGCTATCTTTATACCAAACCGGAATCCGATGTCCGTACCAAATTTGGCGCGAGACGCACCAGTCATGCAGGTTGTTTATCCAATTAAAATAAATTTTTTCGAATCTATCGGGGATAATTTGTATTTGTTTGCTTTCCACCACGTGCCGCATGAGGCGCTTTAAAGTGGTGGTGGCGCCGGAAGAGATGCCTTCAATCGAGGAGCGGGGAAGCGTAAATTCTTTATCTACCGCGACAAACCACTGCTTTTTTATTTGCGGTTCAATGACTCCTCCGCCGCGGCTGTTTATCGCAATATTATGAACATACTTTTCATCCACTTTTTCAAGCAAGCCTTTTTCTTTTAATTTTTCCACGATAAGGGGGCGCGCTTTTTTGATGTGCTGTCCCGCGAATTCCCCGGCAACGGGCAGAAGGATACCGCGCTCGTCGATGATTTGTTCTTTATCGAGGTCGTGTCGTTCCGCAATCTCAAAATCAGTCGTATCATGCCATGGGGTAATGGTCATAACGCCGGTACCGAATGTCATATCAATCGCGCTGTCTTTGACTATCGTGGCCGTGATCGGACCATTTATCCATTCAAGCTCTATTTTTTGGCCGTCTTTGTATTTGGCATATCGCGCGTCATCGGGATGCATGACGACGTATTTGTCTCCGAATTTTGTTTCAGGACGTGATGTGCCGATAGTAAACGGACCATAGGTAAGATAATAGAAGGGCGCGGTTTCTTCCTGCCACTCGATTTCATCATCAGAGACGGTGGTTTGCAGTTTTGGGTCCCAGTTGACGATGCGTGCGCCGCGGTAAATGAGACCGTCGTCGTACATTTTTTTAAACGCGGTGTTGACCGCGCGGCCGCGCTTCTCGTCAAGCGTGAAGGCTTCGCGGGACCAGTCAACCGATGCCCCCATTTTTTTTATTTGATTTACAATCGTGTCGTGGCTTTCTTGCGCAAATGTTTCCACTTGTTTTAAAAATACTTCGCGCTCGAAATCATGCCGCGTTTTCTTTTCTTTTTTATAGATATCGGCTTCCACACGGGATTGGGTGGCGATGGCCGCATGGTCGGTGCCCGGAACCCAAAGCGTTTTGTGGCCCCGCATGCGCTTGTAGCGGACAATACTGTCCTCAATGGCGAGCATGGCCGCGTGCCCTATGTGAAGGGTGCCGGTTACATTTGGCGGAGGCAGCACTATTGAAAAACGCGGACCGTCTTCGCTGCCGGTTTTTTCCGGCGTAAAAAAGCCGCTTTTTTGCCATGTTTCATACAGGGCGTCCTCGTGCTCTTTGGGGTTGTAGGGCTTAAGCAATCGTTCGTCCATAACGTCTTTCATATTAACACGATTTGCGTTCTATAAAAAATGAGGTATCTTTATCACAGATTCACGATGGGTGCCGTATCAAGCAGCGCTTAGTCCCTTACTTAAAGGAGGATGTCGTGGAAAGACAGGAGACCCCGCAAGAAATGTATGAAAGAATGAGAAGAGAAAGAAAAGAGAGGGAAAAACCGGCGGAAGACAAAAAAGATATTTTTATGATTATGTTTATTTCTTTGGCTATCATCGGCCTTCTGGTTATTGCCGTCATGGGTTCTAAAAAAGAGCCGCCAAAAGAATTCGGGCTAATCAAAAGTATGATGAAGCAGAATAACGGGGCGAAATAAAATTTGTATTTATGTCCGCGGTAGAAATATCGCGGGCATTTTTTGTGCATCGATTCGCACGTTCCCGAGGGCTTTCAGTGCTGAAAGTTTTTTTGTTTTTACGCGCATTTTTTTTGCCGCCGGCTTTTTTTTGAAATAGGCGGCGAGCGCGATCATCGCGGCATTGTCGCCGGTGAATGAAGAGTCGGGGAGCCTCAGGGTGATATTTTCTGCATGGCGCGCCGTTGCTTCTTCAAGCGTCTTTCTGATTGCCGTATTTGCCGAAACGCCGCCGCCGACTAGGAGCATCCGCGGCGAGTGTTCCGATATTGCTCGCATTGTTTTTGAAACAATCACTTCTGCCGCCGCCGACTCAAATTCGTGGCAAATTTCCGCGATGAGCCCCCCAGTCAGCGGGACTTTTTTCTTTTGTAAATCATCAAGCAAATATCTGACCGCTGTTTTGAGTCCCGAAAATGAAAAATTGCAATCATCGGAATGAAGCATCGGGCGCGGAAGAGAAATGCCCAATTTTTTTCCGCTTGGGTCAAACATTCCTGCGCGCTTTGAAACTTCCGGTCCGCCCGGATAGGGGAGCGAGAGCATGCGAGCCGCCTTATCAAATGCTTCGCCCACCGCATCGTCTCGCGTCTGACCGATGACGCGATAGGTATCCCACCGCTTCATCAACACAAGCTCGGTGTGGCCTCCTGAAATGAGGAGCGCAAGAACGGGAAAGGGAAGGCTCGGAACGCGGAAAGTATCGCCCCGCATGAAAGGAGAAAACAAATGACCTTCCATATGGTTTACCGGAATGATGGGGATGTTCCACGCGAGGGAAAGAGCTTTTGCAAAATTGATGCCGACCCAGAGCGCCGGTTCAAGCCCCGGACCGTAGGTGACCGCGATGGCGTCGATGGCGGGTTTTTTGATGTTTGGTATTTCTTTTAAAAACGGCTCAAGCAACCCCGGTTCTTTTTCAAACAGCTTCTCCGCAAAAGAAAAATTTTGTTTGTGTGGCACCGGTTTCTTTTTTGAAAACAGACGGGCTTTTTTGAGCGCGGCAACAAGAAGTGGCACGAGATTTTTTGCATGCTCGCGCTTTGCGAGCGACGGGAACACGCCGCCATACGGCGCATGAATTTCGATTTGCGAATGCACCATGTTTGCCAATATGCGCGCTTTGGTGCTCTTGCCAACAGCCGCAATATCAAGAATCGCGATAGCGGTTTCATCACAGCTTGTTTCTATGGCTAAAATTTTCATTTTTTTGTGGGGTTATGTCTTGTGGCGGGCGCGGTGCGGTTTTTGGGGAATAAGCGCAAACGAAAGTCCGCTATGCGAATGATGTTCCCGCATCTTTATTTGATACACTGCCCAGATGATAAGTATCGGAATAGCGCCGATAATAATAGTCATTGAGGGGCCGACCAATCCGTAAGCGATACCCGCAAAAACCGGACCGATTGCCCAGCCCAAATCCTGAAAGAAACCGATGACGCCCGCAATTACACCGTCGCTCGCATGCTCTCGGTCGAGCGAATGAAGCCACGACCAAAGCGAAAGCCCGGCCATTTCGTCGCCGGTCGTCGCCAAAAATCCAAAGAGAAGAAAGAGCCACCCGAAGTTTAACCCAAGAAGCATGCCCGAGATTGAAAAAATCAGAAGTCCAAAAAATACGAGAGTGCGCTTATTTGCTTTGTCGGCAAGACTGCCTAATAAAAATCCCAAAGCGACGACCGCGAAGTCAAAAATACCGAGCCCTAACCCAAGGAGCTTTGCATCGGCTTGGTGTGCGATGACTAAGGGCACCACAAACCAAATGACGCCGTAGAATATCGAGCCGGCGAGGTCGAGCATGATGAGCATGCTGCTTGCCGGGTTAAGCCGCCTCATCGCTTGGATGGTCGTGTGAATAAAATGTCGGCGGATGTAGTGGTGTTGCGTTGGAAGTTTTGTTTCTGCGTGTACGGATACTCGGTCTTTCGGGCTGAAAAAAAGCGCAATGAAAGAAACAAACAGGAACGCGAATATGACGTAGCCCATGTAGCTATAATGCGGAGCAAACAAAAGCACAAACGGCAGCGCCGCGCTTCCCAACATCATGCCGATTGAGCCGGCGACATCCCGCAAAGAAATAAATTTTCCGGCGGATTCTTTCGGTGCGTGCGAGAGGATATATGCGTTGACGCCGGAGCCGTAAAAAAGCCATCCAAAAATACTAAAAAAAATACTCAAGAAATAGGTGTTGATGGTGAGTCCGTAGCTGATGCATAATGCGGCAACGAGAAAAAGAAACGTAGTAATTTTGAGAAACCGCAAATAGCCGTAGCGGTCAAGCAGGTGCCCTGCGGGCACATCAAGCAAAAGCTGCACCAAAGAACTGCCTCCCATGAGGATGCCCACAAGCCATAGTGGTAAGAATTTTTCTCCTAACGGCGAAATGAGCGAATAATGCAGCCCGCCTCCGAATTTGAAAAAGATTAAAAAAATCCAAAACGGAAAAAATTTCCAAAAAATTTGTTTCATATTGAATCAGTGGGCGATACAGGATTCGAACCTGTGGCCTTTCGCACGTCAAGCGAACGCTCTACCAACTGAGCTAACCGCCCGTCATTGTAATTATAGATTATTACGGATATTTTTGTGTATTGTTTCGACTTTATCTACCAAAACAACTAACCGCCCCTTTATTTTTACGACTTGTCTGGCAGGACAGCCAATTGCCCTCGCACGAGATTACTATACTATCACATTAGCCGATTTTCAATTTCGTTCTTTGGGCTGGTCGGGTTGAGAGCGGGAGCGCCGATATTGCCGATAGAGCCAATATCCGCAATAAGCAATTATGCCCAAGGCTATAAATATGTCGACGCTTTCGCTGTATTTTTTTATTTCCCCCCAATTGCTTCCGAGCACATATCCCACATACGCCAAAAAAGAATTCCACATGCTGGCGCCAATGGTCGTGTAGAGGGTGAAGCGCATCAAAGGCATTTCGCCGATGCCGGCCGGTATGGAAATCAAATGTCTCACGACGGGGATAAACCGGCTGATGAAAATGGCCTTATTCCCGAATCGATTAAAAAAAAGTTCCGTCATCAGCAGATGTTTTTCATTGAGAAAAAAATAATTTCCATAACGGAGAATGAACGCTCTGCCGCCGTAGAACCCGATGGCATACGACGCGAGCGATCCTGCGATGCTGCCGGCCGTGCCTGCCAAAACGATAGGCCAAAAAGACATGCCGCCGGAAAACCACAAAAAGCCTGCGAACGGCATCACGGCCTCGCTCGGGACGGGGAAAATCATACTCTCGAGAATCATGAGAAAAAAAATTCCCATGTATCCGCCCGCGTTTATGGTAGAAACAAAAAAGTTGAGGAGGTATTCGGTCATGGTTAAGCGCTTGCTTCCGAGCCGGCTTCTTTTTTCGTTTGTTTAATTGCTTGGCGCAATTCCATTTCAGGATGTTTGAGGATTGCGCGTACTACGTCTTTAATGTCGGCGCTGTCCACCATCTTTTTTCCGTCTTCGCTCCAAAACGGAATTTTGTCCCACGCGTGGACACGCGTGCGTCCCGTTTCTTTTCCTGTTTCGTCGAAGCGGGGGATTTCAAAAAATTCACCGGTATATTCAATGCCAAATTCTTTGGCGATATTTTCTCCCCATTCTTGCCGAGCGCGCTGTTCCGCGCGGTTTCGTTCGTCCTCGGCGCTCACTCTCGGGGCTTGTTCGTGATTTTTCATATACCTCTTTTATACACGCCTTTCCGGCAAACAACAAGGTATTTCTCGCCAGCCTCTGGGGCTTTTGCCAAGAGGACGAAGTGGATAAAATCGCTTCTCTTGGCAAAAATGAAAGTGGTATAATAGATACATTATGAAACAATCAACAATCGTTATTTTGGTTGTCGTTTTTATCGCTCTGGCCGCTTGGCTTTTTGTGAGCAAAAAACAGGCAATCGCACCCGAAGCTCTGAAAGACGCCTCATTGGGCGGAGCGCTTTCGGAGGGAACAGGAGTGGGAGGCACGCAGCCGCTCGAGAAATTACCAAACGTGAATCCATTTAATTCGGTCGAAACGAATCCGTATAAACAAGGATATACCAATCCTTTTGCTCGATAATAGATATTAGTATGAAAAAAATAAATTTTAATTTTGCCGTATCTAATTTTGCCGTTCTTTTGGCGGCGGCTTTTCTTTCTTTTTCGGGCATAGCCGCACATGTGGCAACTGCGGCCGATAACGCCTGGGCGGATTACATAAATTCAGGTAAGACCTTTTATGTAATATTTGATGCCGCTACCTTTGATGATTCCGGCTGGCAGGGAGCGAAAGACCCGATGGGCACGCTCAAGGCGGGCGAAACCTACACCGTCGTCTATAATCCCGCGACCACCAATTGGGCGGTGACCGGCTACAACGAAGGCACTGGCGGGAGTCTTTCTTTCGGATATAAAACGACCAGCCCGAAAGACGGGAAACTAAATCTTTGGGGGAGAGTGTACGCGTTTAATGCTTCGGGAGAAGTCGTTGACAGTGCTTATGGTCTTGTCGGGCACTTGAGCAAGACGGCAAAGCCGCAAAGCGTTTATCCGATAAAAGAGCTCGGTAGCTGCAAGAGCGAAGCCGACTGCAAATCATACTGCGATAATCAAAACAATATTTCGGCCTGTGTTTCCTACGGCGAGAAAAATGGTCTTCTCACTAAAGAGCAAGCCGAACAATCAAAAAAATTTGCCGATGTGCTGAAAGGAGAGGGTCCGGGCCAGTGTAATTCAAAAGCCTCATGCGAAGCTTTTTGCAGTGATTTGAAAAATATTGATTCCTGCCTTTCTTTTGCCGAAAAGCACGACCTGATTCCGGCCGGGGCGCTCAAAGAAGCCAAACAGGTGGCGCAGGCGCTTAAATCCGGAGCCACGATGCCCGGAGGCTGTAAAAACAAAGAGTCTTGCTCAAATTATTGCGCCGTTTCAACTCATGCCGAAGAGTGTCTTGGATTTGCCGAGAAGGCCGGTTTTGTGAGCGCGGAAGAAGCGAGCCTTGCAAGAAAAGTGTTGCCACTTATCAATTCGGGCGAATCGCCGGGCGGGTGCAAGACGAAAGCTGAATGTCAAAAATATTGCGACAATGATAGCAATACAACCGAATGTTTGAATTTTGCCGAAAAAGCGGGGCTCATTAGCCCTGAAGATGCGGCAATAGCAAAGAAAGTGGGAGGAAAAGGCCCGGGCGGATGCCGTTCAAAAGATACGTGCGATGCGTTTTGCAATAACCTCGGCAATCAGGAAGTGTGTTTCCAGTTTGCCAAAGAGCACGATATTATTCCTTCCGACAAACTGAAAGAAATAGAAGATGGCATGGGAAGAATGCGTGCCGGATTGAAGCAGTCGCCGAAAGAGGTTATTCAATGTTTGAAGGATAATTTCGGAGAAAATGTCATCGGGCAAATCGAAAGCGGTAAATTTATGCCCGGACCTGAAATGGGAGCAAAAATAAAAGATTGCTTTGAAAAAAATATGGGCAAAATGGTAGAACAGCTGCAAGGGGCGCTCAATCAGGCGCCGCCCGAAACGGTTGCTTGTCTTGAAAAAGGGCTGGGAGAATCCGGAGAGCTAGAAAAAATAAAAGCGGGAGAAGCGCCAAAACCGGAACAGGGCGATGTGCTCAGAAAATGTTTTGAAAATATGCGGGTGGAAGGAATGAAGAAGTTTCAGGAAGGATTGGGCCAAATGCCGGAAGAGGCGCGGGCGTGCATAGAAGAAAAGCTCGGAAAAGATAAAGTATCGGCCATTGAGAGAGGCGAGGATGTCGAGATCGGACCCGAAATCGGGCAAGTAATGCAAGGATGTGCGGGGACGATTAAAGAATCGGCGCTCAAAATGATGGAAGATCGATTGAGTGGTGCGCCGCCTGAAATTCGCGATTGCATCAAATCAAAAATAGGTGATGTGTCGAAAATGACGAGTGCGCCGTCGAATATCCAGGAGATTATTGCCGGTTGCATGGCAAACTTCAAGCCGAATATCCCCGCAAGCTTTAAACCTGAAAATATACCGGAAGGGCTCAAGCCGGGAGATATTCCAAACGGGGAAGACTTCAAGATTCCTTCAGGAAACTTTGGCCCGTCATCGGGTGAGGGCAGTGCGCCTTCTGCCGGAGTCGCGCCGGCGGCCGACTGCAGTCTTTTTGCCTCGGTGCCGTCATGCTCCTATGTGCCTGAAGCGGCACGAGACATGTGTGAAAAGTGCAAAGGGGATTAAAAAAAGACCTGATAATGTTGATTTAAAAATACCCGTATGCCGCTGGTGTACGGGTATTTTTATTTGGCTTCAAATCGCGAAGTTTCAATCTGCGGAGAGGGAGGGATTCGGTCAGGAGTCGGTTATTTTTATACTACGCTTCGCTTCGTTAAAAATATACCGCTCACGACCCTGGCTCGGCGGAAAGAAAAGTTTTGCAAACTTTCCTCCGCCTCCGCCTTTCTAATCCCTCCTCGCGTCGATAGACGCCAAATTTTGATAGCTATGAAAACGCTATCAAAATTTGTCGTTACGGAGAGGGAGGGATTCGAACCCTCGATCCAGTTACCCGGATGCCGGTTTTCGAAACCGGTGCCTTCGACCACTCAGCCACCTCTCCATCGGAGCCTATAATAGCACGCCCTTGTGTTTTTTTGAATGTTTGTTATGATAAAGCGCATTATGACATTTGCTATTATAGAAACGGGCGGCAAGCAGTATCGCGTCTCGGACGGCGATGCTTTGATGATAGAAAAATTGCCGGGTGAATATAAAGAGGGCGATTCGGTCGTGTTTGATAAAGTGCTTCTTTTTGACGATGGCAAAACAACGAAAGTCGGAGCACCCTATATTGAAGGGGCGACTGTTGAAGCGTCTTTTGAAAAAGTTGGTAGGGCAAAGAAAGTAACGGTCATCAAATACAAACAAAAGAGCCGCTATTTCAAAAAGAGAGGACACCGCCAGCCGTTTACGAAAGTAAAAATCGATAAAGTAAAATAACAAAAAAATTCCGCTCACAAGCGGAATTTTTTTAACCTCTATTTTTGAGAGCGTTTTTAAACGTGTCGGTGTCGGAGTATTCAAGCTCGGTGCCGGTGGAGAGGCCGCGGCCGAGAGCGGAAAGTCGGAGCGAATATTTTTTCACGAGCGGCTCAAGTGTTTTTGCGACATACTGTGCGGTATTTTCTCCCTCGCGTGTTGCTCCCATGGCAAGGATGATTTCTTTGAGCGCGCCGCTTGCGGCTTGTTTGTCCGCTTCTTCTACAAGCTCCTTGATGCTTATTTTTTCATTCGGGTTTGGCTCAAGTATCGGCAGGGAGCCGCCCAAAAGAAAATAGCGGCCGTGGTAGGCGTTTGTTTTTTTGATTGCTTCAAAATCGGTTTCTTTTTCAACGACAAGCAGTGTTGCATTGTCGGTATTTGGAGAAGCGCAGATATCGCACAAGATGGAAGTGGTGCCTCCGCGCATGAAAAATCTTCGGCACGAAACGCATTGCGATACGGCTTCATCAAGCGTCAAAATCTGTGCCGCGAGCATTTTGCGAAAAACACTCCCGCTTGAGAGCAAAAAATAGACAAATCGCTTCGCCTGCCGCGGCCCGATCCCCGGGAATTTCAAAAAATATTCAGCGAGTTTTTCGATGGGATTCATGCAAAAAGTATAGCGTATTTATCATAAGCGAGCTACGTTTGACTTTTATCTTATTTTTGGCATGCTTAGTGGCAGATTAGACCGTACGAATTGTTTTTTAAAACCGCTATCAAGGAGGAGGCTTCAAATGAACAAGACAAGTAATACTGAATCTGAATCGCCAACTATTGCCTGCAGAGAGGCGCGGTTGTTGTTGCCGGGAATGGGGATGCGAGCTGCGGAACGAGATGGATTTTCCACCGAGGAAGTCTCTGCGTATCAACATTACTTAGGATGCTCTGAGTGTACCGAGCTGGGGATGTCGTCTCTCGCACGTGTGCCTATGACTTGCCAACGGGCTGCTGAAATTGCCGCAAGCGCTATAGACCAAACAGGCTTATTTTTTGATTCTGGGACAGTCCTTGAAACAGCGGCGCGAGAGCATATTTATGGGCGCGGATTCAAGAGAACCTCTTTTGCTTTTGGTTCGATTTATAAACGGGGGACAGCTTGCACATGCTCTCTTTGTAAAAAGATAGCTCAGTATTGGTGTAGTATCCCTTTTAGCTCGTCGTATGACGGGGACACCGAAGGAGTAAAATTTTTACCCCGTCTTATTTCTTGGTTCTACGAGCTTTCCTTGCCGCTGGATGTTTTGTTTGAAATCCAGGAGAAAGAGATAAAGAAGATGATTTCATCTGCCGTTAGACATGCAGAAAAAGAGGCTATTCTTTTGCATGTGGAGATATTGCAGGGAATGGTTCTCGAAAAGAAAGAAAAAAAACCAAAAAAATCTTGAGGAAAAAATGAAACCGCTCATAACGAGCGGTTTTTTTATTGATTAAAAATCTCCGAATGAGTCATCGGCGCTTTTCAGGACTTGCGAGCCGCCGAATCCGCTTTTGTCAACGCTCAAGAAAGTGCTCTTTTTGTCGTCGAAGTAGAGATCCACTTTTCCGGTCGGGCCGTTGCGGTGCTTTTCGATGAGAATCTCCGTAACATTTTGTCTTTCAGAATTTTCATCTCGGTCTCGGTGAATAAACATCACCACGTCGGCGTCTTGTTCAATACTGCCCGAATCGCGCAAGTCGGAAAGACGAGGACGCCCGCCGCGCTGTTCAACAGCGCGATTAAGCTGCGAGAGGGCAAGCACCGGCACGTCTAATTCGCGCGCGAGCGCCTTGAGCGAGCGCGAAATCTCCGTAACCTGCTGCACCATTGAATCGGAGTTTCGTGAGCCGGTTGACGGTGTCATGAGCTGGAGATAGTCAACGACGATGAGCCCCAGGCCGTGCTCGCTTTTTAATCGGCGCGCGACCGAGCGCATGTTCAAGATATTGTTGCCGGCCTGGTCGTCGATGTATATCGGCGCGTGCGCCAGACGGTCGAGTGCATCGCGCAAGTGGGTAAATTCTAAGTCGGCGTTTAATTTTCCGGTACGGAGTTTCCATGCGTCCACCTTTGATTCTGCCGCGAGCATGCGGTCAACGAGTTGTTGTGAGCTCATTTCAAGCGAGAAGATGCCGACGGGGATATTGTGTTTGGTTGCCGCGAGCCGCGCGATATCAAGGGCGAGAGATGTCTTTCCGACGGATGGCCGCGCGGCAAGAATAATCAAATCGGATTTTTGCAAGCCGGCGAGTTTGTTATCGAGCTCCGGAAAACCGGTCGGTACGCCGCGCATTTCGTCGCCTGCTTTGTGCAGTCTATCAAGCCGCTCCCATGCCTCGGCGAGCGTTTCTTTCAGCGCGACAAACTGATGCCTGACCCCCGTGTTGGTTACTTCAAAGATTTTTTTCTCCGCTTCGTCGAGCACGTGCTCTATTTCTTTTTCTTCCTGATAGCCCAAATCGGCAATATGGTCGGCGGCGGCGAGCAAATTTCGCAAAATATGCTTTTTTCTGACGATATCTCCGTAGTGCTTGATGTTGGTAGAGGAAGGGACGGTGTTGACAAGCTCGGTCAGATACGAGCTTCCGCCGACGCTTTCAAAAATTTTCTGCTCTTTTAATTTTGCAGCGAGCGAAATCAAATCAATCGGCTCGTTTTTGCCGAAGAGGGCGAGCATTGCCTGATAGATTTTGGCGTGCTTGTCGACGTAGAATGTGTCGGGCGTGATGAACGCGACGATGTCGTTTATCGTTTGCGGACGGAGCATGATGGCGCCCAGGAGCGCTTTTTCGGATTCAATATTTTGCGGCGGGATTTTGAGAGCGTCTGACATGGTGCTAGTCTAGCACAAAATTATTTGTGCGAAAGAGGTTTTTTGCTTAACAAACTGGACAAAGTGTTCGTAAAGTGGGGATGAGGATTGATTGATATTTCTTCAGGATTCTCGGCGGGTATTACCGGGGGGTTTGACAAACTTGTATAATATGCTACTCTTTAAAAAGAGCTAAATATTCTTTGAAATGCAGGATATCTTACCACACTAAATTTTTTCTTTTTGGGAAGGGGCCATAATATATGTATTACTTTGCTTACGGATCAAATATGGATACGAAACAATTGGAAACAAGATTCGGGGGATTGAAGAATAAAAAATTTTCCGTCATCGGGAGTGCGATACTATTAAACTATGCGATTAAGTTTAACAAAAGAAGTAGCAAAGATGGAAGCGGCAAGGCCAACATTGTCCCCCATCGAAAATCAAAAGTTGAGGGTGTGATTTTTGATTTGACCGGAAAGCAGTTTAGTGAGCTAGACACTTACGAAGGTGGTTATCACCGCGATAACATGTTAATTAGCCTAGGTAACCAATCTATAATAATTGCCACTGTGTATGTGGCTGATACCGATGCATTGTGCGACGGGTTGCGTCCGACGAAAGAGTATCTCAATAAAATTCTAAAAGGAGCGAAAAATTTTCAGTTGTCCCGCTCGTACCAGAAAAAGTTATCAAAATTTAATAGCCACTTGCGAGGAGGTCACCATGGAAATCTGGACGTTAAATGCCAAAAGAAACGCTTACTTAAAAACCCCGATTGCCGAGGATAAAAAAAAGCTTTAATGTGTGAGCTAGAGGTGGTGTTGTGTATGAACAAACCACGACTACAATACGGGGATTATTTTATTGTTTTTTCTGAAGAAGAAAAACAGAGGATTAGGGAGGCAACCTTGCAGTTATTGGGGCTAAAAAGTGAGGCCACTTTCCTTAATTATCTCATGTGTCATTATTTTAAGGGAGGAATATACGCTGCTTATATAACAGATAATCCAAGAGACATGAGAAACCTGATTGTGGATGCGGACCCGAACAAGCCCAATAAGAACATTCTTGTCGTGGTAGTCGAAAAATAAGGAGCAAACAAATCAAATCCACTTAGACGCTGGGCGTCTAAGTGGATTTTTTTATTGAGAAGCCGTCTTTGGTGTCGCTCATTTCGTAGCCCAGGCTTGCGATTTTTTTGCGGAGTTCGTCCGCTTTGGCGAAGTCGCCTGATTTTCGCGCGGACTCACGCTCTTCCGCGAGTTTTTTTATTTCTTCCGGTATCGGTTCTTCCGCGGTGTGTTCTTTCGCACGCGTCAAATCAAGCCCCAAGACGCGGTCAAAATCGAGCAAGGTCGCTTTTTTATCGGCAGAAGAAATGGAATCGTCTTTTACGAGTTCCCAAACGAGGGCGATTGCGCGCGGGGTGTCTAAATCCTCGGAAACTATACCAGCGAATCTTTTTTGATATGGAGAGTTGATTGAGCCTCCGTCTTTGTATCCCACGACATTTCTATATAATTTTTCAAGCGCTGTTTGCGCGGCTTTCACGGCGTCTTCAGTGAAGTTGATCGTTTTTGTGTAATGCGCGGTGAGAAGCCAATAGCGATAGGCGAGCGGACTTATTCCTTTTTCAACGAGTGTCTTAAGGCGAATAAAATTTTCCGTCGATTTTGCCATTTTACCTTCGGGCACATTCACAAATCCGCTGTGCATCCAGTAATGGACGAACGGCTTGCCGGTGGAGCTCTCCGATTGCGCGATTTCGTTGGTGTGGTGCACTGGGATATGGTCAATACCACCGGTGTGAATGTCAAATGTTTCGCCGAGATACTTCATGCTCATCGCGGAGCACTCAATGTGCCAGCCGGGGAAACCCAAGCCCCATGGGCTCTCCCATTCTTGCTCGCGTTTTGCTCCGTCTTTTGGAGAGAATTTCCAGAGTGCGAAATCGGTCACGTTTCTTTTTTCCGGATTTTTTTCTATTCGCGCGCCTTCTTTGAGTCCCTCTATGTCTAGTTGCGCAAGCGCGCCGTATTCTGGGAAGGTGCTCGTGTCAAAATAGATGCCGTCGCTTGTGCGATAGGCATGCCCGCCTGCTTCCAGTTTTTTAATAAGCGCAATCTGTTCGGGAATATGCTCGGTTGCTCTAGGGTACTTATCGGCGCGTTCGATATTGAGCATATCCATATCGTGGTAAAAAGCGCGTATGTATATGCTTGTAATTTCCTGCGCGCTTTTACCTTCGCGCTTGGCGCTCTTTTCAACTTTATCCTCACCTTCATCGGCATCTGATGTGAGATGCCCGACATCAGTAATATTGATTATCTGATTCACCTTAAAATTTTCATACTCAAACATTCGCCGCAAGGTGTCGGCGAAAACATATGCGCGGAGATTGCCGATATGCGCGTAGTTATAGACCGTCGGCCCGCAATGGTACATTGAAACATACCCCTGCGTGAGGGGCTCAAACGTCTCCTTTTTTCTCGTCAGTGTGTTGTAAAGCAAAATCATGCCCAAATCTTATTTCGTCTTCGCTCGGACGAAATACCGGTTAATACCTTTATATCCACTTTTTATGTTTGAAAAATATAAACATGAAAATGGTCGCTAGCCCCATGCCGCTCAAAATAATCCAAAAATCATTGGGCATTCCGACGATAGGGAGCATCTGAGTGTTCATTCCAAAAATAGACGATATGAGCATGAGCGGGAAGGTGACAAACGCCATCACGGTGAGGGTCTTCATTACCTCGTTTGTTTTCGTGGTGAGAAGCGCATCGTTGGTATCACGGAGCCCAAGGAGCGTCTCGCGGTTGCTTTCGAGGATGTTTGAAATTTTGTAATATTCACCGGAAATCGCGTGCAGATAGTAGGCGAAATCTTCACCAAAAAATTTTTTTCCCGCCACTTCAAACGACGCCAATACTTCCTGGTGCGGGCGGGTCGCCTGTCTGAAATTGAGAAGATTGCGGTTTACTTTTGAAATCTCAAATACCATTTGTTTTTCTTCCCCGTGGAAAATGCGGGACTCGATGTCTTTTAGGTCGGTTGTCACCGAATCAAGCTCTTCTTCGAGGAATTTGTAGAGCTGGCGCACGAGATAGAAGAATAAAAATCCGGCGTGGTCGCCCAAATTGCTTTTATCGAGGATGGAGTTTACTTCAAACGCTTTTGAAAATTCATAAAGTGTATCGATACGCTTGTAGTGTGTTGTAATCAAAAAATTTTTCCCAATAACAAAATCAATTTCTTGGTCGGTGTTGTTTTGCTCGGGCGAGCGCGCAAAAAAGGGGAAATGCAAGATAAGGTAGATGAGGTTGTGGTGGAGCTCCACTTTCGGGCGGAGGGTCGGCGAAAGAAGCTCGTTGGCGACAAGCGGATTGATGCCGTATTCGTCGGCTAGGGATTGAATCTCTTCAGAGGTTGGATTTTCAATATCAATCCAGGTGAGTTTTTTGTGTAGGTGTTTGGTAATCATGATGTAGTGTTTCTTCGTGCAGAATTATCCATCGTTACTTTATATCAAGTATACTGTTTCGGCTGTTTGACCACAAGTAGATAGTTTGCGATAATACATCGCAAATGAATACGCGCAGTAAATTGGGAATGATTTTTTTGGCCCTGGCCGTTGTGGGGGTCGCTTTTTTCGTTGGTGTATATGCCGGATACCATGAACGCCCGGAGGTAAATAAAATTACCTCTCTTCTTAATAAAGAAGAACCTTTGGTGGCGGCAAGCGGGGCCGACTTTGACGCCTTTTGGAAAGTATGGAATGTACTTAATGAAAAATATATTGCCGCGACTTCAACTATTCCTTCCGACCAAGAAAAAGTATGGGGGGCGATAGCGGGGCTCGCGTCTTCCTATGGCGACCCGTATACCGTCTTTTTCCCGCCAAAAGAGGCGACTATATTTCAAAGCGATGTGAACGGCAATTTTGGCGGCGTTGGGATGGAAATCGGGATACGTAATGGCGTTCTCGCGGTTATTTCTCCTTTGAAGAATACGCCGGCAGAAAAAGCGGGGCTCAAGGCGGGGGATACCATTCTCGAAATAAACGGAGTCAGGAGCGTTGATACTCCGGTTGATGAGGCGATACAAAAAATTCGCGGTAAGCAAGGCACCTCGGTGAAGCTCAAGATTGGGCGCGAAGGCATCTCGCCGTTTGAAGTTTCTATCACGCGCGATATCATCAACATCCCCGTTATCGATACCAAGCTTCGCTCCGATGGAGTGTTCGTCATTTCATTGTATACTTTTGCCGCGACCTCTCCCGATGCGTTTCGAGGTGCGCTTCAAGAGTTTACCAAGAGCGGTTCCGACAAGCTCATTCTTGATTTGCGGGGGAATCCGGGCGGATTTCTTGAGGCGGCGGTGGATATTGCAAGCTGGTTTTTGCCGCAAGGCAAAACAGTAGTGCGCGAGAATTTCAAAGACCATGACAATGAACAGGTGTACCGAAGCAAAGGATATGATATATTCACCGATAAGCTCAAAATGGCGATTTTGATAAACGGGGGCTCGGCATCGGCATCGGAAATTTTAGCCGGTGCGCTTCGCGAGCATGGGAAGGCCGTGCTCGTCGGCGAAAAATCATTCGGCAAGGGCTCGGTGCAAGAATTGGTGCCCATTACGAGCGATACATCGCTTAAAGTGACTATCGCCCGATGGCTTACTCCAAACGGTGTTTCCATTTCAGAAGAAAAATTGGCTCCGGATTATGAAGTAAAAATGACTGCCGAAGATGTGAAAGCGGGCAAGGACCCTCAAATGGAAAAAGCGGCGGGATTACTGAAAGCGAAAAAATAAAAATAATCTCAAATGAAAGTAATTTTACTCAAAGATGTTCCGAAAGTCGGACACAAATACGACGTGAAAGAGGTGGCGGTGGGCTATGCGCATCATTTTCTTTTTCCCAAAAAACTTGCCATCGTCGCGACGCCGACAGCAATTGAAGGGCTCGAAAAAGAGCGCGCGAAAGGAAAGCAGGTTTCCGATGCGCGGATGGCCCACCTGGAATCGTATTTGAAAAAGCTTGCGGATATTACCGTTACGATGCGGGCGAAAGCAAATAAAAGCGGGCACCTTTTCGCAAGCCTGCACAAAAAAGATATTGCCGCGGCGCTCACCGAGCAATCGAGCGCCCCGATTGATGAAGCATTTCTTGTCTACGATGAGCCGATCAAAGCAATCGGGGAGTATGAAATTAAGGTTCAGGTGAATGAAAAATCCGGTACATTCAAATTGGTGGTTGAAGAGGAGTAATGGATACAATAAAAAAACCGCCCCGTGATATCACGGGGCGGTTTTTTTATTCGATACTCGCTTCTTTTCTGGTAACTACTTTGCCGTGGAAGTTTGTTTTGCGAACGGTGCGGAAAGAGACAACGCCATCTTTTTTTGCAAAAAGAGTGTGGTCGGTTCCCAGGCCGACATTTTTGCCCGGTACGATGCGTGTACCGCGTTGGCGCACGATGATATTGCCGGTTTTTGCTTTTTCTCCGGCGTAGAGTTTCGTGCCGAGATACTTCGGCTGCGAATCGGTTAAGTTTTTTGCTGTTCCGCCAGCTTTTTTATGTGCCATATCGGTGTATTATTAACGGTTTTATTGCTATAGTAGTGTCAATGAGTATAAAAGATATTGCGGATAAATGCAAGAGCGTTGTGCGAGCTTTGGAACGAAAAGACATTTTTACCGTACTGTTGATTGTGCTCGTGTCTTCCGCTTCGTTCGGCCTCGGCAGATTATCAGGGCTCGAAGAAAAGAGAACGCCAATTCGCATTGAGCAATCGGCCGCCGCAATTTCGGCTGTTGCTCAAAAAGAAGGCATGGCTCCGGAAGCAAAAAAGGGCACGGCGGGGCTTTCGGAAAGTTTGTCTGGCGCGTCTGCGGTGCAGGCGGGCAGCTTTGTTGCTTCCAAGAATGGCACAACGTACCATTTTCCTTGGTGCTCGGGGGCGCTGCGCATCAAAGATGAAAATAAGATATGGTTTGACACCAAAGAAGCGGCAGAGAGGGCGGGGTATCATCCGGCTGGAAACTGCAAGGGGTTATAATATAAAAACCACGAATTAGGAACAAAAAAATGACTAACCGCGAATCGCACATACAAAATATTTCGCACTCGTGTAATGAACCGGAGGTGTTTTTAAAATGGCGCCTCTCTATGCTTGAATGTGCCGAGAAATTCTCTGAAGAAACACTTTCTTACGGGCTTGGTATTGCGCCTGCCATTCCGCGTGTGACGGCTTGGGATATTCCTGAATCACCGTATGCGTATCAATGGCGCACGAGCTCCGAGCAGGGGGTGCGTGTCATGCGTTGGCCCGAGGCGGTCAAGGAAAATTCTTTTTCAGAAAAAATTTTCGCACTTTTTGAAACACAAAAAGAGGGGGTATCATCAAATCATTTCTTTGCGATGTCTGCCGCTCTTTTTTCAGACGGGGTTGTTGTTCTGGTCGATGAAGGAATTTCTGTCGATATTGTTCTTGAGACAAAAATGCCGGCATCGGGCGCCGATATGCTGTTTGTGTTTGCCGGAGCTCGCTCCCGGGTTACCGTGCATGAAACCTTTTCTTTCGCGTCCGGGAATACCGCCGATATGAAAGGCCGGACCGTTTTTGTCATTGCGGAAGAAGAAAGTCGTGTCGCGTATGCCGAAAAGCTGCGGCGCTTTTCCGGCGGGCTCTTTTTTATAAACAGAAAAGCGTTTGCCAAAGAAAAGGCGCATGTTTCGCTTGTGGAAGCATCGGGGTACGCTGCCGGCTTTCTTAAATCGGAAACAGCCGTCTTTCTTGAGGGGGAAAAGTCAAAAGCGAATCTGGTGGCGTTTGCGGAGACAGACGGAACGGCCGGATATGATGCTCTTGCCCGAGTTTTTCATCGTGCGGATGATACGGTTTCAAATATTTTTTCGGTAGGTACGGCGAGCGGGCTTTCAAAAATAATCTATCGGAGTCTTATTCAGGTGCCAAAAGACATTCACGGGGGGGTGGGCAGGCAAGAGGGGAATTTCCTCATGCTTTCTTCCGGAGCGGAAATTGACGCCATCCCGTCGCTTGAAGTGGCAAGCGACGACACCAAAACGTCCCATGCTGTTTCTGTCCGCCGTTTGTCGGCAGACCGTCTCTTTTATCCGAGGACGCGCGGATTTCCATCAAGAGACGCCGAATCGCTCATCGTGCGCGGCCTCATGGAAGACGCCCTTCTGGCGGCGCTCTCAGGGGAACGTGCCGATTCGTTTTCCCTTGAATCTTTGTTTGCTTGACCGCGCTAAATTCAAACGGCGTTTCCGGTTGTTTTCTTGACCCTGCTTCAATCATCGGTTATAATGGCGCCAATGACACCGGATATTGATTATTTAAGCAAAGAAAAACACAAAGAGCTTGAAAAAGAATTGCTCCAATTAAAAACCGTGCGGCGGCAAGAAATTGCCAACGACCTTGAGTTCGCCAAATCACTTGGCGATCTTTCTGAAAATGCGGAATACCAGCAAGCGCGCGAAGCGCAGGCGAAACTTGAAGACCGCATCAATCAGCTCGAAGTGCTTTTGAAGAGCGCAGTTATTGTTTCGAGCAAGCATAAGAGCGATTCAATTAACATCGGCTCTATTGTCGAGGTTAAAAAAGAAGGCTCGAGCGATATGCAAAAATATCAGCTTGTCGGTTCTGAAGAAGCGGATATGGCGGCGGGGAAACTTTCTATCAAGTCGCCTTTGGGAGAAGCGTTGTATGAAAAAAAGAGAGGGGAAGTCGTGTCTTTCAAGGCGCCAAACGGCCAACAGCTTGCGTATACAATCGTGAGCATTGAATAATGTTTTTTGATTGAATTGTGTTTCCTTCAGTAAATTACAAACGATTGTTTTGTGATTTATTCCTTTAGAACTTTATTGTAACTCAATGGCATCACTCGAAGAACTCCGCACTGAGCGGATGAAAAAATTGGAGCAGCTGCGCAGTCATGGTATTGACCCGTACCCGGGAGATTCGCGCATAGACACCGCGGTGAGCGATGCGGTTTCGCGTTTCGAGGAATTTGTGGAAAAGAAAAAAGTTATCATGGGAGGGCGCGTCATGACGCTTCGGGGGCAGGGCGCTATTCTTTTTTTTAATTTTAACGACGGCACCGGCTTGTTTCAGGGGATGCTGAAAGAAGATGAGCTTGGGAAGGAAACGTTTGACCTTTTTTCAGAGACGGTGGATATCGGCGATTTCGTGGAGCTTGAAGGCTCGCTTTTTGTTACTAAACGCGGCGAGAAAACAATTTTGGTTTCGGCATGGCGGATGCTTGCAAAAAGCCTGCGTCCTTTGCCTGATAAATGGCACGGCTTGCAGGATGTGGAAGAGCGTTTTCGTCGGAGATATCTCGATACCCTTATGTCGCCTGCGGTTCGGGAGCGATTTATTATTCGCTCAAAAATACAGGCATTTTTGCGGTTATTTTTAATCCGCGAAGGGTACCTTGAAGTTGAAACGCCGATACTCCAGCCGCTCGCCGGCGGTGCCACGGCAGAGCCGTTCAAAACGCACCATCAGGCGCTTGGTGCCGAACTCTATTTACGTATTGCTCCGGAACTCTATTTAAAAGAGCTTTTGGTTGGCGGGTTCAATAAAGTGTTTGAGATGGGGAGGAATTTCAGAAACGAGGGGATAGATGTAACGCACAATCCGGAATTTACAATGCTTGAGTTTTATGAAGCGTATGCCGATGCTCGAAGGCAGGAAGCATTTGTTGAAACATTGATTCGTGCCACGGTAAAAGAAATAACCGGCGGGCATGAAATCGTGTACGACAATCAAACGATGTCGGTGAAAGAACCGTTTGAGAGAATTTCTTTTTTTGACTTACTCAAGCGCGACACGGGAATCAAAGAACCGCATTCTTTTTCTCGCGACGAGTATGCAGAAAAAGCGCAGGTACTTGGCGTTGAAGTGAAGAAGACGGACGCGCGGGAAAAAATCATGGATAATATTTATAAAAAAGTTTCTCGACCGAAACTCATCCGGCCGACATTCATTGTTGATTACCCCCTGAGCTTTTCTCCGTTTGCGAAACGCCAGACGGAAAATCCAGAACTCCTCAACCGGTTCCAGTTGGTGATGGGAGGTCTTGAAGTAGTGAACGCGTTTTCAGAATTGAATGACCCGATAGAACAGCGCGCGCGGTATATTGACCAGGATAAAAAGAAAAAAGCCGGGGAAGGGGAAGTGTCTCCGTCTGATGAAAGCTATTTGGAGGCGATGGAATACGGCATGCCGCCCGCGGGCGGGGTAGGACTTGGCGTTGACCGTCTCGTAATGCTTCTTACCGATACAAAAAATATTCGTGAAGTGATTTTGTTTCCGACCTTAAAACCGAAAGAATAATATTTTATAGCGGGGTGCGTAGTAGAACCCCCCTTGCCGCGTGCGGCAAGGGGGGGTTGAAGTTTTTACGGCTATCGTTTCTTTTTAAATCTTTGGAACAAGGCGCCTGAAAATTTTGTTTCTATATTTTTAAGCCACACAAATTGATGGTGGCCGACGGCTTTCCGTAAGTCTCGGCCTTTTTTATTGTGCGAAATATTTTCGACCTTTCTGACAATGAACGGTCCGTCGCCGTAGTCTTGTCGGCAGGTAGCTATAATACATTCCCGCTGCTGATTGGCGGTATTCCACACAACCCTGTCTCCAGGCGAAAATTGGTACAGTCTTGGGGCTTTTATTTTCGGGCAGCCGTCTTTTGTTGTCATAATTTCGGTCTCCACAATGGGTTCTGAACAATACAATGAAGCGGTGCACGTGCTGTCTGGTCTCAAATTGACAGAGGATACTCTTTTTGTCAAGCAGACTATCGTTTTTACTCCCGTCTGTGGATAACTTTATTTTGCGCTATAAAGCATGGTGGGATATAATAGGAGACACGTGGGAAGAAGTGGGAAATGATATTATCATGCTCATCGGTGAATATACACACTCTATAGATGATAAAAAACGGCTCTCGCTGCCCGCGAAGTTTCGGAAAGAAATCGGAAAAAAAATTGTCGTGACGAAAGGCTTGGAAGCGTGTCTTTTTATCTTTTCGAACGATGAATGGAAAAAAGTTTCGGCAAGGTTATCGGAGCTTTCAATGGGGAAAGCGAGCAGCCGAGACTTCAATCGTTTTTTGCTTGCGGGCGCTGTTGAAATGGAAGTGGATGCCATCGGACGCATTCTCATCCCTGATTTTTTGAAAATATTTGCGGGGCTCAAGAGCAAGGTTGTTTTTGCCGGTGTCGGCAATCGGATTGAAGTATGGGATGAAGGCGCATGGCAGGCGTACAAAAAGACGGTTGAGAAAGAAGCGGATCGATTGGCTGAAAAACTCGGTGACATCGGAATGATTTAGCGCGCATGACAACGCATATACCAGTTCTTTTGAAAGAAACAATAGACGGCCTTAATCCGGGGCAAGGTGAGACCGTACTTGATGCGACGCTCGGCGGCGGAGGGCATAGCAAGGCGCTCTGTGAGCGCATAGGCACCTCGGGTACGTTTATCGGCATCGATGCCGATGAAGATGCCGTTTCGCGCGCAAAGGAAAAGCTCGCTTCGTGCGAAGCGCGGATTATTCTTGAGACGGCAAATTTTCGCAGTATCGGAGCGGTGCTCGATAGACACGGCATTAAGGAAATCAATCGCGCCGTCTTTGATTTGGGGTTGAGTTCTTTTCAATTGGAAGAAAGCAATCGCGGGTTTTCATTTCAGCGGAGCGAGCCGCTCATGATGACTTTTGCAAAAAAAGCTGCGGCGGAAGCGACAACAGCCTACGACATCATAAACCGATGGGAAGAAGATTCGATCGAAGCGATTCTTTCAGGATACGGCGAAGAGAGGTTTGCACGAAAGATTGCTCGGGCAATCGTTCGTGCCCGAAAAGAAAAACCGGTCAAGACGACAGACGAGCTTGTGGCAATAATCACGGAAGCGGTGCCTCATTGGTATTGCAACAAACGCCTCCATTGCGCCACAAAAACATTTCAAGCGCTCCGCATTGCCGTCAATGACGAATTTGGGGCATTGAAAGAAGCCCTCGCGGAGTGTTTTTCAAGGCTTGCTCCGTCGGGCAGAATGGCGGTCATTTCGTTTCATAGCGCCGAAGATCGGATCGTTAAGCTCTTTTTTAAAGAACAAAAAATGGCAGGCATTGCGGTCCTTGTTTCAAAAAAACCTATTGCCGCGTCACGAACGGAACAGCAGCAAAATCCGAGAGCACGGAGCGCGCAATTAAGAATTTTAGAAAAAATAAAATAATGACAAGAAATTTTTATACCACAGAACATATTGAAAAAAAGGTATTTTGGGCGTTGGTTTTTTTTGCCATGATGTTTATTGCGCTCTATATTTATTTTGTCGCAAGCGCGACGTTTGCGATTGTTGAACGTCAGCAGATTGAGAAGGGTATCATCGCCACTAACGGATCGCTTTCCGGCATCGAATCAAAGTATTTGGCTCTTTCAAATCAGATGACGCCTGATTTTATCCGTTCGCTCGGATACATAGAAATTTTGGCGCCTCATTTTGTCTCACGCACGGGATTGGCGCTCTCTTCGCATTAAGAAGCGGGCGCGCTGCCGTCTCGGGTTTAATAGGTACGATACAAGGCGGCTCTGGAGGCCGGCGTTTGAAGCGCTTTTCTTTACGTATGCAAACATCTCGAATTCGAATACTTTCCGGACTGATTTTTCTTTTTGCGCTGGTGCTCGCCACGAGGCTTTTTTTTGTTCAGGTTATAAACGGAAAAGAATACAGCCAGAGCGCTGACCGTCAGTATGTCACTCAAACGGCGCACACTTTTGACCGCGGAACTATTTATTTTCAGGAAAAAAATGGCAATCCTATTTCTGCGGCAACATTGAAAACCGGATTTACTCTTGCGGTTAACCCGAAAGTGCTGACGAATGCGGAAAAAACATTTGAGGCGCTCAATACGCTTATTCCGCTTGATCGAAATTTTTTCCTTCTTCATGCAAACAAGAAAGACGACCCGTATGAAGAAATCGCTTTTCGTGTTCCGCAGGAAGTGGGCGAAAAAATTGGGGCACTCAATCTGCCTGGGGTAATTCTCTTGAAAGAGCAGTGGCGGTTTTACCCGGCGGGGACTCTTGCCGCGCAGGTCCTTGGTTTTATCGGTTACGACAACAACAATCTGGTGACCGGGCGCTATGGCCTCGAGCGATTTTACAACGACGTGCTCAAGCGGGAAAGCAAAGATTTGTTTGTGAATTTTTTTGCCGAAGTCTTTGCCAACGTCGCCCAGACGATTTTTCACGGTGATGAAAACAGAGAGGGAGACATTACACTCACTATCGAGCCCCATGTGGAAAATTTTTTAGAGCAGGAGCTTGCGCAAGTGTCTACAACTTGGAAATCCGATTTGGTCGGGGGACTTGTCATCAACCCCAAAACGGGTGCCATCTATGCTATGGGCACATTACCGACATTTAATCCGAATACGTTTAATACTGAAAAAAAAACATCCGTATTCCCGAATCCTATCGTTGAGGGCGTTTTTGAAATGGGTTCTATCATTAAGCCTCTGACTATGGCCGCGGGGCTTGACTCCGGCGCGGTTACACCCGAGACGGAATATTACGATGCGGGCTCGGTAACGCTTGACGGCGCCACTATCAAAAATTTTGACGGAAAAGGCCGCGGGCATGTGCCCGTGCAGGAAATTTTAAATCAATCACTCAACACCGGTTCTGTTTTTATTATGCAGCGGATGGGCAAAGAAAAGTTTAGAAGCTATTTCAAAGCGTATGAACTTGGAGAAGAAACAGGCATCGACCTGCCAAACGAAGCGGCGGGGATTATCACCAACTTAGACAGCCCACGCACTCTTGAATATGCTACCGCAGCATTCGGACAAGGAATCGCCATGACTCCAATCGAGACGGCGCGTGCGCTCGCGACACTTGGAAACGGAGGGGTACTCATTACTCCTCATGTGGTAGACAGCATCACCTCACGCATCGGGCTCTCAAAGAAAGTGGTTTACAACAAAGGGAAACAAATACTGAAGACGGAGACATCGGAAACCATTACACGGATGCTGGTACGGGTGGTTGATGAAGCTCTCGCCGGCGGGACAGTGAAGCTTCCAAGGTATAGCATTGCCGCAAAGACGGGCACGGCGCAGATTGCCAAAGAAAATGGCGGCGGGTACTATGAAGACCGTTATCTCCATTCATTTTTTGGATATTTTCCGGCATACGACCCGCAATTTCTGGTGTTTTTGTATACGGTGAATCCGAAAGGAGTGAAATATGCATCGCAGACGCTCACCGTGCCCTTTATGAATACGGCGAAATTTTTACTTAATTATTACGAGGTTCCGCCGGACAGGTAGGCGGGTATGAAAGGGAAATATTATGCCGCAATCTTTCTTCAAAAAAATAATCATTTTTATACTGACGCTTGAGGCGCGGCTCGTTTTGCGCAAATACCGCCCGATCATTGTCGCAGTGACCGGCAGCGTCGGCAAGACGTCAACGAAAGATGCCATTTATTCAATTTTGGCAAAACAATTTTACACACGGAAAAGTGAAAAAAGTTTTAACAGCGATATCGGTATTCCGCTTGCGATTTTGGGGTGTCCTAACGGTTGGTATGATTATCGCATTTGGCTTTCCAACATTGCAGAGGGGGCCCGGCTTATTTGTACCAAAAATCATTATCCAAAATGGCTCGTGCTTGAAGTGGGGGCCGACCGGCCCGGAGATATTAAAAAAGTAGCGGAGTGGCTTTCACCCGACATCGTCGTCGTGACGCGCTTTGCCGATGTGCCGGTGCATGTTGAATTTTTTTCATCCCCCGAAGAACTGGTGCGCGAGAAAACCTATCTCGTCGAAGCGTTAAAACCGGACGGCCTTTTGGTGTTGAACCACGACGATAAGCAATCTGCCGCGCTGAAAGAAAAGACCCGCGCGCGGGTGATTACGTTTGGTTTTGAAGAAGGCGCCCGTATTCGCGCATCGAATGAAGAAATTTTTTATAAAATAAATAAAGAAGAAGACGCTTCAGGGGCGGGTTTTGAGGTACCGGAAGGAATCACTTTTAAAGTGAGCTATGTCGGTAGCACGGTGCCGGTGAAGCTGACGGGTGCGTTTGGTACGCAGCATATCTATGCGGTGCTCGCCGGATTTGCGATTGGCGTTGTTTACGGCATCAACATGGTGGCTATTACGGAAGCTCTTGTTGAGTTTGTCCCGCCGCCGGGCCGTTTGAGGCGGATTGACGGTCAAAACGGAAGCATTATTTTAGACGATTCGTACAATGCTTCTCCGGTCGCGACCGAAGCGGCGCTTGGAACTCTCGCAAGTCTCCGCAAAAATGGACAGGCGAAAAAAATTGCCGTGCTTGGCGACATGCTTGAGCTTGGGAAATATTCCACCAAAGAACACGCCCGCATCGGAGAACAGGCGGCGAAGACCGCAGATATGCTCGTTGCCGTCGGCGTGCGTGCAAAAATGATAGCTGAAAGCGCTCTTTCTTCGGGAATACCCGCGCATATGGTGCACGTGTTTGAGGATTCGCGCGAAGCGGGGGAGTTTCTTAAAAAAGTCGTTGGGCAGGGCGATATTATCCTCGTGAAGGGTTCGCAGTCAATGCGCATGGAGCAGGTGGTCCTTTCGCTCATGAAATATCCCGAAGAAGCGCCGCTTCTTTTGGCAAGGCAAGAAACAGTTTGGAAAGAGAAATAAAATTCACTTGGGGCGCCAGCCCAGGCTCATTCAAGTTACGTTTGACTTTCGACAAAACTTGACAAAAATATTATTTTTTGTACCCTTAAAGACAGAAAATAATGGTGTTTTTTCTTTGTTACTTTAAAACGACAGTGAAAGGTGGTGTACGATGGTATCATTTAATCTGTTTTTGTTTTTTTCACAGGTTGTGGTCGTTCTCTTTATGTGGTTCGTCGAGAGGCGTTTGAGTACAGAAGGGCTGAAAGAGTGGGGTGGAAGAATTTTCATTACCTCCGTATTATTTGCTCCGTTTAACATTAACGGGGCCATCGTTACCGTGCTGGGAAGTGCGGAGAATCAGAATGGAAGCGTCTATTCCGTTGCCTCTTTATTTCAAAGCGGAACAAAAGATACCGTTTCACTTTTGTTCTCCGGGTACCAACACGCAGGGCAAAACGCTTCGGTGGTTCTTGGAGTTTCCGGGTATCAAGAGGCGGGACGAAACGCCAATATTGGCGTAGGTGTGTCCGTATACCAGAATGCAGGACGGCGGGCTCTTGTTCTTTTGGGCGTTTCCGGGTATCAGTATGCAGACCAAGATGCTGTCGTAATAATTGGAGTTTCCGCGTATCAGCATGCAGGCCGTGAAGCTGATGTGGCGGCTGGCGTTTCAGGGTATCAGTATGCGAGAGATGAAACCGTTTTTGGCCTTGGTGTCTTTGGATACCAACAGACGGGAGGGGGTGCCGTCGCGATATTCAGTGTCTCTGGATATCAAGAGGCGGGGGAGCGTGCCATTATGATAATCGGCGTCTCTGGATACCAAAAAGACAAAAGTGGCGAGAAATTATTTGTTTTCCCATCGTCATTTTAAATAACAATCTAAAATCCCTTGAGGTTTCGACTTCAAGGGATTTTTTATACGGTACTTATCTCATAGTCTAGTCGATCTCGCGCAATCACACGATAACGAAATCAATCGTCTTTCGTTTTATGTCGGTGTTTATCACTTTAATTTTGATTGAGTCGCCCAGGCGGTAAGTCTTTTTTGTCCGTTGTCCGCGGAGGAGGTGCTGTTTTTCATCAAGCACGTAGTAATCATTTTTAAGGGAGCTTAACTTTATCATGCCTTCGGATTTTGTGTCGTTTGTTTCCGCGTAAATGCCCCATTCGGTGACGCCGGTGATTTTTGCTTCAAACGTGTCGCCCAAGCGCTCGCTCATGTATTCGGTCTGCTTGTATTTAATTGACGCTCGTTCAGCATCGGTCGCCGTCTGCTCCATGCGTGAAGCATAATCGGCAACGGAACGGAAATGGGCGAGCTCTTTTTCCGATACGCGCTCGCCTTTTAAATATTTTTCGAGAAGACGGTGCACGAGCGTATCCGGATAGCGACGGATGGGGGAGGTGAAGTGCGTGTAGTGTTCAAACGCCAAACCGTAGTGGCCGATATTATCGGTAGAATAGACCGCTTTTGCCATTGAGCGGAGGGTTGCCATGTTGACGAGCGCTTCTTCGGCGGTGCCCTGCGCTTGGAGGAGAAGGGCGTTGATGTCTTTTGATTTTACCTTTCCGTCCTCTTGCTTGAGCGTGTAGCCCAAGGTCTTCAAAAAAAGAGAAAGCTCCTGTATTTTTTCTTGATTGGGTAAATCATGGATGCGATAGAGAAACGCCTTTGCCGCGTGCTCGTCTTTTTTCCCTATGAATTCCGCAACCCGTTTATTGGCGAGAAGCATCCATTCTTCAATAAGCTTGTTGGTCTCAAGGCGCGGTTTTGTATGAATGGCAATCGGCTTGCCCTCGGCATCAAGTTCAAACCGTACTTCGGTTGAATCAAAATCAATGGCGCCTTTTTCAAAACGTTTTTTCCGTAGATGCCGCGCGATATCGCGCACGGTTTCAAGGGCCGAAGACAGATTGCTCCCGTCGGGCGTGTCCAAAAGAGCCTGCGCGTCTTCATAGGTGAAACGTTTTGCGGAGTGGATAACCGTCTTTCCGAACCATTCTTTTTTTATGCTGCCGTCTTTAGTGATGGTGAATATGGCAGAAAAAGCGAGACGGTCTTCGTTGGGGCGAAGGCTGCAGAGGTCGTTTGAGAGACGCTCGGGAAGCATGGGAATGGTGCGGTCTACCAGATAGATAGAAGTGGCTCGCTTGAGCGCTTCGGTATCAAGGGCAGTTTGTTCACGTACGAAGTGCGACACGTCGGCGATGTGGACACCCACCTCAAATTCGTGCTCGGAGATTTTTTGGAACGAGAGCGCGTCGTCAAAATCTTTTGCGTCTTTCGGGTCAATAGTGAAGGTCAGCGTTTTCCGCAGGTCGCGGCGTTTGCCTATTTCTTCGTCTGATATGCTGCCCGGAAGGGCTTCCGCTTCTTTTTCAACCGGTATCGGGAAGCCGGTATCGAACCCGCGTTCGAGAACAATAGCCTCCATTTCCGTCTCGTTTAATCCCGCTTTGCCGATGCGCTTTATGAGCTCTCCTACCGGATTTTCTTTCGGGTCGTCCCATGAAGCGATTTTTACGTACACTTTGTCGCCAGGCGACACCTGCGTCGCTTGGGCGGGCGGAAGGACGATGTCAATGTACATTTTTTGATTGTCGGGCATGACAAAAAAAACGCCGTTTTCTTCTTTGAGCGTGCCGACAAATTGTGTCCGTTCTCGACGGAGGATTTCGGTAATTTCTCCAGATGGGCGCTTTCCTTGGATGCGCGGGAATAGTCTCACTTTTACGCGGTCGCCGTGAAGCCCCGTATTTAAAAATGCAGGATCGATTTCTACGTCCTGTTCAAATCCTTCTATCGAAACAAAACCGAGTCCTTTGCGGGTAACGGTAAGCACCCCTTCCGTTTCTCCGGACAGGGTATGTTTTTGCTTGTGTTCGGTATGAGTCTTCATATCAACGTTAGATTATCATGGGAGTGGCAAAAAAAGAAATGTAACCACGGAGAGACTTTTGCGGCAAGTCAATCTTGTTCCGATTTGAATCGGAGACTATACTAAAGAAATGAAAAGCAAGAAAAATAAAAGTCCGGAACGAATCGTTGACTTCCTTTTTGAAGTGGGGATTTTGTCCAAGACGCCGCGCAGCGGTTTTTATTTTTTGGGCAGCGGAGAACAGAGTGTGGCCGAGCATCTGAATCGTACCATGTTTATCGGCTATGCCCTCGCCATGCAGGAGAAAAATGTCGACACAACCAAAATATTGAAAATGTGCCTGTTTCATGATTTGCCCGAGGGAAGGACCTCTGATTTGAATTATGTGCACCAGAAATATGCGAAGGTGAATGAAAAAAAAGTGGTGGACGACATGACCGAAACACTGCCGTTTGGGGACGACATAAAAGCGATGTGGGAAGAATACGAAGAGCGAAAAACACGCGAGTCTGTTATCGCCAAAGACGCGGATAATCTGGAATGGATGTTGTCAATGAAAGAGCAGCTGGATACCGGCAATACGCGGGCAGAAGAATGGATTCACATTGCCGCAAAGCGCCTCAAAACGGAAAATGCAAAAAAGCTCGTGCCGGCGATTCTCAAAACTAATTCCGACCATTGGTGGTTTAGCGACAAAAGCGACGGCTGGTGGGTAAACCGAAATAAAGAGAAGTAAAAAGGGGTGTTTTGACAAAAAACATGCCTATTTGTATATTGCACCTAGGCAATATAAACGGTCCGTCTTTTAAATTTTAAAGAGGAGGGATTTGGCATGTGGATGAATTTACTTTGGTGGGTTCTCGCGGTAATTGTTTGGGATTTTATCGGGTGGTTCATCACAGTTGTTTTTGTACGATTACGTGGGTATGATGCCATCGTCTTCATGACTGGTAATTCAACGAGTTTAGACTGTCTTTATTTTACGGGAACGATATTAGGACCATTCTCTGTTATTTTTTTCTTGATAGCCCTGCTGTAGAGAATACCCCGAGCGCTCACTAATTAACGAGTACTCGGGGTTTGTATTTTGCCCAAAAAATTATAGACGGTTAAGCCACACGATAAAAAATTGACCAAGTTGCGTGCCTCTGCTATTATTCATCCTATGTTAAAAATCAGACTACAACGCGTTGGACGCAAGCACGACCCGTCATTTCGGGTTGTTTTGACCGACTCTCGGCGCGGGCCAAAAAGCTTAAAGCATATTGAGACGCTCGGCTCGTATGACGCGCGCGGTGGGCGAACCCCAGCATTGAAAGGAGAGCGTATTACTCATTGGATTGGGAAAGGAGCCCAGGTTTCCGACACGGTGCACAATCTTTTGGTAAAAACCAAAGTAATTCGCGGAAAAAAAATCCCCGTAGCGTCTAAGAAAAACGTCGGCAAGAAACAAGAAGAGGCGCAGGCGACCGTAGCCGCTTCGGCTCCGGAAGCGGTGAACGCGTCTGATGTTGCCGTAGCAACAGAAGAAACAAAGGCGGTTGAAGCATAACTATTGCAATCGCGCGCGATGCTTGATTGACACTGGTGTCTCGAAAGGGTATATTATCCATTAAGGCAATTTGGGTTAGATGAATTGCTCCATTACAAGCTCATTACAAGCATAGCTGAACGTACTATTATGCAAAAAGATCAGGAATTTCTTGAGTTCGTTATCAAGTCGCTCGTTGACCATCCGGAAACGGTGAAAGTGAATCGGAACGTTGATGAAATGGGGGTTCTCTTGACGCTCGATATTCATCCCGAAGATATGGGAAAAATTATCGGACGAAAAGGAGCAACCGCGAAATCAATTCGAACCTTGCTCCGTGTCGTAGGAATGAAAAACAACGCACGGGTGAATTTGAAAATCAACGAACCGGAAGGAGGCCGAGGGCCGCGAATGGCGGATATGTCAGTTGAACAGGCAATGGAAGATTTGAAAATCTAATCATATCTCTTAAAAACAAAAACTCTCCGCACAACCGTTCGGGGAGTTTTTGTTTTTTCATGAACTACGAAACGCTTTCTTCACCATGAGTTTCATAACTTACAAAAAATTGTTTTCTTCTTTTAAATTTGCCAGTATATCTTTATACTAAACACATGCTTACCTATCACATCATTACGCTTTTCCCGGACATGATACGCGCCTATACCGACGCGTCTATTGTCGGGCGCGCGCAGGAGAGGAAAAAAATAAGTGTGAAGGTATACAATCCGCGCGATTTTACTCGCGACAAACATAAAAGAATCGATGGCCGGCCGTATGGAGGCGGCCCCGGCATGGTGATGCAGACGGAGCCTATTTTGAAGGCGGTAAAGAAAGCCCTCGGGAATAAAAAGGGTAAAAAAGTAAAAATCATTATGCTTTCACCGAATGGAAAGCAATTTACCAACAAGACGGCTCTTAGCTTTTCAAAAAAATATACCGACATTATTTTTATTGCCGGTCGATATGAAGGTATTGATGCGCGTGCGAAAAAAATCCTCAAAGCGGAAGAATGGTCTAGCGGGCCCTATATCGTTACCGGCGGGGAATTGCCAGCGCTCGTAATGGTAGACGCCATTACGCGGCAAATTTCAGGTGTGCTCGGCGAAGATCTGTCAGTGGAAGAAAAACGTATTGCCGGAAAAGAAGTGTATACGCGTCCTGAAACTTTTGTCTATGCAGGCAAAAAATATTCGGTGCCGAAAGTGCTTCGCTCCGGTCATCATGAAAAAATAGACCAATTTCGCAAGAAATGAAAACCCCCGCCGGATACTATCGGCGGGGTTTTTGTTTTGTGGTTGGTGCCGCTAGTTGGTCTAAGTTATCCACAATCGGATTGACAAATAAAAATTTGACAAAAAATCGCTCCTAAGCTACACTTTGTGCATATCAATGGAGATTGAGTTTTGGGAGCGGATTGATAGGCAGTAGTAAATGCGCTTTGCCGACCAAAGAAAACTAGGAGGTTTCTTTATGTCGGAAAGGCAAAAGCATTTTGTTACCTCGCATACTCAAATAATTTTTATACTTTCAACGGAAAACCTTTTTTAAAAAAAGGCGGTTTTCTTTTTTTGATGTATCGGAGGGTAGCAGACGCATCGTACCATTATCAATAATTAGGAGATTCGCTGAAGCGACTCGCGCCTTGTCGGGCTTGTATTTATATTTATTTTCTATGCAAAAAAAATATTTTTCGAAGTATCGCCCGCCGCTTATCACGTTGCCCAATTTGGTGCAAACGCAGGTTGATTCATATAAGTGGCTTCTTGATGCCGGTTTAAAAGAGCTTTTCATGGAGTTTTCGCCGCTCAACGATTACACCGGAGACAAATTCACTCTTGAATTTTTGTCGGTGGAAGTGGGGGAGCCGAAGCATGACGAATTTTACGCAAAAGAAAACAAAATGTCATACGAAGCCCCGCTTCGTGTGAAAGTGCGTCTGACCAACAAGTATCTAAAGACGGCCAAAGAACAAGAAATGTTTTTGGCTGATTTTCCGCTCATGACCAAGCATGGAACGTTCGTTATCAACGGCGTTGAGCGTGTCGTGGTGCCTCAGCTTGCCCGAAGCTTCGGCGCGTTCTTTACGCTGCAAGAATTGAAAGGAAAGCCCTATTTTGGCGCAAAAATAATTCCTGCCCGCGGAGCATGGATTGAAGTCGAGTCGGAAGTCGACGGCGCTCTCTATGTGCGCATTGACCGTAAAAGAAAATTTACCGCGACGGCTCTGCTTCGCGCTTTTGGCAACATCGACTCCGACGAGGATGTATTAAAATTGTTCCACGGAAATGAGCTCGCCCAGGCGGTGGTGAAAGCAACCTTGCATAAGGATTCGGCAAAGACCGCCAACGAAGCCTATATCGAAATCTATAAAAAATTGCGCGACGGAGAGCTCGCTTCTGCGGCAAACGCCCGCGACTTTTTCAAAAATATTTTCAGCGCGGAACGGTATGACATGTCGCGCGTAGGGCGGTTCCGTTTCAACAAGCGTTTTGGGAAAGGAATGTCTCAAGGTGATATGGAAAGGACGACCATTTCAGTGGATGACATTGCCACTATTGTTGCGCATATTGTTACACTGAATAATACGCCGGGAGCGCAGGAAGACGATATTGACCACTTGGGTTCGCGCCGCGTCCGTGCCGTGGGAGAAATGATGCAGCAAAAACTCCGCGTCGGGTTGTCACAAATAAAACGACAAATTCAAGACCGAATGTCCACCATCGACCAGGATTCAACCTTGCCGATTCATTTTATCAATGCGCGTCCGCTTCAAGCGCGAATGAAAGAATTCTTTACGACAAACCAATTGTCGCAATTTATGATGCAGGAAAATATCCTGTACGAAATTGAACACTTGCGCCGTCTTTCCGCGCTTGGCCCCGGAGGGCTCACTCGTGAACGCGCCGGTTTCGAAGTGCGCGACGTGCACCCGTCTCATTATGGCCGCGTATGTCCTATTCAAACGCCGGAAGGCCCGAACATCGGTCTTATTCTGACGCTCTCTTCGTATGCCCGCGTGAACGATTTCGGCATCATTGAAACGCCGTATGTCAAAGTGGATAATGGAAACATTACCGGAAAAGTAGAATATATGAACGCTCTGGAAGAAGAAAGTTTTAACATTGCGCACGCGGCTATTCCATACGAAAACAATGTCATTCGTGAGGACATGGTTGAGGTACGTTCAGGCGGACGTCCGAAAATGGTTCCCAAGAAAGAGGTGCACTATATCGACGTTGCGCCAAACCAGGCATTTTCTATCGCGGCTTCGACCATTCCTTTCTTGGAGCACAACGATGCGAACCGAGCACTCATGGGTTCAAACATGCAGAAACAAGCGACACCATGTGTCGTGCCGGAAGCGCCTATTGTGGCAACCGGAGTTGAAGAAATGGCAGCAAAAGACAGCGGAAGAATTATTGTCGCCGAAGAAGACGGTGTCGTGCATGCTGCCGATGCGCGCAAAATCGTTATTCAAAACAGCAAAGGGAAAGAGACCGCCTATCCGCTTGTTACTTTTTCTCGTACAAACGGCTTTACCGCGTTTCATCAGCGTCCGTCGGTTGATGTCGGAGAGAAAGTGAAAAAAGGAGCGATTCTTGCCGACACTTCTTCGTCTGATCGCGGGCAGATCGCTTTGGGGCAAAATGTCCGTGTCGCGTTCATGTCATGGAGCGGTGCAAACTATGAAGACGCGATTATTCTTTCTGAACGATTGGTAAAAAACAGCAAATTCACAAGTATCCACATGGATGAGTTTGTCGTCAATGTTCGCGATACAAAATTGGGACCGGAAATCACCACGCACGATATTCCGAATGTCGGAGAATCAAAATTGAAAGATTTGGATGAAGACGGGGTGGTCCGTATTGGAGCCGAAGTGCGTCCAAATGATATTTTAGTCGGGAAAATTACGCCGAAGGGCGAGACGGAATTGACGCCTGAAGAGCGTTTGCTCCGCTCTATTTTCGGAGAAAAAGCGCGTGATGTGAAAGATACGTCGCTCCGCATGGAGCACGGCAAGCAGGGCCGAGTAGTCGGCGTGAAGGTTTTTTCTCGCGAGCGCGGCGACCAGCTGGAATCGGGCATTATCAAGCGCATTCATATTGAAGTGGCGCAGCTGCGAAATGTTTCCGTGGGAGACAAACTTGCCGGACGCCACGGCAACAAAGGTGTTATTTCAAAAATTCTTCCTGAAGAAGATATGCCCTATACTGCGGACGGCAATCCGATTGATGTTATTCTGACGCCGCTTGGGGTGCCTTCCCGCATGAACCTGGGGCAGATTCTTGAATTGCACTTGGGGCTTGCCGCGAACACTCTTGGGTATCAGGCAATCACTCCGACCTTCTTGGGCGCTACCGATAAAGAAATTAAAGAAGAGCTCGTTAAGGCGGGATACCCCGAAAACGGAAAAGTGCCGCTCTATGACGGACGCACCGGAGAATCTTTTGAGCAGGATATCGCCATCGGATACATGTACATTATGAAGTTGCACCACATGGTGGAAGACAAAATACACATGCGTTCTATCGGTCCGTATTCTCTCATTACCCAGCAGCCGCTCGGAGGAAAGGCGCAGGGAGGAGGTCAGCGTTTCGGAGAAATGGAGGTCTGGGCTCTTGAAGGATATGGTGCGGCGCACACGCTTCGTGAAATGCTCACCATAAAATCCGATGATATTGTCGGTCGATCCGCGGCATTTGATGCAATCGTGAAAGGCGAGTCGATAAAGCAGACAAACATCCCCGCATCATTCAATGTGCTCCTCAATACGTTGCGAGGACTCGCGCTTGATGTCGAATTACAGAAAGATAAAGGTTCGCTCGATTAATCCCATATCTAAAACTCTTATGAAAACTTTCAACAATACAAAAGACTTCAACCATATCACGCTCTTGCTTGCATCGCCCGAGCGCATCAAAGAATGGTCATACGGGGAAGTGACGAAACCGGAAACGATCAACTATCGTACCGGCAGGAGCGAACGCGGCGGTCTTTTTGACGAACGGATTTTCGGTCCGGAAAAAGATTACGAATGCTATTGCGGTAAATATCGCCGAATCAGATACAAAGATATTATCTGTGAAAAATGCGGTGTTGAAGTGACGCGGTCTATCGTTCGTCGTGAGCGCATGGGGCATATTGAGCTCGCCTTTCCGGTGGCGCATATTTGGTTTTTGCGCGGCATTCCTTCAAAGATGGGGACGCTCCTCGACCTCTCTATCGCCGACCTTGAAAAGGTGATCTACTTTGCGGGATACATTATCACGAGCGTCAATGAAGACGAAAAAGGAAAAATTTTAAAAGCGCTTGATAATGAATATCGCACAAAAGTAAAACAAATCACCAAAGAAGAAGACAAAGAAGCGCTGAAAGAAATGCTCTCGGCGGCGAAAAAAGAAGTCGACACGATTGCCCCCGGAAAAGTGATTGAAGAAGGGCTGTACCATAAATACGTGCTGAAGTATGGGCATGCGTTTGAGGCGGGAATCGGCGCCGAGGCGGTCTACCACATTTTTAAAAATTTAAATCTGGAGACGCTCAAGGGCAACATAGAAGAGGCGATTGAGCACGCGGGAGCGGCAGACCGCCAGCGGCTTCATAAAAAACTTTCTTTGGTTAAATCGATGATTCATTCCGGCGTGCGTCCCGAGTGGATGTTTTTGACGTCCATTCCAGTGACGCCTCCGGCTCTTCGCCCGATGGTGGCGCTTGAAGGGGGCAGACACGCCACTTCAGACGTGAACGACCTTTATCGACGGGTTATCAACCGAAACAATCGTCTTAAAAAATTGAAAGAAATCAGCGCGCCGGATGTCATTTTGCGCAATGAAAAACGTATTTTGCAGGAAGCCGTCGATGCGCTTATCGACAATTCGATACGGCATGGAGTAGGCAGCGGAGGGGCCGCGATAAGCGCGTCGCAAAAACGCGCTCTGAAATCGCTCTCCGATTCGCTCAAGGGTAAGCACGGTCTTTTCAGGCAAAACTTGCTTGGTAAGCGCGTTGATTATTCCGGACGTTCGGTAATCGTCGTAGGACCTGATTTGAAACTCCATCAGTGCGGTTTGCCGAAACATATGGCGCTCGAATTATTCAGGCCGTTTGTTATTGCAAAATTGCTCAAAAACGAACTCGCCTTTAACATCCGCGGAGCGGGACGCTTGATTGACGAAGGTATCCCCGAAGTGTGGGCGATGCTCGAAGAAGTTATTCGAGACAAATATGTGTTGTTGAACCGCGCGCCGACATTGCACCGATTGGGTATCCAGGCGTTCCAGCCGGTTCTCATTGAAGGTAATGCTATTCAGGTGCATCCGCTTGTCTGTACCGCATTCAACGCAGACTTCGACGGCGACCAAATGGCCGTGCATGTTCCGTTGTCGGAAAAGGCGCAGTATGAAGCGCGAGAGCTTATGTGTGCGGCGAAAAACTTGCTCAAGCCGGGAAACGGAAATCCGATTGTGAATCCGCAGCTCGACATGGTGCTCGGATGCTACTGGATGACCAAAATAGTATCCGGAGACAAAGGAGAAGGATTATTCTTCGCAAGTCCGAACGACGCAATCAGTGCATACGATTTCGGGCGCGTCGGATTCCGCGCAAAAATGAAAGTGATGAGCACCGATAGCCCGAAATATCAGGCTTTCCAGGGCGGAGTTTTTGAAACATCCGTTGGGCGGCTCCTTTTCAACAGCGTGCTCCCGAAAGATTTTCCCTATATCAACAAAGAAGTCGACAAAAAAGAGATGGGCAATATTATCGAAGACCTTATCGCCCGCTATGGCATCGATGCGACGCCGCCGGTTCTCGACAAGATCAAGGCCTTCGGTTATCGCTACGTCACCAAATCAGGCATTACCTGGGGTATTGATGATGTGAAAGTGCCGAAAGAGAAAAAAGAAATTATTGCCGCAGCGCGCATCAAAGAAAATGAAATTTGGAATCAGTACAACGAAGGACTTCTTTCAAACGAAGAGCGCCGCCGAAAGGTGATCGAAGTATGGCAGCAGGTGGTGAGTGAGATTGAAAAATGCATACCGGCTACGCTTGAGGTAAACGGCTCTGTCAGTGACATGGTCTCTTCCGGCGCCCGAGGTTCGCTCAAACAAATTGTGCAAATGAGCGGTATGAAAGGAATCATTGTGAATACGGCCGGTGAAGCGATTGATTTTCCGGTTATTCCTTCGAACAAAGAAGGATTGTCGCCGCTCGAGTATTTCATCACGACGCACGGTTCAAGAAAAGGACTCGCAGACACCGCATTGAACACCGCAAAAGCGGGGTATCTTACCCGTCGTCTCGTTGACGTGTCGCAGGATGTCGTAATTACCGAAGAAGATTGCGGGACCAAAGAAGCGATTACGGTTACCGCCGAAGACGTATCCGGTATTCATGTTCCTCTGTCGCGCAACGTGCGCGGGCGCGTGCTTGCGGAAGATGTTACGGAAGAAAATGGCGAGCTGCTCTACAAGCGCGGAATGCTCGTTACCAAGGAAATGGCGCATGAGATAGAGAAGCGCCATATTGTTTCAGCCCGTGTTCGATCTCCGCTCCGCTGCACCTCATCAGTCGGCATCTGCAGAAAATGTTACGGTCTTGATTTAGGAAGAAACAACCTTGTCGCCTTGGGCGAAGCGGTCGGGATTATTGCGGCGCAGGCAATCGGTGAGCCGGGCACGCAGCTTACGATGCGTACCTTCCACTCGGGAGGAATTGCTTCGGTTGGAGGCGACATCACCATGGGTTTGCCGCGCGTTGAAGAAATTTTTGAACGAAGAAGTCCGAAGACGCCGGCGGTGGTCAGCTCTTCCGACGGCGAAGTGCTCGAGGTGTCCTCAAAGAGCAAAGAGCATACCATTACCGTCTTGTCGGATGCGCCGGCGAAAAAGGGAGAGAAAAAAGGCAGCACGATAGAATACGAAATACCGTTTCGCCGAATGCCTATTGTGGCCGCGGGAGACAAAATCAAAAAGGGCGATTTGCTAACGGACGGACAGGCCGACATTTCGGATATCTTCAAATACGGAGGAACCGAACGCGCCGAGAACTACATCATTCATGAAATGAACAAAGTGTATGAATTGCAGGGAGCCTCAATTTCAAGGAAGCATATCGAGGTAATCATTCGCCAAATGTTTTCACGAAAGCGCGTGAAAGACCCGGGCGACACCAGATTCGGTGCCGGAGAGATTGTAGAAACGGCGGAGCTTCTCAAAGAGAACAAAGACGTAACGGAATCCGGCGGAGAAGGGGCAAAAGCCGAACCGGTACTGCTCGGTATTTCCGAAGTTTCTCTCACAACGCAGAGCTTCTTGTCTGCGGCGTCGTTCCAATACACCTCGCGCACTCTTATAAACACGGCGATAAGCGGCGGTAGCGATCGATTGCGAGGATTGAAAGAAAACGTCATTATCGGACGCTTGATACCGGCGGGTACCGGATTCCGCGCCCATGCGGCACAGCACGATGAAGGAGCGGACGAAGAAGAAAACGACGATACATCGGCGGGAGAATAGCGCAACAGACTCTTAAATCAATATGAGCTCATCAACCGTTGAACAAATTAAAGAACGGTTAAGCATCACAGACGTCGTTGAGTCGTATGTGAAGTTGGGGCGGGCGGGAAGCAGCATAAAAGCGCTTTGCCCGTTTCATTCCGAAAAGACACCCTCTTTTATCGTCTCGCCCGTTCGAGGGACATTCCATTGCTTTGGATGCGGAAAAGGCGGCGATATTTTCACGTTCGTACAGGAAATAGAGGGGCTTCCATTTTCAGGCGCCCTCAAGCTTTTGGCAGAACGCGCGGGAGTCGAACTCTCTTCATACGATAAAAAAGAACACTCTGAAAAAGAACTTTTATACGCTGTTTTGGAAACGGCTACCCGTTTTTTTGAAGAAAAGCTTGCACAAAACCAAAAGGCTATAGAGTATCTGTTGTCCCGTAAAATAGACAAAAATACCATTGCATTATTTCGAATCGGATATGCGCCAAATGAATGGAGGGTCGCGTACGATTTTTTGAAAAAACAGGGATTTTCCGACGGAGTAATTGAAAAAGCCGGACTCATAATTCCCAATCCAAAAGGGTATTACGACCGATTCAGGGGAAGAATTATGTTTCCCATTTTTGATTATTCCGGAAGAATTATCGCTTTTTCAGGTAGGGTATTTGATTCGGAAGAATCGCACGGCGGAAAATATGTCAATTCGCCGGCTACGCCTCTCTATGATAAATCGCATGCATTGTATGGCTACGACAAGGCCAAAACAGAAATGAAGAAAACAAATACGTGCATTTTGGTCGAGGGACAAGTAGACCTCATTTTGTCTCATCAGGCCGGATTTTCAAACACCGTTGCCGTCTCGGGCACGGCGCTTACCGTCAACCATCTCCAGGCCATCCGACGGTTCGCGGATACGGTTGTCTTTGCCTTTGACGCCGACCAGGCAGGTATTGGCGCGCTTGAGCGGGGGATGATGCACGCGCTCGAATTTGGCATGGATAGCAAGGTGGTCGCCCTTCCGGACGGCTCGGACCCTGCGGATGTCATAGGGCGTGACGTATCATTGTGGAGAACGCTTGTGGGGGAGGCAAAACATGTTGTTGATTTTTATTTGGCGCTCTTTCAGCGTGAACACAAGGAAGAGCGAACATTGCGCGCGTCTATCGAGCGGCGCGTCATACCGTATCTGGCGCGGATAAAAAGCAGCATTGACCGCGCTCAATTTGTCGCAAAAATTGCCCGCTTGCTTGGGGTGGGCGAAGAGCCGGTGTGGGAAGAAGTCCGCCGGGCGGCGGCAGGTTTTAAAAAAGAACCGCTCGACGAAGCAGGAATAAAAAAGCCGCAAGCGGGGGCTCTCCGCAGGGCGAAGATAGAACGCAAGCTCCTGGGGATTATTTTCTGGCAGGAAAGCTCCAATGACGCTATGATAGAAACAAGCAAAATGAAAGACGCCTATAGGCGTATTGTGGGAGAAGATCGTTATGCGGGCGCCATAGCTCTCGACACGGCGAAAAAGAACGAATATATCTTTGAAGCCGAACAACTGACTCCGGAACCGGAGGAACATGCATTAAAAAAAGAAGTTGAAGAGCTCCTCGTTAATCTTGAGCTTGCCTGTTTGGCGGAAGCGCGGGAGCGGGTGGCTCTTTTGCTCCGTCGTGCCGAACGGGAACAGAGCCCCCTGCAGGCGGAAGACCTGCTCAAGGAATACCAGCGCCTAACGACACGCATCGAGGCACTTATTAGCGACGTAGAGCGAGTGAAATGAAAAAGCACACTTTTTCATTTCCAAGCCGAGGAGCTTTTATGAATTTTGAAAAAACGAAAATATAATCAACTATTTATTATGCTAAAACACAACACGGCAAAAAAAACACGTCCCGCCAAGCGCTCTCTTGCGAAATCAAAAGCAAGCAAGGCAAAACAGAAAAAAAGGGAAGATACCGCAAAAAACAAAGAAGCGCGGGCGTCCAGCAGAAAAAAGCAAAAAGCGCTAATGCTTAAAGCGCGGACGACCACTTCTGCCGACGTATCGCATAAAAAACAAAAACACGATAAACGTTCCGTCGAGGAGAAAGTCGCCGAGCTCATTTCAAAAGGGAAAGAACGGAAATTTATTACTTACGCCGAATTATTGAAAGCGTTTCCATATATAGAAGACGACATCTCGTTTCTCGACCGTCTGTATGACCGTTTTTCCGAAGTGGGAATTGGAGTCGTCGACGGGGGAGATTTGCTTGAAGACGCCAAAAAAGAAAAGCCGCTCGGAAGATACGAATACACCAAAGACGGGTCATACGATTCCGTCCAGATGTATTTGAAAGAAATCGGCCGATATACGCTTTTGTCGGGCGCGGAAGAAAAAGAGCTCGCCAAACGCATAGAAAAAGGCGATGAAGAGGCTCGCTCAATGCTCGCAAAGGCAAACTTGCGTCTGGTAGTTTCCATTGCAAAAAAATATATCGGCAGAAGCCACGACATGACGCTGCTCGATTTGATACAAGAGGGTAACCTCGGGCTTTTCAAAGCGGTTGAAAAATTCGATTGGACCAAAGGATATAAATTTTCAACGTACGCCACGTGGTGGATACGGCAGGCGATTACCCGGGCGCTCGCCGACCAATCGCGTACCATTCGTATTCCGGTGCACATGGTTGAAACGATTGCAAAATACAAAAAAATCGCCAGACGGCTTGCGCAAGATCTCGGGCGCGACCCATTGCCCGAAGAAGTGGCCATGGAGATGGGGATAGAGGTTGATAAAATTCATACCATTCAGCAAATTGACCAAGACACGATTTCACTTGAAAAGCCGGTTGACGATGAGGATGAAAAATCAACGCTCGGCGATTTCATCCCCGATGAAAAAATTTTGTCTCCCGACCAGGAATCATCTCGGAGAATCTTGTCCGACCAGGTGAAAGAAATTCTTGACGACCTGACCCCCAAAGAGCGAAAAATTCTTGAAATGCGGCACGGCTTGACCGATGGCATCGTGCACACGCTTGAAGAAGTGGGCAAAGAATTCGGCGTGACTCGTGAGCGCATCCGCCAGATTGAAGCGAAAGCTCATGAAAAAATCCGCCAGCACCAGAAATCAAACCGCCTGCGGAATTACTAAAACAGAGGAATAGAAAAATGCCCGACCTTTCTAAAAAGTCGGGCATTTTGGGAAATTAATAAGGGATTATTTCTCCGGAGGCGGTTCTTACGCGTGATATCGTTTCCTCTCTTGTGAGGGAAACGCCTCTCGATAGGCTGAGTGCCGTAATGTCGCCGCTAGGAACAATCATCCAAATAGGCCATCCTTTGTCGGCAATAAATTTTGCTTCCATGAATACTCCGGATGGCCACGCGCCGTCACGAAATGGAAGGAAAATGCCGCCGTGGCAATTTGGAAGGACTTGTTTTATGAAGTAATTCATTCCGGTCCCGGTCGTTTCTTTCCAGCGTTCGTATTGTTCTTGGTGGTGTTGTTGGTTTGGATTTTCGATTTCCCAACTGGGGAATGACAAAGAAATTTTCCGTAAAAGCCGTTCTTCAAGAGTGGTGTTGTATGTGTTGATTGGATGACCGAAATAGAGCCTTGGCATCTGGGTTCTCCTGCTATGGGTTTGTGTTTTAGCTTTTTCTGCCCGGACGGATGGAATTAAGCATCCTCAAAATCCGGTTTCTCATTGCTTCTCTGGCAGATAGCCCTGGGGCTGTTTGCCCCGTCCTCCACCGAAGCATTGTTTGCCGTGAACATGAAAATTCTTTACACAATTGCTCTCTGCTTAAGCCGGCATCGAGCGCTTGCGTAATTATAAGAGCCCAATTTTTTTCATCTCCAGTATCTAGCTTACCGATACTCTGTATATATGACTCAATCAGCTCGTTTAGCGTTTCTATGTTTGATTTTCTTGCCGCATTCATATATCACTCCTCCTCTTGTCCTGTCGTATGTTTGATGAACTGCCCGCTGCTATTTGATATGAAAATAAATAAAAAGTCAAGAAAAGAAAAAGCCCCACCAGCTAGTCCTTTGTCGGAGTGGGTCTCCGCTCAAAGTCTAGTGGTGAGGCTTGGGTATTTGTCGGGGCGGTAGGGTTTTTACCTACGTCTCTTGTCCTTTCTCGACAAGCGCTCTGGATCCGAGCTGCACCCCCGAGACGTATTGGTTTAGGGTCGTTCCTCGGCCACGGTGCAAAGTTTAGATTCAGATTTACCACTTGAGTCGAATGAATTTAAGAGACGAAAATCTTCTCCATTAAACACGAACTTCAGCGTTTCCATAAACATGCGGTCATCGACCAAGTGTTTCCCGAGATAATACTGGGTCATGGAAAAATCTTTGCTGCGGAACATGGTCCATGTTTCTCCACTGGAAATCGTTGTTATGAGAGAAACAATATAGTCTCCGTTGGACCAATTTTCCATCTTGAAGTTGGCGGGATTTCCGCTACTCCTTATGCAAGAAATAGATTTGTGTTCCTCCCATTTCTTAAAATCAGGAAGTGGCTCCGTTGCCGTGGCTATTAAGGGGGAAACCAGGGAAGCCGCAAAAATAGCGGTACTTATAAGCATTACCAGGCATCTTTTCATCATCGTTACCTCCTCGTATTGTTAAGGGACTTAACCTGCAAATAAGGTGACATTTTATAGAATTTTTGTCAATTGTTTTAATAAATTTTCAAAAAAATAACATTGATTGGCAAAGCTTTTAGAATTTAAGTAGTGCCGTGGGTATCAGTGTACAATTCGTCATATTTTATGTATAGTGTCAACAATGACAGAAGCCGCGAATAACAAACTTTCCCAAAAACTTATACGGTATATTTCCGCGCTCAAAAAAGAGCCGTCATGGATGCTTGAAAAACGTCTTGCCGCGTACGAACTCTATGAAAAAACCCCATTGCCGACATGGGGACCTTCGCTTGCGGGAATTGATTTTGAAAACATGAGCTATTTTACGGCTCCGGGTTCGAAAGAGACAACCTCGTGGGATGAAGTGCCGGCCGACATCAGAGAAACTTTTGAAAAATTGGGGATTCCGGAAGCTGAAAAACGCGCTCTTTCGGGTGTTGGGGCGCAGTATGATTCCGGTGTTGTATACCATCACCTGAAAGAATCATTCAAACAACAGGGGGTGATTTTTGAGAATATGGATACGGCGCTCGAAAAATATCCGGACATGGTCAAAGAATATTTTATGACGGAATGCGTGCCGGCGCGCGACCACAAATTTACCATGCTTCATGGAGCGCTCTGGAGCGGCGGTACGTTTATCTATGTGCCGAAGGGGGTGAAAGTGGAGCTCCCGCTCCAGGCATACTTTCGTATGAATAAAGAAGCGTCGGCGCAATTTGAGCACACGCTTATCATTGCCGATGAAGGTTCAGAAGTATCATACATAGAAGGCTGTTCGGCGCCGTCGTACACGCGTTCGTCTCTGCATGCGGGCTGCGTTGAGCTTTTTGTGAAGAAAGGAGCAAAAATGAAATACATCAGCGTGGAAAATTGGTCAAAAAATACGTATAATTTAAACACAAAACGGGCGCTTGTGTTTGAAGATGCGGAAATACAGTGGGTGAACGGAAACATGGGTAGCGCGGTAACGATGCTCTACCCGTCGTCGGTGCTTTTGGGGAAGCGCGCGAAGTCGGACAGCTTGAGTATCGTCCTCGCGTCTTCGGGGCAAATTCAAGACACGGGGGCAAAGGCGATACATGTCGCTTCCGATACGGTTTCGACCATTCGCTCAAAATCAATTTCAACCAAAGGCGGGGCGGCGCTCTATCGCGGATTAGTGCGCGTGTTGCCCAAGGCGGAAAATGTGCGCTCGTCGGTGTCGTGCGACTCGCTTATTTTAGACAGCGTTTCGTCGTCTGATACATATCCTTCAATCAAAAATGAGAATAATACGGCGGATATTTCACATGAAGCGCGGGTCGGAAGGATAGGAGATGAAGAGCTTTTTTACATCAAGAACCGCGGTTTTAATGAAGAAAATGCGGTGCGGCTCGCGGTCGGAGGATTCATTGAGCCGATTGTGAAAGCCTTACCGCTCGAGTATGCTGTTGAGATGAACAAATTGATAGAGATGAATGTTTAAAAATACCCATGGACGAATTATACAAAGAACATATTTTAGACCACTATCGAAATCCGCGAAACAAAGGGATACTTAAGCGGTTTGATATCAAACAAGAAGGAGTGAATCCTTCCTGTGGCGATGCGCTCGTCTTGTACGTGCTTTTTGATGCCGGCGGGCGGGTAAAAGAAGCTGTTTTTGAAGGAAGCGGATGCGCGATCAGCCAGGCCGGGGCCTCCCTTCTTACCGAGAAAATAAAAGGGATGACCCGCGGGGAATTGGAGAAAATGACGCCGAAAGAAATGTATGAATTATTTGGCATATCAATGGCGCCGGCACGTGAACCGTGCGCTCTCCTCGCGTACCATGCTTTGAAAGAGGGTTTAGCGCATAAAAATCATAAAAATTAATCTATATGACCCTATCATTAAAAAATATTTCTGTATCAGCAGACGATAAGCGCATCGTATCAGATGTTCATATCGAAATTAAACCCGGCGAAATCAACGTCCTTATGGGGCAGAATGGTTCCGGTAAAAGCAGTTTGGTGAATGCCGTTATGGGTCACCCGCGCTACGTGCTTTCCTCGGGAGAAATGCTTTTGGGTGGGAGAAATATCATCGGGATGTCTCCCGACGAAAAGGCTCGGACCGGCCTGTTTTTGTCGCCGCAACAATTACCCGAAATTCACGGGGTAACGCTTATTTCGTTTTTACACAAAGCGCATCAGCATGTCTCGGGGGCCAAAATGCCCGTACTTGGTTTTTATGCATACGTGGAAGCCATTACTCAAAAATTAGGGTTTGATGTCTCGCTTTTAAAACGGCAAGTGAACGTGGGAATGTCGGGCGGAGAAAAGAAACAATCCGAGATTATTCAGCTTGCCGTGCTAAAACCGGCGTTTGCTTTTTTGGATGAAATAGATTCGGGCGTTGATAAAGATGCCATTGCGCGGATTTATGCCGCTATTCAAACGCTTGCGAAAGAAAACGGTACCGGTTTTCTTCTCATTACGCACTATGACGCCATTTTGAAATATCTGACACCTGATTCGGTGCATATCATGTACGGGGGGTCTATAGTCCGTTCAGGGGGAGCTTCACTTGCGAAAGAAATCGAGGAAAAAGGATATACCAAATTGCTGTGTGCCGATAAAAATGATAATAAAAATATTCCTTCATGATTACCAAAGAAGCCGTTATAGAAAAATTGAAAGAAGTGAAAGACCCGGAGCTTGATATCGACGTGTACACACTCGGGCTCATTTACGACATATCAATTGAAAATGGGGAAGTGGCGGTGCTCATGACGCTCACCACTCCTTTTTGTCCTTATGGCAATGAAATTGTCGAAAGCGTAGAAGAAAAAATTTACGAACTAAAACCGAATGGCGTCAAGGTGGAAATTACCTTTGACCCGCCGTGGGAAGCTCCCAAGGGGCTGCGGGATATCCTGGGGGTATAAAAACTCTTCTTGCTATTACAAATTCGTTGTTGTGTTACGACTTATCCACACATAAAAACGTGTGTCTTTTTGACGGCTATTTGATAGGCTGTGAATAGGAAGTACTTACTTTCTTCTTTGACAAAAAAGGAGGGATACTCGTGAAAACAAAAAAACAGAATCCATCTTGGGTTTGTCCAAAATGCGGTACTGACGCCATTGTAAAGGATGGCAAAACAACAAATAAAATCTCGAAGCAGCGTTTCAAGTGTACCGAATGTGAACACCGAACGACAATGCCGAGGCTGCCGTTAAATCCTGTGCCGATGCGGAGCACTCTGCCGAAGTCAAAAGTATATCTCATTACCGCGGCGCAAAATGCGACGCCGGTTCATGCGGGCTTTTGGAAATCTTTGGAGCGTGCGAAAAAGTTTTATAATGCCGAGTTGGTTGTAATACCCGGAAGATACAAAAATCCCACAAGCCAGTGGACGCAGGGGAACGACGAGCATGAATGGTGGTGTCCGGAAGTGCTCCCGCATCTTTTTGACGGGAGAATGAAGCTGAACGACCGTATCATGATTTTGGGCGATGTGAAAATACAATGGGCCGCTCAAACACCGCTCGCGAGCATGGACGCATTAACCAAAAACATGAGCGGGATTGTCGGACACGGGAAACGGGCATTGCGTTCAATCGCGACCCCGCAGCATAAGCAGCCAAAGCTCATGCTTACGACAGGGGCCTGCACGCTTCCGAATTACACGGATACGAAACAAGGCGCTCTCGGGGAATTCAATCACTGTTTCGGGGCGCTTATCGTTGAAATTGATGGAGACGTATTTTTCGTCCGTGAATTGAACGCGGACAGGAGGGGCGCTTTCATTGACTTAGACATGGAGTTTTCTCCGGAAGGAGTGCGGCGGGCAAAACGGGCGCTTTCCATAAGCATGGGTGATGTGCATCACCGTTTTATTTTGCCGCATGTGGTACAAGCGACGTTTACAGCAAAAGACAGCATGATGAATCTCTTGCGCCCGCGGTACCTTTTTCTTCATGACCTTCTTGATTTTCATACCCGCAATCATCATCACAAAGATGACTGGATTACCGGATATGGAAAATGGAAGGCCGGCATGGAATGTGTGCGTACGGAAATTGAAGAAGCGATACGCTTTGTAAATGAAAAAACGCCCAAGAATTGCAAGTCGATAATTGTTTCGAGCAATCATGACCGTGCACTATCGCGGTGGTTGAAAGAAGCTGATTTTAAGAAAGACCCGGTGAACCTGGGGTTTTATCTTGAAATTGCCGCGGAAGTAGCGAAGAGGGCACGAATGTCGGAAAGCGGAATTGAATATGACGATCCGTTTATTCTGTACGCTCGGACTCAAAAACTTGCCGCAAAAAATGTACAGTTCTTGGAACAAGGCAAGAGTTTTGTTTTGGCCGATGTTGAATACGGGCTGCATGGCGACCATGGACCAAACGGCTCCCGCGGGACGACCAAGAATCTTTCGACCATTGGTATAAAAGTGACCAAGGGGCACAATCATACCGCTGAGATTGTCGACGGCTGTTACAGCGCCGGCAAGAGTACCGGAATGCTTGAATACGAGGCGGGCGGTCCGAGCAGTCATTCCAACGCGCATGTCATACAATACGCGAACGGAAAGAGAGCTATTTTCTTCATTATCAACGGGCGGTATTGTCTCAACCGTCGTCATGCGTTGGCAAAGAAAGGCAAATAAGCCGTTATGATGTTTGTATTTTTAAAAAAGGTATTATGTTTAAAATAAGCGGCACTCGCCAAGAGTGCCGCTTTTATATTATCTATTTTTTTTATTATCCCTTTTTTCCTCTTTTTGTTTTAGTTCATCAACATATTGTTTGATGATACCCAAGGCTATTTCTGTCTTTTTCAAAACCAGATCGATGTCTTCTATTTCCTCGTCTGCATCTTTTTTCCGATAGACGACCACAACAACAATGAATGAGTAGGCCTTTTGATTTGGAGACGGCATCGTAAGACAGATTATTTTTTCTTTGTCTGGATGTGTGACCAAATACATTTTTTTGTACTGCTCGCGGTGCTTCTCTCTCGTGAAGTCTCCAGCTGCGTCAATAGTACTTTTGATCTGAAGGTAGAATTCACCCTGCGTTGTGTAAACAATGACATCCTTGCCCTCGCTATCCTCTGTTTGATTTGATTGCGTAGCGCTGGTAAGCCACGGATAACGTGAATAGCAAGCAAGTGCGTTAATAAGGCGTGTTATCAATATCTCCTTTTTGTGCCCAAAGTCTACCGGTTTCGGTTTTTGCAGTTGTGCTTTTTTATATTCCAAATCTATCTGCTTTTGTTTTTGGAGCTGTTCCTTTCTGCGTTTGTGCCTGAGATATATCCGTCGCTCTCGTCTTTGACGCCGCTTCATTTTATGACGCCATTTCATCGTGAGACCCTCCGCACAACAATGTTTTTAAAAGAAAAAGGATCTATTGGTAAGATAGTCCTAACCAAAAAGGAAAGCAAGCACCGGGCAAAACATGGCAAAAATAAAGGTTCTTCGCAGCAAGCGGCATTGTGATTCTCATTTCGCTCTTAGCTCAGACGAAATAAAAAAGGGGAGCATATGTATGCTCCCCTAAAGATAGATTAATTATGTTTGTGTCGGTTCCCACCCTTTCGGCGGTGATCCGTTGTCGAATACAATAGTTCTTCCGTATGACCAGACTTCGCGGATGGCTTCTCTGGTGCCGATATTGGCGGCGAGAACGCCAGCCGGATGAAATCCGTGCCACTCCGGTGCGCCGGTAGTCCGCGCACGGTAGCCGGCGTACGTCGTGCCGTTTGCCGTTTCGCCGATTATCCGATTGATGAAGACGATGTCATCAGACACAATGGCCGCCGTCAGTTTGTGTTTGACACCCCGTATGATTTTAAGGACGGTTGGAATGTCGCTGTCTTTGTAGCCCACAATAATCTGAAACGGGCCGAAGATTTCTTTTGTCGCGAGCCGAAATGTTTCGCCCTTAAGAAGGGCTTGTATGGGCAGCGACACGGCGGTTGGTTCTATGGCGCCGTATTGTTCCGGTATGGTGTGCTCTTCGAGCGGCTTACCTCCAAAGATGAGCCTAAACTCGGGGATATGGGACAGTTCTTCAATATGCAGTAAAATATCTTTCGTTCTGATGGATAAAAGCGGGCCTATGGTCAAATCCTGAAGCTTCCTTTGCAGGGCACATTCGGCAATTTTGTCTATGATGTCTGCTTCTTTCCAGTTGGTGTGTACAAAAAGAAGCGATTGAGCCGAACATTTTTGACCTGAAGCCGCATACGCATCTTGGTCGCACTGCCATGCCGTGTAATCAAGCAACGATTGGTCAAAGAAAGGGCAATCAGGCCCCAAAATTTTCCAATTGAAACCGGAATCTTCAATTTTTATTTTGCCGCGGGTAAGAAATGTCAGCCGTTCCGCCACTTTTGAACTGCCGGTAAATTGAGTCATAGCGGGACGGGTTTGACGGATAATTTCTTCCATAGTTGCTCCATCACAATGAATAAGCGCGACGTCGTTTCTCGGCATGTCGCAAGAGAGAAGCATGCGGATAAACATTTCAATAACCGCGCTTGCGACGGAAGCGCCTTTGATGAGCACTTTATTTCCCATCGCGAGGGCGCCGACAAGCTGCAGCGCGGGAATTTCCAATGGGAAATTAAAAGGAGCGATGATGATTGTCGGGCCGTGGGGGAAGCGATGCTCTTCGGCTCGCTGTCCGCTCCGGTCTCCCGGGATGCCCGCCCATACGGCACAATCGCGCACCCCATCGCCGCTCAAATTATAAAGTGCGTCCCTCGTTACCGTCACCTCGCCGTATGCTTGTGCGTAGCTTTTTGGCATGACGCTTTGTATGAGGCGGGCAAAATAATCGGCAAAAAAATGGCTAGAAAGCAGGTTTGCCGCTTTCCCAAAAACCAAACCGTATTGTCGGTAGCGTTCCGTGTTTTTAAACGGATTATGCAGGCCGCCCTCAGGGCAGGTGTCCAAGAAAGAGACAAACGGGTCAATCTCATCTTTCTTTGTATCCGGCGCTTGAAACATGGCATGGCCATCAATCGGGCTCACAATAGTTTTTGTTTTTTTGGCTGTGATCCATTTTCCGTTTATAAAATTCTCAAGACGTGATTCCGCACATGAGCATGATTGTCCCTCGGTATCCCACGGGTGTATCCGCATCCAATCCAGGTACTTATCTTTTTCCATTGGCCGTCTCCTTTATACGTTAGGATTATTCTGTTATTTTCAAAAAACACGATTCTCTCTAGTTATTTCACAAAGAGTGTCTGTTGTCAAAAAAAGCGCCTAAGGCGCTTTTTTTGAGAGATTAATGTCGGGAATACCGGGTTATTTAATGGAATAGGTGATGGAAATGCTTGCGCTGATATCTTGCGAGCCCGGCTCTATTGTTGGGGCCGTTTTTGACATGGCGCTATCGGCTCCTCCGAGTCCGAAAGTGCGATAGGGCATCGGTACCGATACGCCGCCGTCGTTTATCGAAATGATTTTCCCCATTCTGAAATGCCCCGCTTTTGCAATAGTTTTTGCGCGTTCTTCTGCTGCGGCAATCGCTTTTGCGCGTACCTCATTTTCGAGTTTGGTGCGGTCGTTCATATCAAACGACAAACCCGAAACGCTGTTGGCTCCATTTGAAACAACTCCGCGCATGATTGCTCCTATGTTTTTGAAATCTCGTATTTTTACTTGTACGGTTTGAGAGACAGTATAGCCTACGATTTCAGGAGGAGGGCAGACATTTCCGCCATTTGCAAACGGGCCACCGCAATTTGAATACTGATAGCGCGGGTTGATGGAGTATCCCTGCGTTGTGATGTCTTTTGCGTCAACGCCGTTTTCTTTTACAAAAGCGATAGCTTTGTTTGCCGCCGTGGTATTTTTTTCCTGCAGTGAAGAGAGGTCGATGCCCCCTTCCGTCAAGATGCTAAATGAAAAAAGTGCAATGTCGGGGATGGCGGTGACTTTTCCTTCGCCGCTTACGCTGAAACTTCTGGTTACCGAAGGTTCGGCGACGTTTGCCATTCGGATTGCTCCATAGGCAAAGGCGACCATAACGATAATCCCCGCAATTCCAAGATAGTTCTTTATTTTTATATCCATCATATAATGATAAGTCTTAATTATTATGGTCTTATTGTATAATAAAACACCAATTTAAACAACGGTGGCGTTTCGGTGTAAAATTTGCTAAAGTTCCTCAAAGAAGCACTCTTGCAATCAGTAAAAACAACACCACGCGGAAGGGGGGGTCATGCGAAAAGGTAAAAAAATAAAAGACGATAATGCTTCTCGCGGCGACCCATCGGGACGCGTACTGTCAAAGAAGCGGAAAATCACTATCCTGGGGGATATCGATAAAAAGCGCGAACAAGAAGTGATAAAAACGCTGCGGGCGTTTAATAAGGAAAGTGATTCTAAAAACATCTATCTTTTTATTGATTCGTTGGGCGGTGAGTATGATTCCGGCTGTCGTATTGCCAAAGAGGTGCGGGTTTCAAAAGCCCCCGTGTACGGCATTGTGATGTGGCAGGCGTGCTCGGCTGCCTTCCATATATTGCAGGCGTGCAAAAAAAGAATCGCTTGTACGGCGATGTCTACCGTCATGTGTCATGCCCCTGATTTGTCCGATGTCCGGGTTGACCAGGCGAATCGCGATAAAATTATAAAGAAGAGAGAAAAAGAGCACGATGATTTTCTCTCTTCTGTTGTTGCAAGAAGCGACGGAAAACTTTCTTTGGAAAAAATACATGATTTATCCACCAAGGAAGAGGATGTCTCCGCATGCCGCGCTCTGCGGCTCGGCCTGCTCGACCAAGTGATGTATAAAAAAAAATGAATTTTTGAAGCGCCCCCATAGAACATCCGGGCGCTTTTACTTTTTCAAAAAGAAAGTGTAGGGTATCCAAAGAGACGGAAGGGGGGAACCTTGTAAAATCTCATGCTGGGAGGGATGTATGCCAAGAAAAAACCATCAGCCTGATGATGATTTTGAAGATATCGAAGAATATTCGAAATTAGATGATGAAAAATTTGAAGCGGCTTTGTTGGGACGAAGGATTGCATTGTTGACCGGGAAGATTACGGAAGAAGGGGCGGGCAAGCTCAAGGGAGATTTGATTGGACTAAGTCTGCAATCTCCCGAAAAAGAAATAATCCTTTTCATCAATAGTCCGGGTGGAGATATGGACCCAGGGCTTGCCCTGTATGATCTCATAACCCTGTATTTGAAAGCGCCGGTGATTGGCGTTGTCGGCGCAGAGTGTGATTCAGCGGCTTTGTTTGTTCTTCAGGGGTGTTCAAAACGCATCGCGGCAACTCATAGCACCTTTTTGATTCACCCAGTTAGAAATGAAGGCGCTCGCTTTGTCTATAATCCCAGTATGATTGATGACTTTATTATGGAAATCAGAGATAAACTCAAAGGGGCTTCTCAGATTTGCAATGACATCTTGAAAAAACATTCCAAGATGTCACTGGCGGAGATAAAACAACTTTCTTTCGCAAACCATGGAACAGGCACAACTCTTTCTGCGCCCGAAGCTCTCAAAAAAGGCCTTATCGACGAAATCGCAAAAGGCGACAAATACAAAATATTTTAATTCTTGATTTAAAAGACGGCCCATTCGCTTTATGCGAATGGGCCGTTTATTTGTTTTTTATAGGTTATATATGTTCCGCCAAATGTCCCGCCAACTTGAGCGCCCGGATGAGGCGAGTCATGCCGATACCGCCGCCGCATCGCGGGAAAAATTTGAACGAAAGGAATGCTTCCAATTCTTCTTCAACCCGCTGTTTGCCAAAGTGGGAAAAGAGAATATTCGCATACATGCCGTTGCTGATGGTATAAAATTGCCGCCGCATTTCCTCGGGATCTGCGCTCCGTTCCGCCGAGCCAATGGTCTCCATTCCGTACAAGATGACATCGATTTTGTTTGCGACAACCCCGTCATTTTTCATGTTCCAAAACGGCGAGGTGTGCATGGGGAAGTGTTTCAAGAATATCGTTGGGCCGTATGTTTCCCACATGCGCGTTTCGTGTTCGGCTTTGAGTTCCGAAACGCCGTATCGTTGCGCCATATTGCGATAGTCTATTTCTATCATTGGCGAAGACGCTTCGTTTTCCGCGTGGCCAATATCAAGAAAAGCAACCAGCTCTTTTTCAAGCGTAAGCAGGGTATCCATGTCGCCCTTTAGCTCAAATTCAAACATCGGAAATGTGAGATCGTGGCGGCCGGGTATCGGGTTTGGCTCTTGGCGAAAGCTGTAGCTGACGCAGTAAAAGCCAGGGGCTCCCGGGCTTCGCAACAGTTCGTATTCGAGCCACATTTGTCCCGTTTGAGCGAGCGGCCAGGGCAAACCTCCGTAGAGAACGGTTGCTATGGTACTCGGGTCTTCACAGGCGGCAAGAATGCTCAACCGATGCTGTGTCGGAACTTCTACAAATCCCTTTGCTCTGAAAAACTTGCGCAGTATTTCAACGGCAAAATCAAATTCTTTTGGCTCAACTAAATCGGAAACAGGCATCATTCTCCTCCGTGTCATTGTTGGCGATGACAAACTACTCAATATCTAAACCGGCAGTGTAGCATGGCTTTTTTAGGAGCGCAATTTTTTGCTTTTATCCGATATGTTACGATAAATGCATGGCGTCTAAAGAAAACAAAACGGAGCGTCTTCGGGCGATACGCGATGAGGTGTGGAATCTCGCCAATTCGCCGCTCTATAAATATCGGATAGAAAACAAATATTATCCGGTGCTTGGAGAGGGGAGCCACGACGCAAAAATCATGTTCATCGGCGAAGCGCCGGGGGAAAAAGAAGCGCTTTCAGGGAGGCCGTTTTGTGGTGCGGCGGGAAAAATGCTCGATACGCTTCTTGAAAGCATCGGGCTTTTACGTGCCGATGTGTATATTACCAATATCGTCAAAGACAGGCCCCCGGGCAATCGCGACCCATTCCCCGAAGAGATTGCTCTATATGCCCCCTTCTTAGACCGTCAAATAGAAATCATACGGCCGCGAATCATAGCGACGTTGGGCCGATATTCCATGCAGTATCTTTTTCCGCACCTTGACCTTGCTTCGGCACTAAAGCCGATTAGCGCTCTGCACGGGGCGTCTTTTGAGGGGAAAACTTCATACGGTAGCGTAACTTTAATTCCGCTCTATCACCCTGCCGTTGCTCTCTACAACGGCAGCATGCGGGAGACGCTCAAAGAAGATTTTAAAGTGATACAAAAAACACTTTCATCTCATTGAACAGGCTCTAATCATTCGTGAACAACAAGCAATGATTTTTTTCGTGCAAGGAGCCGGTCTTTTTTGAGGGAGGCAATCGCGAGCTTCGCGTTGGCGCGTCGTGAAATATCAAATGAAGCGAGCAGGGCGGCTTCTCTCGTGGGGCGAGCTGAAATCATTTTCAGAATCAAACCGCGCATTTGGCGGACAGAACCTAGAAACCGCGATTGTTTTGTGTGCCCGGCACTTTTACGCGAGGGGTTTGGTATGTGCTGTTTAAGCCGCGCGCCATAATCCATGAGCGACGCATACCATAGGCGCGGGTGTTTGGCATCCAGCGTTTTTTTAATGAGCGGGAGAATTTCTTTATCACGCACGCCTTCTTTTCGATGCTTGAAAAAATGATGTATGAATACGGCGCGGATGTTTGTTTCAATACAAATGGCGGGCTTGTTATACGCAAATGCAAGAATGGCCGCCGCGGTGTATGCCCCGATACCGGGAAGATTCACGAGCTCGTCCAAAGAGCGGGGGATAGCGCCCCCGTATCTTTGCGCAATTATTTTTGAAGCGTCGTGGAGAAAGCGCGTCCGTCGGTTATATCCGAGCCCTTGCCAGAGGCGAAGCACTTCGGGGAAAGGAGCGCGGGCGAGCACTCTGCATGAAGGAAATTTTTTTATGAACACGCGATAAAATGACGCCGCGCGCGGCGCTTGCGTCTGCTGGAGCATGTATTCGGAAACTAAAATATGATAGGGAGTCGCCGCCCTATTGCGCCAAGGAAAAGACCGCCCTGCTTTGGCGCTCTCACGATACACTAATTTTTGAAAAGCGCGCACGTGCCGGCGTTGCATAGTGTCTGTACTATATCAAAAATATTTTTTCAAACAAAAACCCCCGACGTGATGTCGGGGGTTTTTTGCAGTCTATTACTGAATTGCGTTGTAGAAAACGAAATGAGGTTTTGGCGTTTCAAGATAGGCTATGTTTTGATAAGGGTTTTCTTCACGCGCCCATTCGGGGGTGGCGTCTGTCAACGCCGGAGAATAGAAATGCCGGACTGTTTTGGGAAATGGCCGCCCCGATTCGTCTGCCGTATAGACTTCTTTTGCTACCGCAAGTGCCAAGCGCCAATCTTTATTTTTCGTGTCGTCGTATCCCAGAGAACGGTTGTTTTTATATTGAGGGCTTGATATGTGCAGGCCGGAAAATTGCTTCTCGCTCGTCAGCACTTCTTGATAGGTTGTCCCGCGGTATTTTGTCTCAACGCGATTGCGAATGACCCATGCGATAAGGCGCATTTCTTCTTCGTTTTTTGTTTCCGAGTAGACACCGCGCGCGAGCCAGAGGATTTCTTGTTCCTCAAACGGACTCGCCTTTGGCGTCTCTTGTTTGGCGTCATCCACGGCCGTTTGCGCAGGGAACATGCTGATGCTCAGTGTTCCGTTTGTGATGATATTACCGAGAAAAAATAAGCCAATGATACTGCCCATAAGTGATATATTTTCAGTGATTAAAAAAACGGCTCTCTTTAGCCGTACAATGCAACTTTAGCACGTTTAGTCATTTTTGTCAATCCTTTCATAAAAAATCAAATAAGGGGACTCGAGTACCAAAAGACATAAAAAAATAGCCCCACGTTGCTTAAAAAGCAAAATGAGGGCTATTTTATACGTCAAAAAGTCTACTTAGGCGCGCGACACATTTACTGCGTGCATGCCTTTGTGGCTTTCGGCGATTTCAAAGGAAACCGTGTCTCCTTCTTTGAGTTCGTCGTACCTGACATCGCGGAGTTCGTTTGCATGGAAGAAAAGGTCTTTTGACTCTCCTTCGCGTGAAATGAATCCGTAGCCTTTGTCTGTCAGTCTGGCGATAGTGCCCTGTTGCATAACAAAACTATAGATAAAAATTGAGTAATTATTCAAAACTCGGTCTCTAGCGAATAAAACTCAACTCCCATTCTATCTCTAGCCCTGCCGTTTTGATACGAGCATAGTACTATCAACTCTTTTTTTCGTCAACAAATAAGCCCTGCTCTGATATGCACTTAGTGGTTGAGCCACTAAGTAGTTATTCCTTGCGGCGCGCTTTGGCGCGGTCGTTTTCGGTGAGGAATTTTTTTCGAAGACGTACGCTTTTGGGGGTGACTTCCAGATATTCGTCGTCCGCCATAACCTCAAGCCCGCTTTCAATGGAGAGGATATGCGGCGGGACGAGCCGGATGGCTTCGTCGGAGCCGGACGCACGCATGTTGGTGAGCTGTTTGCCTTTAAGCGGATTGACCGTGAGCTCGTCGCCCTTGGTCGTATTGCCGATGATCATGCCTTCATAGACTTCGGTATTTTCTTTTATGTAAAGCGTGCCGCGGTTTTGGAGATTGTCCAAAGCGAATGCCACGGCTTTTCCGGTCGCTTGTGAAATCATTGAGCCGGTTTCGCGATGGGCGATTTCTCCGGCGTATGGACGATAGCCCACGGTGCGCGTCGCGAGTATTCCTTCGCCTTTTGTGTCTATGATAAAAATATTTCTGTAGCCGAAAAGACCTCGGCTCGGACCCTCGAAGGAGAGGAGAATCCGCTTTTCGTGCATGTGCGTTTTTTGCATCATGGCTCCCCGTGCGCTTAATTTTTCAATGACGATGCCCTGCAATTCGCTCGGCACGTCAACCACGATTTCTTCAAACGGCTCTTGTCGTACGCCGTCTATCGTCTTCATGATGACGTGCGGCTGGGAAACCTGGAGCTCGTATCCTTCGCGGCGCATATTTTCTATAAGAATGGCGATGTGGAGCTCCCCGCGTCCGTAGACGGTGAATTGCTCTCCGCCTCCGCTTGCCGAATCAAAATCAACTTTAAGACCGACGTTGACCTCAAGCTCTTTTTCAAGTCGTTCGCGAATCTGGCGGCTTGTGACAAATTTGCCTTCACGCCCGGCAAAGGGGGAATTATTTACCAAAAAGGTGAGTTCAATAGTCGGTTCGTCTATGGCGATAGCCTCAAGGTGTTCTCCTTCGGGGGCATCGGCAATTGTGTCGCCGATGTAGGCATCGGGAAGCCCCGCGATGATGGCGATATCGCCTGCGGTTATCGCTTCGGCATCTACGCGTGAAATGCCCGAAAAGGTAAAGAGTTTGGTGATTTTTCCTTTTATTACTTGGCCGGATGGTTTTTTGACGTACGCGGTGGCGCCTTGTGCGAGCGTGCCGCTATATACGCGCACGATGGCAAGCCGCCCCAAGAAATTGTCGTATGCCAAGTTAAACGGCTGGGCGCGGAAAGGCTCGTTTTCTTTTCCCGAAGCGACCGGCACGTGGCTCAAAACCATATCCAAAAGGGGAGTGATGTCTTTTGAGTCGTCCGAAAGATTTTTTTTCGCGATGCCGTCGCGTCCGATGGCGTATATTACCGGAAAATCAAGCTGTTCGTTGGTGGCGCCCAATTCAGAAAAAAGCTCGAAGACTTGGTCGTGCACGTGGTCGGGGTTTGAAGCGGGCTTATCAATTTTATTGATAACCAAAATCGGGCGCAATCCGAGCGCCAATGATTTTTTGAGCACAAATCGTGTCTGAGGCATGGGGCCTTCCTGCGCGTCCACCACGAGAAGCACGCAATCAATGGAGCGGAGCACGCGCTCTACTTCAGAGCCGAAATCGGCGTGTCCGGGCGTGTCCACGATATTTATTTTTGTCCCTTTATAGATGATTGACGCATTTTTTGAGTAAATGGTAATACCGCGCTCTTTTTCAAGCGCGTTGCTGTCCATGCTAATGCCGGTATCTACCGCATGCGTTTGCGAAAGAATCGCATCGGTGAGCGTCGTTTTCCCATGGTCTACGTGGGCGATAATGGCGATGTTTCTGATTTCCATAAAGAGATTTTTGTACGCGCGCTTTCTTGAAAGAAAAAATCTCCATGCGCGGAGATTCGAGCGAGTAAACCATATAATACCATACCGAAACGAAAAAGTATAGTATTTAGCCGCTGCGCCCTAAAAGACATTGCTTTTATGGTGGCCGAGGAGTAGTTTGACAGCAGTTCTTTCTTTGAAAATTAAAGCTTCAAAAAGAGAGGTGTCTATGGTCAAAGCATTTTTTCTGAGTAAAAAATGGGCATTTTGGGCATACGGCGGCGGCTTATTTTTGCTCCTGTCTCTTTATGCGCAAGTGCACATGTCGGTGCTGATAAATGATTGGTATGGCGGTTTCTACGATATGCTGCAAAAAGCAACCGAACATTCCTTATCGGAATTTTGGAAAAGCATTTTGCGGTTTCTTTCTATCGCGATGCCCTATGTGCTCCTTGCGACCATCACCGCTTTTTTTACCCGCCTGTATTCGCTGCGTTGGCGCGAGGCGATTACGTTTGATTACATTCCGCGTTGGCGGAACGTCTCAAAAGAAATTGAAGGAGCAAGTCAGCGTATCCAAGAAGATACGTACCGGTTTGCGCGAATTGTTGAATCGCTCGGATTGCAGGTGGTACGCGCGCTGATGACGCTTATCGCTTTTCTTCCCGTGCTGTGGAAATTGGGTCACGGAGTTCTATTGCCGGTCATTGGCAATATTCCCGGTTCGCTCGTTTGGGCGGCGCTTATTGTGAGTATTGGAGGGATGGCCATTTCTTGGTTTGTGGGCATCCAATTGCCGGGGCTTGAATACAACAATCAAAAAGTTGAAGCGGCGTTTCGAAAAGAATTGGTGTACGGGGAAGACAACAAAATCGACCACGCCTCGTTGCCGACACTTACCGATTTGTTTGCCGGAATTCGATTTAATTACCAGCGGCTCTTTTTGCATTACGGATATTTTGATATTTGGCTCAATACCTATGACCAGTGTATTGTCATTGTGCCGTATCTCATTATGGCGCCGCAGTTATTTACCGGCGCTATCACGCTTGGAGTGTTGGTTCAGGTATCAAATGCTTTTTCTCAAGTGCATGGGAGTCTCGCGTTGTTTATCCATAACTGGACGACTATCACCGAATTGCGGAGTATCTGGAGGCGGTTGCATGAATTTGAACATAATCTAGACGAAGCTTTTTCGTCTTAATCCACAACAACAGGAAAGGAGAGGTGGCCTATGAAATCACATGTGGAAGAATTTCTGGATTCAATTAACGATGAACTGAAACTTTCTCCGTCAGAAAAAGAGCTTTTGATGCATCCGGTACGGAGTATCATTTTCCCCATATCGGTGCGGATGGATTCCGGAGAAATAAAAATATTTGAAGCCTATCGGGTACAGCATAATAACGCCCTAGGTCCGACCAAAGGAGGCATCCGCTTCCATGAGGAGGTTACCCTGGAAGAAGTGAACACTCTCGCATTTCTGATGAGTTTAAAAACTTCTTTGTCGGGGCTGCCTTTCGGAGGGGCAAAAGGGGGAGTGAAAGTTGACCCGAAAAAACTCTCAAAGGGGGAGCTTGAAAGATTGAGCCGAGGATATGTGCGCGGGTTGTATCCAAATCTCGGGCCGCACAAAGATATTCCGGCTCCGGACGTGAACACAACGCCTGAAATAATGGGGTGGATGCTTGACGAGTACGAGACTCTTTTGGGAGAGAGCGCTCCGGCTGTTATTACCGGCAAGCCCTTGGCTCTGGGAGGATCGCGCGGGCGCGACGTGGCGACGGCTCTCGGTGGCGTGTATGTTCTGGAGCGCATGATTACATTGCGAAATGAAAAATGGCTCCAGGACATGACGGTTGTTATCCAAGGATTTGGAAACGCAGGGCTCAACGCAGCCGAAATTCTTTCAAAGAAGGGGTCCAGAATTATTGCCGTGAGCGATTCAAGCGGCGCGATTGTTGAAAAAGAATATGGGCTTCCCGTATCCGTGCTTATTGCAGGGAAAAAGGCGGGCAAATCGGTAACAGAAATGTTATCGCATGGGTCATTAAGAAACGCTCAAAAAATAAGCAACGAAGAGCTTCTTAAAATCCCTTGTGACGTGCTTGTTTTGGCGGCACTCGGGGGACAAGTTACGATGCAGAATGTGTCGCAGGTTAAAGCCCGTATCATTTTAGAGCTTGCAAATGCTCCGATTACTGCCGAAGCGGATACGTTTTTATACAAAAATGATATATACGTTATTCCGGATATCCTGGCAAATGCGGGCGGCGTCATTGTGAGTTATTTCGAGTGGGTCCAGAATCTCTACGGCTACAGCTGGACGAAAGACGAAGTTTTTTTGAAATTGCAAAAACAAACGACAGAAGTCGTGGGTGGCATATACGAGAAAGGAAAGAATTTACGCGTATGCGCCTATGTCAAAGCGTTGAAGAGAATTTTAGAGGCTGAACAAATGCGCGGAAGATTGTAATCTTCCGCGAAAGGTCTCGGTAGTTATGCTATCGGGGCCTTTTTCTTTTTTCTTTGTCAATCGGGCAAAACAAAAACCCCGCGACATAACGTCGCGGGGTTTTTGTTTTGTTAGATTCGTTGTACGTTTGTTGCGCTTGGGCCTTTCGGTCCCTGAGTAACTTCAAAAGTTACTTTGTCGCCTTCCTGAAGTTCGTTGAATTGCACGCCTGAGAGCCCGCTTGAATGGAAGAAAAGGTCTTTTTCTTCGCCTTCACGAGCAATGAAGCCGAATCCACGGTCAGTAAGCCGCGCGATTGTTCCTTGATTCATTTCGTTGTAAGAAACTTATTCGAGTAAATATTCAAAACAAAATACTGTATGAAAAAACCCGACTTCGTTTCTCTTACAGCTCTGATTTGATGTGGCAAGTATACTATAACCAGTTAAAAATGTCAATCATGCTGCAAGCCAGCCGCCGTCTACATAAAAAGTAGCGCCTGTTATATAGCTTGCTTCATCAGAAGCAAGAAAGACGACCGCTGCGGAGACTTCTTCGGGTTTTCCGATTTTTTTTAACGGAACGCGTGCAAGCATGGTATCCATAGCGTCTTTCGGCATTTGTGCCGCTTGTACCATTGGTGTGTCTATTGCGCCGGGGGCGATAACATTCACATTGATACCCAGAGGGGCCCATTCAATCGCGAGTGTTTCCGACATACCGATAACACCGCCTTTCGATGCGGTGTAGTGCGCGCCGCCGGCAATACCGACGCCAACTTGTCCCGATGCAACCGAAGAGATATTAATAATGCGTCCCCAGTTATTTTTTGCCATCTCTTTTGCCGCGCGCTGCGCGCAAAGAAACTGCCCCCTAAGATTAATGGAAAGCATTTTGTCCCAATCTTCTTCGGTTAATTCAATTGCGGGTTTTGAAACATAAATGCCCGCGTTATTGACCAAAATATCAAGACGCCCAAATTTTTTTATGACCGCGTCAAACGCCGTATCCACATCGGTCTTGCGCGAGACGTCTAACGTTACGCACATTGCTTCGCCGCCTGCCGCGTTTATTTCTTCAACTACCGGCAAACATTCATCCGCGTTTATGTCGGTTACAGCAATTTTTGCTCCTTGACGCGCCAAAAAAAGCGCATGTGACTTTCCCATGCCGCGTCTGCCGCCGGTAATCAACGCGATTTTTCCCGTGAGGTCAAACATATTTTTTATCGCGCGCAAACGCGATACATTATTTATTAATTTGTTTCCAGAGCCAGAGACCGAGAAGTACAAGGTCGATAAACACCACAAGCCATGTGGTGAAACCAAATGTTCCGATGCCTCCCATCATTCCCCAGCCGCTATAATATCCCATCATGTATTCATTATAATCTCTACCGTTTGTGACACAAGACGCCGCGGGGGATAAAAATTGTGGAATGAAAAATTCTATTTCAATTTGGTGCCGGCGGGGATAGCGTCGCCTACCTCAAGTAACGAAAACGCTTCGGGATTATTTGCCGCTAAAATCATGGCCTGGCTTTCAAAACCGCGGATAGTGCGCGGCTCGAGGTTCGTAACAAAAATAAATTTTCGGTTCACCAAAACTTCCGGAGCGGGGAAATGAAGCGCGATACCGGAAACGACTTGCCGCGGAGCTTCTTCCGCAAAGTCGACTTTGAGGATGAGCAGTTTGTCGGCATCCGGCATTTTTTCCACGGATACAATTTTTCCGACAGTCATATTCACTTTTGCAAAATCGTCTATTGAAATCATGTGTTTTGTTTTTTTACACCTCTTCAACCAAAAGGAGATTGGTGCCGCCGGAGCGCCCAAAGGGAATACCCGCGGCAATGACCACCTTGTCGCCCTTTTTTGCGATTTTGTTTGTAAGCACAAAAGCCCGCACGGTTTTCATCACTTCGGTGATGTCGGCAAATTCGTTGATGTGCGCGGACGAACATCCGAAAGAAAGCGAGAGCTGGCGTATCGTTTCTTCGCGCGGGCTCATTACGATAATCGGCTGCTCCGGGCGGTAGCGTGAAATCATACGCGCCGTGAGCCCCGACTCGGTAAGCGCCACAATTGCTTGCGCATGCACGGTGTAGGCCGTGCTCACTACCGCGAAGGTTACCGCGTCTACCGTTTCTTTTTGCGCATTTTTTGCGTCGGAGGCTGGGAGTTTCCCATAGAGTGCGGTGTAGTGCGGATAATTTTTTTCAACGGACAAAGCAACGCGGCTCATCATTTCTACCGCTTCCACCGGGTATTCACCCAGAGCGCTCTCTTCGGAAAGCATTACGGCGTCCGCGCCGTCTAAAATGGAATTTGCGACATCGGACACTTCTGCGCGCGTTGGCACCGGCGATTTGATCATTGATTCCATCATTTGCGTCGCCACAATGACCGGCTTACCAAGCTCGCCGCATTTTTTGATAATCATTTTTTGGAGCATCGGCACTTCCTGCGGAGGCACTTCAACGGCGAGGTCGCCGCGCGCGACCATGATGCCGTCCGTCTCGGCGATAATCGCATCTATATTTTTGATCGCTTCTTCGGTTTCAATTTTTGCGATAATCTTTGCTGATGATTTCGCTTTCGCAAGCAGGGTGCGCAGCTCTCGTATGTCCGAAGCGCGGCGCACGAATGAAAGGGCGATAAAATCAACGTTGTGCTTGATTCCAAACGGCAAGTCTTTTTTGTCTTTTGCGGTGAGGCAGCTGATCTTGAGCGATACGCCGGGAAGATTGACACCGCGGCGGCCTTTGGTCTCTCCGCCAACGATGACACGGCAGACAATATCAGTACCGGACACGGAAATAACCTCAAGACGTTTTTTCCCGTCATCAAGGAGAATGGCGTCTCCCTTTTTTACCTCTTTCGTGAGCGTGGCATAATTGACGAAAGCTTTCTTTTCGTCGCCGACGCATGCTTTGGTCGTAAGAGTGAAAAGGGAGCCTTTCTTGAGCATTACCCGCTCCTGATAAAAATCGCCGATGCGGATTTTCGGTCCCGACAGGTCTTGCAAAATGGCGATAGGAGCGGAGAGTTTCTCTGCAACGGCGCGGATATTTGCCACGCGCGCGGCGTGCTCTTCGTGCGAGCCGTGCGAGAAATTAAGACGGCACACGTTCATTCCGGCTTTTACCAGTTGGGTAAGCACCGTCGCACTTTCAGATGCCGGGCCGATGGTTGCCACAATTTTTGTTTTTTTGGTTTGCATTCGTTTTTTGATTTTAAGAATAAGGTTTTTATACTAACACAAAAAAGCCCGGTTCGTCCAAATGGTCGTATAAGTAATTTTTTTGTTGTACACTATTATTAATATATGAGTACCCAAGAGAGACATTTGTTCAATGATATTCTTTTTTTGACGGTGAGTATCGGATTTGCCGTTTTTATTGTAAAAATCGGGATGGTTCGCGAAATGGTGGAATGGCTCGACAGCTTGCGGTGGCTCGGCATCATTTTTGCGGGTGCATTCTTTACCTCTGCGTTTACAACCGCTCCGGCAATAGCGCTTTTAAGTACGTTTGCCGAGACGATCCCGCTTGCGGCGCTTGCCGTATTGGGCGGATTTGGGGCCGTGTGCGGTGATTATGTTATTTTTCGTTTTGCGAAAGACCGCATAGCACAAGACTTCAAATATCTACTCTCTTTTTCAAAAAGAAACCGATTTTCTGCTATTTTTCAGACTCGGATTTTTAGATTTTTTGTGCCATTTCTTGGTGCGCTTATCATTGCATCTCCCTTGCCGGATGAGATTGGTATCACAATGCTCGGATTATCCAACATGAAAGACAAAATATTTTTTCTAATATCTTTTTTAGCAAACGGAACCGGCATTTTCATCATTGGTTGGATAGCAAAAACAGTATCAGGGTTATAAACAGGCTCTAAAGGCCGATACAAGTTTGAAGCGAGCGCGTATCGCCTCGTTTGATTACAAAAAGATAAACGAGCAAGCAACGACGACAAAAACCAGAAGCGCTTGAAGGAAAACGCCCATCTGCCAGCTTTCTATTTTCTGCTTTGTGTGAATCCAATAATGAAATTTTTGTAATGAGATGAGCGGCTCATGGCGAAATTTGTAATAGACGAATTGCAGCGGGTCCGGCAGGATGCCGCCCACGACGCCAATAATGAGGGTTTGAATCCCTAAAGGATCCGATGGCTGGAAAATGAGAATGGAGAGAGCAAGGCCAAGGATGGCGTCAAACGCCATTTTCCCGAAGTCGATTATAAAATCACGGTTGACGACAATGTCGCTTTGCAGCGGGTCTTCCTCGTTGGTTTTTGCCGATTTCAGATGGTAATCCCAGTGGGGAATCGCATCAATCAAAAAATGGCTCGCGACCGCGGCGAAGAATGCAAAAACTGGATTAAATGAAAAAAGTCGGGCTGAAGCGACGCCGACGATGGCATGGGTGGCGAGGGTCATATATGTTTTGTGGGGCTGCTTTTATAGCCTTCTTTTATTAATAGGTTATTTTTTCTTGCAATACTGCGATTATATCCGCCGAGCGCGCCATCAGAACGAATGACACGATGGCAGGGGATTGCCGGGTCATAATTTGTTTTCAAAACGGCGCCTACCGCGCGCGCCGCTTTTTTGTTGCCGGTCCGTTTTGCTACCTCGCCGTAGGAGAGTGTTTTTCCTGCGGGAATTTTTTTTACTATCGCGAAGACTTTTTGTTTGAATGAGGTCATGATGTTTAATGTGTCATTGTATCACAATGAAACAGCAATAAAAAAGACCCCGTTGGTATTCACGGGGTCCGGGAGGCTTACTCGTTTCAAAGATTTTAAATTCAACCAACAATATTATAGCCTGTTCCTCCGCAGACACCGCAGACAGGTGATGTCATGTACGCACTGGACGGCGATTCATAGGTGAACAGATTACACTTACCAGGACGAAAGACGCCCTCTCCGCATTTAGGGCAGGCAAGGACAGCCCCGCGGATTATTTTTATTTCACCGCAAGAATCTTTGGTCTCTTTTGTGGTTTGCAAATAGCCCGAATGTTTGCAGGTTCCAGATCCGTTGCAGTGGACACATTTGATAACTTGGCGATTATTAACGACAAGAACGTCCATTTGACACCTCCGCTGGTTGGCGATGATTATTGTTAACAAAGAAAATTTATTAGATAATAACATCACGTTAATCTTGTGTCAAATTTTTTATTGGCTCATTCAAATTCTGTCTGTTGGGTATGTCGGCGTTGTTCTTGCGTAGTTTAAAAAACACAAACCCCAGAAATGGGGTTTGTGTTTTTACAGGTTATGTTGATTTGGCTCCCGAATTAAAACTTTCGCAAACTTTTGAAATCATTTTGCCAAATCTGATACACAAATCCAAGAAGCGAAATCTGAAGTGAACCGCCTCGCTTCGCTCGGCGGAACGCTCGGGCGTGGCGGAATTCCTCCCCCCAGCCCCCTCCTTCCGCCACGCCCTCGCTTTGCCGGCGAAAAATTTCTGCGGCTGTTTTAATTCGTTGATCCCCAAAATAACAAAAACTTGTAAAACAGTAAGAGGATAATTCCATCTATCAGGCAAAAATCTTAAATGATATTTCTCTTCGTTATAGATAAATTGAACTTGGGCATTCGGCGCAACTAATATCTGCTCTGTCGGCACCAATTGCACAGCTTGAGGTGCCGGATTACAATTTATAAGCACACTTTGTATCTTTTCTAATTCTTGAATCAAATTTCCTATAGATGCCTTTTGCTGAAAAATAATTCCTGAGTTTGGAGAAAAAGTATATTCTTTGCCGTTCAGATTACATTGCATCATGATATCAATATCCTTTTCGTATTTTGGTTCGGTAACAGCGAAAATAAACTGGGATTGGTTCGTAGTCTGAAGATCGAAGCGTAGAAAAGTGAGGCGAGCGAAAAAATCCAACCTTTCCAAAGTTGATGATATCGCGTCTATTTCATTCTCAATACTAGCGTTCCTTTCTGAATCAATCACTTTAACCTTCTCGCATTTTACTCCATCGCATTCTCGCTTGAATCTGATCGTATAATCTTGTGGAGTCAACTTATTTACAATAAGATAAGCTCCACCAAAAATAACAAGAATAATCAGCACAAATCGTGCTAATTGATAAATGCTTTGCTTTTTTGGTATTTCCCAATTTTTACACATTATAAAATTGTTGTTTTCTTTTCGTACAACATAGGCAAAGCGTCCTGTCTCATGCGGAATTTTGTGCCGTGATTGTGTCCGGTACGAGCGTCAAAATCTACAAGGATTTTCCCTTCGTCCAACGCCTTCAAAAATCCTTCAAAATTGAATTTCTGCAACATCATTACTTTTGTGTAATGGTAAAATTCCTTTTCCCGGACGATTTTCACTTCGGCCTGAACATAAAAAGCGTTGAGTAGTTTTGTTCCTGCCTTATGTTCCAAATCGTCAAAACCCCAATATGGTTGTGGATCAAGTTCACCGAGGCCGACACGCTTCTTCACGGACTCAACCCATGCTTTGTGCCGCAAGTCCGCACTTTTTGCATCAAATGAAATCAAAATCTTTTTCTCTTTCCGGTCAATCACGACCTTAAAGCCCCGATCACTTCGTGACTGTCCGTGGATTGTTTGCCGGAAACTCATCTCTCCTTTGGGATATTTTTTGCCGTCCTCTTGGTGTGCCCAACCATATTTTGGCAAGAGGACTTGTGGCACGAAACGAATTGCGCGCGGCGAGGGCTCAATATGGAAAAGTGTTGTGAGCGAGGTGGAATTAAGACGCTGCGCTTTCAATTCCCATTCTGCGGCGTTGGGAATTGGCAAATTATTTTCTTTGATACCGAGCAAATCTTCCAAAGTATTGCCGATGCCGCCAGCATTGCCTCGCCGCGCATTCGGTACAAATCCCATTGCTGAAATTTCTTTTAGTTTTGCAATCAGCTCTGGCTTTGTATAAGTCTTAGGCTTGTTTTTCATATGTAGGTTGGAATAGTTTAGCTTGAGATTGATGTTGTTTTATTCTCTTTTCTGCCATTTCGCAATACTCCGGTGAGATATCAATGCCGATATAATCTCGGCCAAAGTTTATTGCAGAAATCGCTGTTGTACCCGAGCCCATAAATGGGTCCAAAACAACCTTTGCATCTGTTGATCCGACAATTCTATCAATCAAACTGACCGGAAAGGCGGCGGGGTGGTCATTGTTCATCTCTTGCGTAAACTCCCAGACATCGCCGTGCGCATTTGCTTTGGTTTTCAACATAAACTTCGACTTGGCGATAAGGTAAACAACTTCGTAAGTCGGGAGGAAATATCCGGGATTGAAATTGAGGCCACCTTTCCGCTTCCAAATAATTATTTGTCGGACGGGAAATCCACTCACGATGTCTTGGCGGTCTTGCAATAAGCCGCCCTGCACACGCCATTTGTGATTGTAGAAAATTGCACCGTCCTCCGGTATCAAACGCAACATTTCGATCAAACAATCTCTTTGCCACTTCACATACTCATCGTGCGGCATACAATCATTGTGGTGCGAATAGCCCTTTTGCAGGGCGGCATTTGCCCACTTTCCGCCTCGCCCGTCTTTCATTCCATTTCCGGTTGAATTTTTGAGATTGTAAGGCGGTGAAGTAACAATCAAATCAACCGAGCCGTCCGGCAATTCCTTCATAACATCGACAGCAGAACCGCAGACGATTTTGTTGAGATATTTCTTTTTGAAATCTGTTTTTGTCATATCTATTTTTTCAAAAGATCATCAACTGAAACCCCAAGGGCTTTCGCAATCCTTTGGATTGTCTCAATGGTAGGGTTAGGACTTTCGTCCAACTCTATCTTAACAACTGTATTTAAAGACAAATCAGCAAGTTTAGAGAGCTTATCTTGCGAAAGCCCCTTGTCTTGACGAAATTTTTTGATGTTCTTGCCTATTGTGGACATAGTAGATTATAATGTATGGAAAGTGATATAATACTTATATGACTTGCAAATCAATTATAACAACTTTCCATTCTTTTCTCAATGCCGCAAAAAAATCTGTCCGTCCAAGCGAGGGAGTGGCGGAAGGAGGGTGTGGGGGGAATTCCGTCGCGCCCGAGCGTTCCGCCGAGCGAAGCGAGGCGGTTCACTTCAGATTTCGCTTCTTGGATTTGTGTATCAGATTTGGCAAAATGATTTCAAAAGTTTGTGAGGGTTTTAATTTGGCTCCGCGGGTAGGATTCTCGGTTTACAACCGCAGTATAGGTTTCCCATCCCGACGTGACGTCGGGATATGGGAGAACCTTTTCGAATCCTGCATGCAAAGCAAGCAGTTGCTTTGCTCCGCGGAGCTTAAAAAATCAAAAACCCCCAAGATTGTGGGGGTTAAGATTTTTACAAGCTCCGCGGGTAGGATTCGAACCTACGACCAACCGGTTAACAGCCGGACGCTCTACCACTGAGCTACCGCGGAATGCATATGTTCTTTTTAATGTACTTTCTACCAACCGCGCTCTTCAAGTATTTTTCTCGCTTTCTAGCTTCTGCCAGTAGTGAGTATTCTTCCGAATGGATAATTATCCACGGAAGAAATTTACTCGTATAGTTATGTTTACCAGAATTGTGCTCTTTTAGCCTACGTTCTAAATCGGTTGTACTTCCAACATATGTTTTTGGAAATTTTTCACTTTTTAAAATATAGACATAAGCCATAACCACTGAGCTACCCGCTTCGCGTCGACGAGAAGCGCGAGTCGAGGCGGGCCGCGGAATGTTTTGTTCTATAAAAGAACGTGAGTGCATAGTATCAAAAATAGCCGTGTCGGGCAAGAATACGCTATACTTTAAAATATGTATATCAGAGTGAATGCCGTTGCCGGCGCAAAAAAGGAATCGGTGAAAGAGATAGGAGAGAATCGCCTGGAAATTTCCGTTCGCGAACCGGCAGAGAGAAACATGGCCAATAAGCGTATTGCCCTACTTGTGGCAGCGCATTACGGGGTAGCGCCAAAAGCCGCGCGTCTTATCAATGGACACCGCTCGCCGCACAAGCTTTTTTCTATCCACGGGAAATAACTTTGCCCGCAAAAAGCGCTTAAGGTATAATGAAAATATGCGCACCTCAATAAAAACAACTCGTTTAATATTAACATCGGCCATTTCGGATTATATCGATAAAAAAATTACCGATATTGAAAAATTTGTCGACAAAGAAGACCAAAGTGCCGCGGTGCATGTTGAAATTGAAAAGACGACGGCGCATCATCACGCTGGCGATATTTTCCGCGCAGAAATAAATTTGCACATCGCCGGAAAAGACTTTCGTGCCGAAGCAACCAAAGAAGATTTATACGCGGCGCTCGATGAAATAAAAGATGAAATCATACGGGAATTGTCTTCACACAAAACCAAGAAGCAAACGCTTATCAAAAAGGGCGGAAGATTAATAAAGAGCCGCTTGCGCGGGCTTTCGCAGGAGTGATATACTGCTTTATTGCTCTCATCAAATTACACATAATGTTATGGAGAAAAAAAATGGGATTCATTGGGGAGTATTTTTACTGGCGGTGGTCGTATTAATTGCGGTGTTCTTTCTTGGTTATATTTTTAAAAACGTGTCAACCGAAGGCGAAAAAAATGTCGGCAAAGAGCTGGCATCAAAAACAACCATTTCAAACGGGGTGATTATCAAGACCAATTTTGGCAATATCGAATTGTCTTTTTTCCCAGATAAAGCACCGGTTACGGTTGGTAATTTTATAAAACTTTCCGAAGCGGGTTTTTATAACGGCACGCTCTTTCACCGTGTCATTAAAGATTTTATGATTCAGGGAGGCGACCCGCTCAGCAAGCAAAGCAATTGGGCGTTGCACGGCACCGGTGGTCCCGGCTATACATTCCAAGATGAAATCAATGATGAAAAATTAGTTCGCGGCGTTATTGCGATGGCGAACGCGGGGCCAAATACGAACGGCAGCCAATTTTTTATCGTTACGGCCGAAGAGACGCCCTGGCTTGACGGAAAGCATACGGTTTTCGGGCGGGTTGTAAGCGGTATGGATGTTGTCGATAAAATCAGTTCGGTGGAGGTCAATGAGCAAAACCACCCGCTCCAGGATGTGGTTATCGAGCAAATCGTGCTTAAATAAGCATTCGTTGGAATGTATCCCAATCCATGACAGTCTTGCCCTCCGGCAGGACTTTTTTGATAACAAATACGCCTTCTTCCAAAGCCGCTTCTTTTACGATAACGCGCAGATTTTTGTCGTCTTTTTTTATAAAAAAGTATACTGTCGGCCATCCGTCATAGGCGCAAAATTTACGAAAGAGCATTTCGGGATTTTCTTTCATTTCTTTTAAATCAAAAAACCCATCCTCTTTTTTAATTTTTTTAGTATAGGTTGCGGCGGCGTGGTTTTGTTCCTGAGGTTTCGTAGCCCCCTCAATGTGTTGAGGAATTATTTTGGCAAGTAATTGGCCGCCAAGATGCGCAAGTTTCTCTTCAAGAGCTGCGCGTCGTATCGGTAACGGCTCATCTAAAATCTCTTGTGCAATGATGGGACCGTGGTCAAGCTCTTCGTCCATAAGCATGATGGTAGTGCCGGTTTTGTTTGCGGCAAGGATGGCCGATTGGATGGGGGAGGCGCCGCGAAACATCGGCAGAAGCGACGGATGGACATTGAGTGCTCCGTGGCGCGGAAGCGCGAGAATCGATTTCGGAATAATTTTGCCGTACGCAGCGACGACAAATAGACTGTAGCTTGTAGATTCTAGATTGCGGATAAATTGAGAATCCAGTTTCTCGGGCTGAAGGATGGGAATGTTATTTTTCTCTCCCCATATTTTTGCCGGCGGAGGAGTGAGCAAGAGTTTTCGTCCTTGCGGTTTGTCCGGCGCGGTTATGATAAGCGCAGGGATAAAACCCTGTCGCTTGAGTTCGTCTAGTACCTCCGTGGCAAACTCTGGCGTACCAAAAAAGACAAAGGAAAGAGACTGTTTTTTTGATGGGTGTGTGTTCATGAAGATTCAAGCATCCGGTTTTAATTCCTCAATATTTTTCGCATGGTCGATGAAAAGAATCCCATTTAAATGGTCGATTTCATGCTGAAACACCTGGGCCAAGAGTCCGCTCGCGCCGGTTTCAAAAGAATGAGCGTGTTCATCGTAGGCACGGACACGAGCCTGTTTGGAGCGGTGAGTGTCTCCATATTGCCATCGTACCGACAGACATCCTTCCGGAGTCCACGCCCTCTGCTTTGAGAGCTTGATAATTTTCGGATTGATAAACACCATGTCTTTTTTGCGGCATTTTTTTTCAAACTCCAGTTTTTCTTTTTTGGTGAGGACGGGCTCCGGCGTGTCTTTTGAAACGTTGCCCGGTTCTTTTTTGATATAAAAAATTTTGCCCGATACGACAAAAATACGGAGCGGCACGCCGATTTGAGGAGCGGCGATCGCAATACCGTCATCGCATGTGTAGAGAGCGTCTTTCATGTCGGCGATGACTTTTTTTATTTTTGCGCTTGTGATATCGGACGGGGCGATCTCGCGCGCTATTTCACGAAGCACCGCTTCATCTTTTTGAACAATTTTTATCGGCATACGTAATTCAAAGCATAGCATTCTTTGTGCCTGATTTCCAAGAATATTTTTTCTTTTGTGCGACGGCGCGGGCGCTTTTCAGGAAGCCGGGCGTTTTACAAAGTACTGTAAATTTGCCACTATTGTCAGTGAATGTTTTTTCGTTGAAAAATCAAAAAAAGAAAGGGCTGATGTCGATGAAGATTCCGATTGAATTAATTGGAGGAGCCGGATTTTTTCCCGCGAGAAGCAACATGGTCACTTCAAAACCGGAGTCCCCCGTGTCTTCGTATGAAGAAGAACTCAATATTCTCGGCATAGAAGGGAAGAATCCTCTTGATTTGCTGAATGTAGTCCTTGCGATTGAATTGCAGTGGATTCTCAACGCATCTATCAAGTGGAAAAAAATCGATTTTGCGGCCAAGAGAAAATTTTTGGCGACGTATCAAGGCGTTGAACTCCTTATGTCTGTTGATGTTGATAATGGCGGCTCGTGCGGCACATGCACCGCGGCGATTAAAATTGGAAGAATCGTCAGAGGTGTTTCAAAGGTATCAAATGTTGTTTTGCTCGTACGAGAAATATCGGTCAGAGATAGGCTAGTCTTTCGAAAGAATTGTCATTATATGTACAGACCTCACAATAACTAATTTATTATTGCGGGGTCTTTTTTATACATCTACTCGTCTTCTATTTCTTAGAGCAAGTGCTCCGGGTCGACATTGATGGCAAACGACGGCGGCAAAGAAGCGAGCATTTCGGAAAGCTTTTTGTCGGGCCATGATTTCGGCGGCATTTTAATAACGGCATGCATCGTGTATGCGCCTCGCATGTGCGGCATAAAAGCGGGGAATATCATGGGACGATAGGCGCTTAAAAATTTTTCAATATGGAGCATCGCCTGTTCGGTGTCGGGTTGTTTTCCGGAATAAGAAATTTTGATAAAAAAAGCAAACGGGGGGTATCCGAATTTTTTTCGTTCAGCAATCTCATTTTGATAAAACGACAGCAGGTCGCCTTTTGCGCCCTGGACCCAAATCGGGCTGTCGGCGCGCCGTGTCTGTATAAAAAAAGTTTGAGTGGCTTTTGCGCGAAGACGTAAAAGCAGGCGGAAAATTTTTTCATTGACACGGAAATCCGGTACGGAAAATAGCGCGTCGGCGGATACGATGGCGACATGCTCTATCGGTTCTCTCAAATAGGAAAGCGCCATTTCGGTTCCGACGAGCACGCCCCCGGGCGTGCGGTAAAAACGCTCGGCGGTGAGCAATGCCTTTGCTTTGGTTACCGTGTCGGTGTCGATGCGGAATAAATTTTGATGCGGAATTTGTTTTGCAAGAGCCGAGACAACGCTTTCCACGCCGATGCCAAGGGGGGTCATTCGCCAGCTAAAGCAGGCGGCGCATTGGTCGGCCGCTGTTTCTTCGTGCCCGCATTTATGACAAAGATGAATGCGGACGGTGTTTTTGGTATGAAGCACAAGCGGAAGATTGCATACGGGGCAGGAGACCGTTTTCCCGCAATCGGAGCAAACGGTTGAGGTATGGAGCCCGCGTCTTGCCGCGAATAAAAAAATTTTTCCGTTTTGTTCAATCGCGTGTTCGATGTGGGTTCTAAGCGCTTCACTGATGACGGAAAAAGGAATATTTTTTTCGCGCGGCGAAAGATCCACGAGGCGGTATTTTACGGGGGAAAGGGCCCGAAATTGAAGGGAGGAGAGGGGTGTGTAGTCGCCGGTTGTCTGCTTCCAAATTGTTTCCGGGCGCAAGAAAAGGTCGCCGAAAATGAGCTTTGCATTTTGCCGTCGTGCGAATTGTTCCGCAAACGTTCGGGTATCTACGAAAGGCCGAAAAACCGTCTTATAATTTCCGCTCCCTTCTCTGTCTACGATAATTGTTTTTATGTCGGCCCGTGGAATGCTAAAAAACATGCCGGTGCCGATGAGAAGCACGGGATGGTGTTTCGACAGTATGGTTTTCCACGTATCAAGAAGCGTTCGGGTCGGGATATCGCCGTGCAAAGCGAAGGTGTATTCACTGATTCCTTTTTCAAGATGTTCTTTAACATACACCAAATGTTCTTTGTCCGGCACGCAGAAAAAAACCGATTCTTGGCGCGCAAAACTTTCGCGCACGATGCTTTTATATGCGGCGAGACGCTCTTTGTCGTCCGATTGGATTACATAGGTTTCTTCGAGCGTGCCTCGAGCCGTCTCTTTTTTGCCTTTTAGTGCGTGCTGGCGTGGCAGAGCGGCGGCGTGCTGCAATATTTTTTCCGGAATGAGGGCTTTGAGCGCGGCGCCGGTTGAAGCGCCGGCGTAGGTTGCCGTGTCTTTTGCGGCCAAGAGAAACGAAGGTAAAAATAATTGTACGTTTTTTATGGCGAGGATTTTTTTTAAATGAAACGGCGCGGTCCGCAATTGGGATTTCATTGACAGCGCCTCTTCGCAAGACAAAACCACGGCGTCTTTTTTTTGGGAGCGCAGCGGAATGGAAACGAGCGTGCCCGGCTCTATTTTTTTTCCGGTGAAATAAGAGAGCGCTTCGGGAGCGACCCCGCGGCTTATGGGAATGACATGCGCAACATACATATACGATAAGTATATCATTGACCAAGCGTCTTATTTTTACAAAAATCTTTTCTCGATAAAAAGGTAATGCCCCAGTGTCTCTGTCAAATTTTGCGTTTGATATTAAAAAAGTTACAATAAACCCGCAATGAAAGACGCTTTTTCAATCAAAGGACTTGATGGAGCAAGGAAACTCTCCGGAACGATACCGGTAAACGGTTCAAAAAATGCGGCGTTGCCGGCTCTTGCTTTGCCGTTTCTTTTTTCCGATACCGTTATTCTTGAAAATGTACCGGTCTTGGAAGACATCCACCGCGTCGAGGAATTGCTCGCGTCTCTGGGCGTCTCGTGTAAAAAACAAAAGCGCCGATATGAGCTTATGGCGCATGCGGCACGGCAGACGGTGCTTTCGCCCGATATTGCCAAACGGCTTCGTGCCTCAATTCTTTTTACCGGTCCGATATTGGCGCGCTTCGGAAGCGTTTCGTTTCCGCACCCGGGCGGATGTGTTATTGGCGAGCGTCCCATCGACCTCTTTTTGGAAGGGTTTAAAAAAATGGGGGCGAGGGTTGATGAAAAAAACGGAATGTATCATCTTCGCGCTCCAAAAACCGGGCTGCGCGGCGCCGAGATTTTTTTTCGTACTCAAAGTGTAACTGCGGCAGAAACGTTTCTTATGGCGGCGGTGCTTGCGCACGGAAAAACAATTCTTCAAAATGTGCCGGTTGAACCCGAAATCGGAGCGCTCATTTCATTTTTGAATCGTTGCGGCGCGAGCATCTCTGGCGCGGAAACCCATCGGCTCGAAATTATTGGCGGGAAGCCGCTTCGGGCGCGCGGCGCCGCGTATACGATTATTCCGGACCGTATTGAAACCGGCAGCTTTCTTATTCTCGCGGCTCTCGCGGGAAAAAAAATAACGATATCACACTGTGAACCGGAGCATGCGGGGGCGGTCATAGAGCACCTCCGGGCTTCCGGTGCCGACATTGCCGTTGGGAAAAACATGATCACGGTTACCGCACCGAAAGGAAAACGCTCCTCTTTTTATAAAAGCATTCCTTTGAAAACGCACGAATATCCGGGGTTTGCCACCGACCTGCAGGCGCCCATGACGGTCTTTTTGACTCAATCGGAAGGCGAGGCGCTTGTTTTTGAAACAATTTTTGAAGGGCGTTTGGGATATGTCCACGAATTAATCCGCATGGGAGCCAAGATCCAAGACATGGGGCCGCATCGGGTGTATATTCAGGGCAGGGCGCCGCTTCGAGGAAGGAAATTGGAAAGCCCCGATTTGCGCGCCGGCTTGGCGTTTATCATTGCCGCACTCGTTGCGAAAGGAGATTCGGTCGTGCATAATGCCTATTCGATAGACCGCGGTTACGAACACATAGAAAAGCGCCTGCAAAAAATCGGCGCATCGATTAAACGCATTTCCTCATGAGTTTTTTTTCTCCAAAATTAGGCATTGATTTGGGAACAGCGAACACGCTTGTGTTCGTGCCGAAAAAAGGCGTTGTCTTAAACGAGCCGTCGGTTGTCGCCGTTTCAAAAGACAATGGCGAGATTCTTGCCGTCGGGCTTGAAGCAAAAAACATGATCGGCAAAACGCCCGACACGATTACGGCATATCGCCCGATGAAAGACGGAGTGATTGCGGACTACCACGTTACAAAAGTAATGCTTCGGTACTACATAGGCAAAGCGCTTGGCCGATGGAATATTTTTAAACCGGAAGTGATGATATCCGTTCCTGCCGGCGTGACTTCGACCGAACGCCGCGCGGTTGTGGAGGCGGCGATAAAGGCCGGCGCTAAAAGCGCTTATGTGGTGAAGGAGCCGATTCTTGCGGCTATTGGAGCCGGAATCCCCATTCATGAGGCGTACGGGAATATGGTGGTAGATATCGGCGGAGGGACCACGGATGTCGCCGTTATTTCCCTTGGGGGGATTGTGGCCTCAACATCGGTTAAGTGTGCGGGAAATAAAATCGACAAAGCAATCGCCGATTATATCAAGCGCACGTTTAATCTTTCCATTGGCGACAAAACGGCTGAAGAAATTAAAATTAAAATCGGCTCGGCTATTCCGCTCGAAGAAGAGCTTGTGTGCGTGATTAAAGGAAGAGATTTGGTGTCAGGACTTCCTCGCTCGACAGAAATTACCACTAATGAAATAGTAAAAGCCATTGGCGGGGAATTGAAAGAAATGATAACGGCCATTAAGAATGTTTTGCAGGAAACTCCTCCCGAGCTTGGTGCCGATATCATCGATAAGGGAATCATTATGACCGGCGGGTCTTCGCTTCTTCGCAATTTACAGGAGCTGGTATATCGCCGTACGGGCGTCAAAGCCGCGCTTGCGGAGGATGCGCTTTATTGTGTCGCCAAAGGTACCGGAGTTGCCCTAGGGCATTTGGATGTCTACAAAAAAAGCATTATCGCAAAACGATAAATTATTTAGTTACTTAGTGGTTCAACCACTAAGTAACATTTACTATGCGGACGCTTGTTGAGTCATATAAAAATACCGGTTTGCTCCACCATGCCTACGCTATAGCCGGTCCTCGTGAGGCGGTGCGCAAATCGCTTCTTTCTTTTTTGGAGGATACGGTCGGGATTGTCACGGTGGGGAATCCCGATGTGCAGGATGAAACATACGATACGTTTGGCATTGATGAAGCGCGAAAGGTGCGCGGGCGTCAGACAACGAACGCCGCCGTTCGTTCCGCGCAAAAAATTTTTATAATGGCGGCAACCGTTATTACACACGAGGCGCAAAATGCGCTGTTGAAAATTTTTGAAGAGCCGACGCGCGACACACACTTTTTTCTTATTGTTCCGGATATGGAGATGCTTTTACCGACGCTCTGCTCGCGCCTCGTCGTCATTCCTTATGGCTATACAAATGATGATACGGCCTTGGCTGCGGCGTTTTTGAAAAGTGACATGGGGGAACGTTTTGCCGCGATTAAGGATATGGTTGAAAATAAAAACCGTTTGGCAGCGATAGTGCTTCTTGATGCGCTTGAAATCGCTCTCCATGCGTCTTTTGTCGATGCAAAAAAAATAGCCGAGCATGCTTTTGTGTTTTCCGAAATAGCCAATTGCCGTGCATATCTTCACGGGAGAGCTCCGTCTCTGAAACTTATTTTGGAACACCTTGCGCTTATTATTCCTCGTATTTCATAAAATCAAAAAAGACGGCAAAAATTAAAAAATATGCTACACTGCATGATATATGCAATACAATTTTTCCCATTTTAAAAATCGTGTTTCCGAAGTGACGGCATGGCTTAAAACCGAATTCTCGAGCATTCACACGGGGAGAGTAACTCCTGCGCTGCTTGATAAGGTGATGATAGATTCCTATGGCGCAAAAGCTCCCATTCAACATATTGCCAGCGTATCCGTGGAAGATGCGCGCACACTCCGCATTGTTCCGTGGGATAAAAAACAAGTAAAAGAGATTGAAAAAGCGATAGGGATGTCAAAATTGGGGGTTAATGCATCGGTAGACGACCAAGGTGTTCGCGTATCATTTCCCGAATTGACTTCCGAAAACCGCCAAGCGTTGGTTAAGCTGGCACGGGCAAAATTGGAAGACGCGCGCGTTACGCTTAAAAAAGAGCGTGAGGAAGTCTGGAACGATATTCAAAAAAAAGAACGGGATGGTGAAATTCCGGAGGATGATAAATTCCATTTCAAAGATGAATTGCAAAAATTATTGGACAATGCTCACAAAGAGCTTGAGGCGATGGTGGAGCGGAAAGAAAAAGAGATTGCCGGATAATATTCAGCCATCGGTAACCGACAAAATAAACACAAATGACCGTTATTATTTTTATTATCGCCCTTGCCGTTTTGATTCTCGTGCATGAGCTCGGGCATTTTTTGGTGGCCAAAAAAGCGGGCGTGAAGGTCCCCGAATTCGGTCTTGGTTTCCCTCCAAGAATATTCGGCATCAAAAAAGGGGAGACGGAATATACGTTGAACTGGATTCCCTTTGGCGGATTTGTAAAAATTGTCGGCGAAAATGCCGATGAAGAAATTGCAAAAGAAGATATGCCACGAAGTCTTGCTTCAAAGCCGCGGCATGTGCAGGCGGCGGTTATTGCCGCAGGGGTTCTCTTCAATTTTTTATTTGCCTGGGCGATTTTTTCTCTGGGCTTTATGATCGGTCTCCCTTCATCGGCTGAAACCACTCCGCTTTCTGCGTTTGTTACCGAGCCCAAACTTACGGTCACGTCGGTGTTATCCGGATCGCCGGCAGAACAAGCGGGGCTGAAAGCGGGCGACGTTCTTCTTGCGCTGACGTCGAAAGACCGTATGTTACAAAATATTTCTCATGCGGGCGATGCGCAGACGTTTATCGCATCATACGGAAAAGAACCGGTTGGTTTTTTGTATAAGCGCGGAGACGGTTTGCCGTTATTTGTTTCGGTTATGCCAAAAGAGGGGATTATTGCGGAAAAACCGGCGGTTGGAATCACAATGGATGTTGTTGGTATTGCGCGATTGAGCCTCCTTAGTGCGGTTTGGGAAGGAGGACTTACCACAATACACCTTATCGGAAATGTGGCGGTTGGATTTTTTGAATTTATAAAAAATATCGCCGGCGGAACAGCCAATGTTAAAGAAATCGCGGGACCGGTAGGAATCGCAGGGCTCGTGGGGCAGGCGGAGGCGCTCGGTTTTATCCACCTGATGATGTTTGTGGCGTTTATTTCGGTAAACTTGGGGGTTATCAATCTCATCCCGTTTCCGGCGCTTGATGGCGGGCGGCTTCTTTTTTTGGCGATTGAATCAATCAAACGTTCGCCGATAAATCCGCGCGTGTCGGCGCTTGCCAACACCATCGGCTTTGCGCTCCTCCTTATTTTGATGTTCGCGGTTACTTATAACGATATCGCGCGGCTTATCAAGGGATAAAAAAACTCCCACGAGGCGGGCCTCGTGGGAGTTAGTGCGATGAAGATTTACTCTTTGTTGCAATAGGGGTGGTCGTCCATGGCGTCCCGATCCGCCGGATTGACGATAATTTCATCTATCAATCCGTCCGGTTGATTTTTTTCTTTGGCGCCGGTGTTATCTCTGTTGTCGAGGAACAATGTTTTTGTCGGTACATGAAAAATTCCATACGGCAATCCTTCCGGCTTGGAACTGGGGAACGCTACGGAAAACTCCGCTAAATCAGAATCGGAGTTTTGCAGCGAAAATAGCTGAAAAAAAATCTGGCAATTGGAGCCGTCGGCTTGAATGGTTGCCAACCCCTGTTTCTCAAGAAATGTGCCGAGTTTATAATTCGGCATTTTGCCGCCAACATGATATTTTTCCGAAACGATGATTGTATCCTCATTGGCGGTGCCGGCCTTATTTTCCTCTGCAAACATGGCGGGCGCGAAACCTAAAGCAAAAACAATACTGACAAACAACACTATTTTTTTCATTGGGTCCTCCGTTGGTCTAAAAGTTGCGACCTTCTGTTCTGTTATGCAATGCTACGTTAGTTTGCATTTTCGTCAAGTTTGGAAAGAAATCTTGCGCCCAAGAGTCGGAAGCTATAAACTAACAATTACATGATGAATATTTATTCACAGCAAGATTCAAACATTCGGCGGACATGGTTTCTGATGTTTGTGTTTGTGCTCGTGATTGTGGGCATCGGCTGGTCGTTCTCTTATGTCTACGGCAATCAATCGATTCTCTATTTTGCGGTATTTTTTAGTGTCGGAATGAATATTTTAAGCTACTGGTACTCCGATAAAATCGTTTTGGGTATGTCGGGCGCGCAGCCGGTCTCACGCGAAGAACATCGCGAATTGTGGAATATCGTTGAAAATCTTTCTATCACGGCGGGTATTCCCATGCCCAAGCTCTATCTCATAAGCGATGCGTCTCCCAATGCGTTTGCCACCGGACGCAACAAGGAACATGCGGCGGTGGCGGTTACTTCGGGGCTGCTTGCCATTCTTGACCGCACCGAACTTGAGGGAGTCATCGCGCATGAATTGTCGCACATCGGCAACCGAGACATTTTGCTTCAGACGGTTGTCGTGGTGCTTGTCGGATTCGTGACGCTGCTTTCTGATTTTTTCTTGCGCATGACTTTTTTTGGCGGCAGAAGGGGAGATAACGACCGTGACAATCGGGCGCAAATGATCATGGTGCTTCTGGGGATTGCCTTGGCGATTCTTTCTCCGATTATTGCGACGGTTATTCAACTTGCCATTTCACGCAAGCGCGAATTTTTAGCCGATGCGTCGGGGGCGCTCCTCACGCGCTATCCCGAAGGGCTTGCAAGCGCGCTTGAAAAAATTTCAAAATCGCCGCACGAACTTCGCCGCGCGAATCACGCCACCGCGCATCTCTATATCGCGAATCCGTTTAAAGGCGCCCATGCCGCGGGCTTTATGGCAAAATTATTCATGACGCATCCGCCGGTTGCGGAACGAATTGCCGCCTTGCGGGGACTTTAAGCGGGTATATACTTTTTATTAGCGACGTAGAGTGAGCGAAATGCAATGCGCAGCTTTGCATTTCCGAGCCGAGGAGCTAATATAGGTCTAATACCCTGCGGTCTTTGCCGCAGCGGCCTATGTATGTCATTCGAACAACAGCCATCGGGGGCGCACGAAAGGAAAAAGGGTGTTGAAGTGTGTTTAATACTGAAGGAAAAAGAATCCGACCCGCTGCACTGGGGCGGCATTGATTGCTTTGAACTGACTCCGGACGAAGAGCTTTTGATAGAAAAATTTGACGAGCTAAAGCGAAACCCGTCGGAAGAAGCGCTCTTTGCTCTCAACAAAGAGGCGCGAGAATTACTTGAAGCAACCGGCGGCAGGGGAGATAAAATGTCTGTTGCCGAAGCGCTTATCAATGAGCTTGTGGCGTTTCGTTATGAATTGAAACACAAGCATCATAATGGGACCGTGCATTAAAAAAAAAGTTACTACTTTAAAGTAGAAAAACCGCCCGAGCCCTTTAAAAAAGGCGGGGCGGTTTTGTATATCACTGCCGTTATGATGCAAGACGCGCAGTGTGCACACGGGTGGCGATTCTCCATTTTTTGAGAATACAAATGAGCCACCATGTCATATCAATCTCAAACCATCGCAAACCATGCCGAGCGGAGCGGGGAAGCGCATGGTGATTATTGTGCCACCCTTCTCCCCATGCAAGGAGCCCGACCCACCAGCAATTGGTGGAAAGATCTCCGGTATCAAAATTTTGATACCCGAAATAGTGTGCGGCGCTGTTGACGAGCCACGTCGCGTGCCATACGACAACAAGCCGCAAGAAGATTCCCCAAAATACCCAAGGCCAACCGCCAATCGATAAAAGAATCTCTCCGAGCAGGGCCTGAATACCGATAACAACCATCGGGTGATCCAGAGCCCGGAAAAAAGCGTCTTCGTAAATATCAGCGGCGCTTTTTTCAATTACTTCGGAGTGGTCAAACTCTTCATGACGGTAACACATCCATCCAAAGTGCGCCCACCAAAATCCTTTGCCGGCGTTGTGCGGGTCCTTTATCGTGTCGGAGCCTTTATGGTGCATCCGATGCTGTGCCACCCATTTTACCGGCCCGTTTTCACAGGCAAGCACTCCGCATAATACGACAAGACGCTCAAGATAGCGCGGCAACACAAGCGAGCGGTGCGTTAAAAGCCGATGGAAGCCCAAGCATATTCCCACACTGGCGGTAAGCCAGTAGAGAAAGAAAAAAAGCCAGACCGCGCCCCATGAAAAATTTTCCGGTAAAAATGCGCCGATTGCCAGAATGTGTATCAGCACGAGAAAGGTAAGACTGAACAGATTGAGGGAATACTTTTCGTTGTCTTGCACGCTTTTCCTCCTGGTTTTATGGTTTGAAAATAATAAAAAGAAACAAATTTCTGTTTCTTACCTTAACATAAAAGGTATAATTTTAACATAAAAAGAGACGGCGCGTGGTGCGTGCCGTCTCGTGTTGGAGAGGTTTTATTTTGATACTGCTGTCGGTGCCGGCGATGATTTAAAGAAGGTGTTGGCTATGGATACCGCCGCGGCATCGATTTTTTTAGGGGCTTTAAATTCCCCGTGCATAGTGGCAAGAAGCCGTTTTTTCCCGGAAGTCGTCGTGTCCCATAAGACAAGCTTAAAACCGGTAATAAGATGCCCTTCGTTGTGAAGCCATGTCTTCGTCGTTATAATCGCATCCAATTCTTTTGCATGAGCGGCTTCTATGTAGGCTCCGATATCGGAAGCCTCTTTCAGGGCGGGGGATGCCGCTATGAGCTCATCTTCGGTAACGATAATGTCGTTGACAGATACCGTGCGTATTTCTTGGATGAGGCGGCTTAAGAAGGCGTCGATGATGCTGCGTGTATCATCCGGCACATTTTTTTTGAGAGACCATGGCTGGATGAGTGCGTATTTCTTCACTTTAAAAATATCTTCTTTCGTGGCGCCAGGGCCAAGGTCTACCCGCATTGTTTTATAGTCGCCGACAAATTCACTGGCGACGTTCAATGCTCCCAGCCCATAATAAAGGCCGTAGAAAATCCCCTGCGTTTCTATGCCGGTGCAGGCGGAAGACAAAAGAATGGCACTACTGCAAACAAAAATAGCGATTTTGTTTCTGAGAGTGTTCATAGGAAGCCTCCGTGTCCTTGTGAATTCTAGCCGCCGTTGATAGACTAAATTGTTTGTGGCCAGCAGCTGACAAAAAACAAAAATGTCAATAATTTCTAAATAAAATAATACATCTATAATATTTATTTGTCAATGTATCTAAAAACTGGAGGCGTCGCATAGCGGTCTAGTGCACTGTCTTGGAAAGGCAGCAAGGTGAAAGCCTTCGCGAGTTCGAATCTCGCCGCCTCCGTAACGACATATTTTGATAGCGTTTCTATAGCTATCAAAATATGGCGTCATCTGATGGGGTGGGGGATTCGAAAGGCGGAGGCGGAGAAAAATTTGAAAAATTTTTCAGACCGCCGAGCCAGGGTCGTGAGCGTATAATTATAAAGAGCGAAGCGATTATATAATTAACGACTCCTGACCGAATCTCGCCGCCTCCGTTGACGTATTAGAAAAATTATGTCAGCTTAGAGAACGGTCAGGGTAGGGTGCCCTGCAACGCTCGAATCTATTCTTTGAAAAGGAGGAAAAAGAATAATGGCCAGGGGGGAGAATCTTCCAATCGAGAAACACGTACCGCAGAATCATATTTCCGGTGAATTGCCCGAAAGTCTTGCCGATGCGATTCAGCGCATCATTGCCGATCAGGGGTCGGAATACGATTGGCGTAATCATTTTACGGTTCCGCGCCCACGGATATGGGAAAAACGTCTCGACATCATCGGAAAGACGGTCATTCCGCATACCTGCGCAGCTCGCGAACATGGAGGCAACAATGGCTGTATTTGTGATTTGCTTGGCAAGCCCGTCGTCATTGTGAGAATTTGGGAAACAGAATTTGTCGGAACGCCCTCGTATGAAATTGAGGGCAGCAAAAAACGGATTCAAGAACGTGAATTTTCAGATGAGACGAAGGGGAAAAATCCCGGCATTGTTGAAGGCTTCATTCTCGAAAATTCAAAAGGCAAGTTTTTAACGGCCGCCTTTGTGTGGGTATCTGCGGAGAGTCCTCTTGATGGCTACCTGCATAATACCCAGGTTGTTCGCGATCTGCTTGGCAGAGAGTTTTTGAACGGTCCTCCGGTCAAAGCGTATCCCGCATCAAGCAGGCTTGACGGCAGTGAGAAACAAATTAGGGGGGAGGCTATCCCGTTTGGCCAACGTATGCTTTAGCAATAGAAATAAGCGGCATGATATCATCATGCCGCTTTCTGTTTCTGCTTTGTGCAAAAAATAATAAAAATAATGAGTGGCAATTTTATCCACTTGACGGGCTGTGTGTATAACCTACACTATAGGTACTAGGTAAAGAGCGATACGCATATGACAAAGCAATTACCCGCAAAAAAGACAAAATCGTTAAAACTCGCGCGGCAAGCTCGCGGCACGCTCGAAACGATTATCGCCATGATCGAGAGAGACGCGTATTGTCCTGAAATTATCCAGCAAGCCGATAGCGTCAGCGGCTTGTTGCGGTCAATCAAAAAAGAGCTTTTGGCGGGGCATCTTGATACCTGTGCGCTCGAGCGTCTCAAAAAAAATAAAGAAAGCGCCATCAAAGAATTGCTTAAAATTTATCATCTCTCAAATTAACCATGAGCGACCCTCGTCCGTTCAAAATAATCGGAATAAAGGGGATGCATTGCGCCTCGTGTGCGAGCATTATTGAAAAAACATTAAAAAAAACCGAGGGGGTCAGGTCGGCGGAAGTCAATTATGGAACCGAAACGGCGAAGATTGATTTCGATGAGTCAAAAACCGACCTGCAGAGTCTTTCAAAAAAAATAGAGCCGCTTGGCTATTCACTCAGGCTTCCCACCACCGCCACAGCGGAAGAAATGGGCATGTCTGCCGATGAGCATGCGGCTCATCTCGGGCTTCATCAATCAAAAAAAGAAAAATTGGCCGAGCTTGCCGGCATGAAAACAAAAGTTATCTCCTCGGCCCCGATTGTTATTTTCAGTCTGTTTGTTATGGCGTGGGGGATTCTTGCTCAATATGGCGCTGTTTCTCCAATTCCGCCTTCTTTTGAAAATTTTTTCCGCTTGCTTTTACCGCTTTTGGCGACGTATATGCTTTTTGTCGTCGGCAAGCCGTATCTTTTGGGTGTGTATCGATTTTTCCGCTACGGGAAGGCAAATATGGACACGCTCATTGGCATAGGCACATCGGCGGCGTATCTCTATAGTGTTGCGGTCACTGTTTTTGAAGATGCTCTTCGCTCGTTCATTAATGTAGAACACACCTATTATGACGTAACGATTATCGTTGTCGCTTTTATTACGCTCGGCAAATATCTTGAAGCGCGTTCAAAATTGAAAACAGGTGATGCGATAGAGAAACTCCTCAACTTACAGGCGAAAACGGCTCTTGTTGTTCGGAACGGGCAAGAGCAAGAGATTCCGATAAGCGAAGTCGCCCACGGGGATATGCTCGTTGTAAAACCGGGTGTAAGAATACCGGTCGACGGAATAATTGTCGAAGGCGAGTCTTTTATTGATGAAGCGTTGGTTACCGGCGAGCCGATGCCCGTTCTGAAAAAGCAGGGCGACTTTGTGGTTGCGGGGACAATAAATACCAATAGCACGTTTACCTTTAAAGCGACAAAAGTGGGTTCAGAGACGCTCTTGGCCCGTATCATTAAAATGGTAGAAGAGGCGCAGGGGAGTAAGGCTCCGATTCAAGCGCTCGCCGACAAGATATCGAGCGTTTTCGTGCCGGTTGTATTGGCTCTTTCTTTTATCGCCCTCGGCGTGTGGCTTGCCGTAGGAACTCAATATCTCGGTTTTTCACAGGCGCTTTCATTGGGGCTCGTTTCATTTGTGGGCGTTCTCGTAATTGCGTGCCCCTGTGCGCTTGGACTCGCGACGCCGACGGCAATTATCGTGGGAGTCGGCAAAGGCGCGAAAGAGGGGATTCTCATCAAAGATGCGGCAACGCTTGAAAAATTGCACAAGGTGAATGTGGTGGTTTTTGACAAAACAGGCACGGTCACTCGCGGGAAACCGGAGCTCACAAGCATTAAAAATTATTCAAAGCAAACAGATGCCGAAATCATCGGAATTCTCGCCTCCCTTGAAAAAAAATCGGAACATCCGATAGCCCACGCCATTACCGAGTATGCGCAAACGAATGGTATTGCGATTTTCAAGACGGAATATTTTGAAATCATAAAAGGAAAAGGACTCAAGGGGACGATACATGAAAAAGAATATTTTGCCGGCAATGCGGCGTTGATTGCCGATCTCAAACTTTCATTTGATGCGGCGCGATTCAAACAGGAAACAAAAGAAGGGAAAACGCCGATAGTGCTCGCTACGGCAGAGGAGGTGCTCGGGGTTGTGATGGTCGCCGATGCGATAAAACCGGAAGCGGTTGAAGCGGTTAAAAAACTCCACGCGCTCGGCATCAAAACGGTCATGCTCACGGGGGATGACAAAAACACGGCGCTTTCAATTGCTCGTGAGGTCGGGATTGACGACGTAGTGCCCGAAGTATTGCCTGAAGACAAACTAAACAAAATCAAAGAACTTCAGCGCATAGGAAAAGTGGTGGCGATGGCGGGCGATGGTGTGAATGATGCCCCGGCGCTTGCGCAGGCGGATGTCGGCATTGCCATGAGCACGGGGACGGATGTCGCTATTGAATCCGCGGGCATCACGCTTCTTCACGGTGACATTTCAAAACTGGCAAAAGCGATCATGCTTTCAAAAATGACTATGCGCGGAATCAAACAAAATCTTTTTTGGGCGTTTGTCTATAATATCGTTGGCATTCCGATTGCCGCCGGGGTTTTCTATCCGTTGTTCGGGTGGATGCTGTCGCCGGCATTTGCCGGCCTTGCGATGGCGTTTTCAAGTGTTTCCGTGGTCGCCAATTCACTGCGAATCAAAGCAAAAAATTTATGAATCAAGAAAAGAAAACCTATACGTTTCATGTCCACGGAATGCACTGCAATTCGTGTGTTGTGTTGACCGAAGGTGAATTGAAAGAGCACGAGCTGGTGGAGCACGCGGTCGCCAGCCTCAATACTTGTTCGGTAAAGGTGCGGGGTGATTTTGGAGAGAAAAGCGAAAGGGAAATCGGAGAAATCTTAAATCCGGTTCTTGAAAAGCACGGGTACAAACTTTCATTAGAAAAAGAAGAAAAAAAACCGCGGTGGGAAGATTTTAAGATTGCGCTTCCTCTGGCTCTCGGGTTCATCGGGCTTTTTGTCGTCCTTCAAAAAATCGGCATTGTAAACCTCATCGGTTCCGGTGAGGTGTCGTATGGTACGATATTTTTAATCGGGCTCATTGCCTCCGTCTCCACCTGCATGGCGGTTGTGGGAGGGCTCGTGCTCTCGGTTTCCGCAAATTATGCGAAAGAAGGCGATAAGATACGGCCGCAAATTTTTTTTCATGCCGGAAGAATTATTTCTTTTTTTATTTTGGGAGGCGCCATTGGGGCGCTTGGCTCCGCGTTTCAGCTCGGCGGTACGGGAGCCTTTGTGGTGGCGTTGTTGGTCGGGCTGGTGATGCTTGTGCTTGGCATAAATCTTCTCGGGATATTTCCATGGGCAAAGAAATTGCAGCCCACGCTCCCGACTTTTTTTGCAAATCATCTTTTGGAAGCCAAAAAAATAAACCACACGCTCACGCCGGTTTTGCTTGGCGTCATTACTTTTTTTCTGCCGTGCGGGTTTACCCAATCAATGCAGCTCTATGCGCTTTCGACGGGGGATTTTTTTGCCGGCGCATTCACCATGCTGGTATTTGCCCTGGGCACCTTTCCGATGTTGGCACTGCTGAGCTTCACTTCGCTTGGCATACATGACAAAATAACTTCAAGCATCTTTTTTAAAACAGCGGGGCTTGTGGTTATCTTTTTTGCCGTTTTTAATATTTTAAGCAGCTTCGTGGCGATTGGTGCGCTACCGCCGATTTTTAACTTTTAGCATACGTATTATGAGCGCAAAAACAACCGCTATCGTCATCATTGTTATAGGGCTTCTCGTTGGTGCTTTTATTTTGCTTTTGGGCCCTGTCAACACATCCGAAAGCAAGGGAACCGTAGATAATGTGTCGATTGTCGATGGGAAACAAATTATTAAAATCGGGGCAAAAGGAGGCTACCAGCCGAAAAATTCTATCGCAAAAGCGGATATTCCCACCGTTTTGCGCGTAGAAACTCGCGGAACATTCGACTGCTCATCAGCTTTGGCCATCCCCGACATAGGTTATCGGGCAAATTTGCCTCAATCAGGTGTTACGGAGATTAATATTCCTCCGCAGAAATCGGGAGCGGTACTGCAAGGACTTTGCGGGATGGGGATGTATACGTTCAAAGTGAAATTTCAGTAACCCAGAGGCATTCTCCAGGTGGTTGCAGAAAATTGCCAAAACCAATACAATTATTTTTATATGACTGGAAAAACTATTATGTGGTCTGTCGTGGGGGTTATCGTTCTTATTTTTGGCATGTATATGATAAAAGCAAAAACCGATGCGACCCCGGGCAAGCTTGATTCGTTTGCCCAGTGTCTCAAAGATAAAGGTGCGGTTTTTTACGGTGCTTTCTGGTGTCCGCATTGCCAAAATCAAAAGGCGATGTTTGGAAAATCGGTGACCCTGCTTCCGTATGTCGAATGCTCCACCCCCGACGGGAAAGGTCAATTTCCGGTTTGCAAAGAAAAAAACATAGAAGGATATCCGACTTGGATTTTTGCCGATGGTTCACGCTTGACCGGTGAAGTGGCGCTCGAAATACTCGCAGAAAAAACCGGCTGCACGCTTCCGCAATAGATTTTAGTTTCTTTAGCTATGTCGCCCCTCGTATCAACTGCAAATCTAGTGCTTTCTTTGGCGACTGTTGTCGGCCAGGGTATTGTTTTGGTGCTCGTTTTAAATCTTCTGGTGTATCGAGGGAAAGGCTCATTTTCCGAAATAATTGGCAAGTACGGTCTTCTTTTTTCTTTTATCGTGGCGACGACGGCTACGCTGGGCAGTCTTTTTTATTCCGAAATAGCCGGATTTGAGCCATGCAAGCTCTGCTGGTTTCAGCGCATTTTCATGTACCCGCAATCGATTTTACTCGGTATGGCTTTTTGGAAAAAAGATAAAAGTATCGCCAATTACGGAATCGTTTTGTCGGGTCTCGGCGCTCTTATCGCCCTATACCACTACTTGCTCCAGCTTGGTCTCGTGCCATCAATAGCGTGTTCGGCAGTCGGCTATTCCGTTTCATGTTCACAGCGTTTTGTGATGAATTTTGGCTATATCACTATCCCTATGATGTCGCTCACCGCCTTTTTGATGATATTTTTCTTCCTCATTACCTATAAAATAGCCAATAAAAACAACACCAGCACGTTATCCACAGAGCGCGAATTTTAAAATTTGAGTACAATGAGGGCATCCCTTAATTAATAACCCCCCGCCTCGAAAGTGAGCGGGGTTTGCTAACCGTAAAAAACAGTATCGTATGCGCAAGAACAAAAAAGTTTTCGTAATGCCGAAGAAAGTTATCAAGCGAGACGGAGCCGTGGTGCCGTTTGACGTTGAAAGAATCGCGAACGCGATTTTTAAGGCGATGAATGCTTCTCAGGAAGGGAGCCGCGAGCAGGCGGAAAAATCAGCCGAGCGGGTGATAAAAGAATTGATGAAAGCGCATAGCAATAACCGCGATTATCTGCCCTCGATTGAAGAAATACAGGATTTTGTCGAACGCGAACTTATTTTGGAAAACTTTGCGAAAACCGCCAAAGCATACATACTCTACCGCGAGCGGCGCGCCGAATTGCGGCGTGAGCGCGGCATGCACGTCTCGCATGAAGTGAAAGCGCTCGCAAAAGAAAGCAAAAAATATTTTCGTAATGCGCTTTCCGAGTTTGTCTACTACAGCACATACGCGAAGTGGGTTCCGGAAAAGGGCCGCCGTGAAACATGGGTGGAGACCGCAGACCGCTACGTTGATTTCATGAAAGAAACACTTGGAGAGAAATTGAAATCTTCCGAGTATACGGAAATTCGCGAATCCATCCTCGGAATGAAAGCGCTGGGCTCTATGCGGCTCCTCTGGGGAGCGGGGACGGCTGCGCGCGCGACCAACGTGTGTGCGTATAACTGCTCGTATATCGCTCCTTCAAAATGGCAGGATTTTGGAGAAATCATGTATGTCTTGATGTGCGGCACGGGGCTCGGCTATTCCGTGGAGCGGCAAACAGTTGAATTGCTCCCGATTATCAAAAAACAGACAGGGACAAAACTTCCAACATATGTGATTGCCGACAGCAAGGAAGGATGGGCCGATGCTTTTGTGTTTGGACTCAAAACATGGTCTGAAGGCAACGATGTTGAGTTTGATTATTCACAGGTTCGGCCCGAAGGGGCGCGCTTAAAGACAATGGGAGGCCGCGCATCAGGACCGCGCCCGCTCATTGAGCTCATTGAATTTTCAAGAAGAAAAATGTTTGAAAAACAGGGGAGGCGGCTGTCGCCCATTGATGTGCACGATATGGTCTGCATGATAGGGCAGGTTGTCGTGTCCGGAGGAGTGCGCCGGAGCGCCCTTATCTCGCTTTCCGATTTGGATGATATGGAGATGCGCAATGCAAAAAACGGACAGTTTTATCTCACGCATCCGGAACGAAGCATGGCGAATAACTCCGTCGCCTATAATGAAAAACCAAGCGCTACGATTTTTATGGACGAATGGCTCAACCTTGCGAAAGCGGGTTCGGGCGAGCGCGGTATTTTTAATCGCGGCAGCCTGCAAAGCCAGCTTCCAAAACGTCGGTGGCCGATTTTTGCATCAGACGCCGCCACAAGCGGGCTTAATCCGTGCGGAGAAATTATTCTCAAATCAAAACAATTCTGCAATCTTACCGAGGTGGTCGCGCGGGCGGGAGATACGGAAAAAGACTTACTTGAAAAAGTACGCATCGCTACAATTTTGGGCACCTACCAATCGACACTGACTCACTTCCCGTATCTTTCAAAAGAGTGGAAAAAGAACTGCGAAGAAGAACGCCTGCTCGGGGTATCAATTACCGGACAATGGGATTGCCCGGCGCTTCGCAATCCGAAGACGCTTGAGAAATTGCGTGAAATGGCAATTGTAACGAACAAAACGTATGCCAAACGATTCGGGGTCAATCAATCAACCGCTATTACCTGCGTCAAACCATCGGGCAACGGCTCACAGCTTTTTGATTCTTCGTCGGGAATGCATCCTCGCCATGCGGAATATTACATCCGCCGCGTGCGCATCGAGCGCCACAATCCGCTTTTCCAGATGTTGAAAGACATGGGGGTTCCGCACCATCCGGAAGTCGGGCAAGACGAAAAAACGGCAACCACCTTTGTTTTGGAATTTCCGGTGAAAGCGCCTGCGAAAGCAGTTGTTAAAAAAGAGGTAAGCGCCGAAACCCTTCTTGGCTATTGGAAAATGTTAAAAGAGCACTTCACCGAACACAATCCGTCGGTTACCGTTTCAGTCGGGGAAGATGAATGGCTGAAAGTGGGGAATTGGGTTTATGAAAATTGGGATATGGTAGGCGGGCTCTCGTTTTTGCCGAAAGATGACCATATTTATAAACTGGCGCCGTATGAAGAAATATCAAAAGAGAAGTACGAAATGCTTGCGGAGCAATTCCCAACACTCGATTTCTCAAAGATTGTTCTCTACGAATACGGAGATACGACCGAGAGCGCAAAAGAGCTCGCGTGCGTTGCCGGAGTTTGCGAGATTCAATAAAAAACCGCGATTTTCCGCCCCACGGTAAAAAATTTAAAAAACAGACTTCATAATGAAGTCTGTTTTTTAAATTACGCGCCAGCTTTATGTTATACTTTTATATAATGAGTGCTCAACATCCGATACCTTGGCACGCCGTTCAAAAAGAAGAAATTGCGCTGCGATTGCAGACCGATTTGAAACGCGGTCTTTCCGAAAGCGAAGCGCTGCGAAGATTGGAAAAGTACGGCCCAAACGGCGTCACAGAACGGAAAAAAGAAACCCTCCTTGCGAAAATTATCGCCCAGTTTAAAAATCCGCTGCTTTTGATTTTGTTTTTTGCCGGAATTACAACTCTTTTTTTGGGGGCGCTTGTAGATTTTACTGTTATTGCGATTGCTGTTTTTATAAATGCCGCTATCGGTATTTTTCAAGAAAACAGAGCCGATAAAGCATTCGCAAAATTAACCGAATCTCAAATATTTTCCGCCATTGTGGTGCGGGATGAAAAGCGGCGGGTTGTCTCGGCAACCGATATCGTGTCCGGGGATATTATTATCCTTGAATCAGGCATGACGGTTCCCGCGGATTGCCGTATCCTGGCGACAAAAAATATTTCAATACAAGAAGCGCCGCTCACCGGTGAATGGTTCCCCGTTTCGAAAAAAATCGCCCCTGTCCCTCCGAAAACGTCACTTTCCGAAAGACGTAACATGGCATGGAAAGGGACGCTCGTCGCGTCCGGTTTGGCCACTGCCGTGGTGATACAGACCGGTATGAAAACGGAATTTGGTGCCATCGCCAAAGCGCTTTCGGCGGCAAAGAGCGGACCCACGCCGCTTGAGAGAAGCATGCGCCACCTTGCCCGATTTATGGCGTATGTTGCCCTTGCGGTGCTGGTGATTATTTTTGCCGCAGGGGTATGGCGCGGACAGCCGATATCAGAAATGTTTCTTTTGTCTGTGGCGCTTGCCGTGGCGGTGGTGCCGGAAGGATTGCCGTCTGCGGTAACGGTCGTGCTCGCGTTTGGTATGGAATCAATCCTTAAAAAGCGCGGATTGGTCAAAAATCTGCTTGCCGCCGAAACATTGGGAAGCACGACCGTCATTCTCACCGATAAAACCGGCACGCTCACCGAAGCGCGAATGCGATTAAAATCAATCACGGCGTACTCGTCGATTTTGTACGATACTTTTGACATCAAACGGAAAAAAGACGAGCGGGACGTGCTCGATATGGCGATTGTGTCTACGGGTGCTTTTGTCCAAGGAGACCAAAATCGAGCTGCGGCGCACATCAAAGAAGAGGAGGTGTATGGCACTCCGGTCGAACGCGCTATCCTTATTGCCGGGCTCTACTACGGCATTACGCCGGCATTGCTTGCAAAAAATATGCCGGTAATCGATACGCTTGAGTTTCAAGCCGAAAATCGATTCTCAGCGGCGATTGTCAAACAAAAAGACGGAACATCGCGGCGAATATATGCCACCGGTGCTCCCGAACTTCTATTAAGAAAATCGTTCTTGTTTTATAAAAACGGGCATGCGGCGGTTATGACGCCGGATATCCGCCACATGCTTGAAACGCAGCTCAAAAAAATGAGCGAAGCGGGATTTCGGATACTCGCCGTAGGGTATGCAGAAACGAGTCACCAATCGTTTCCAAAAGACGCGCGCTCGGGTGGGGGTGCAGCGGAAGTGCTTCTTGAGCGGCTTGTTTTTGGAGGATTTTTTGCATTTTATGACCCAATTCGCGGTGATGTGAAAAAATCAATTGCGGAAGCGGAGAACGCCGGCGCGCGTGTCATTATGGTCACGGGCGACCAAGCGGCCACGGCACGCCAGATTGCCGAAGAAACGGGCATCGACGGACGCGAGGGCATTATATTAGGCGATGAGATAGACTCGCTTACCGATGAAGAACTGGAGCGAAGGCTCGAGCGCTCGAATGTCCTCGCACGATTTCTACCGCATCAAAAACTTCGCATTATTGAGCTCTTGAAAAAGAAAGGGGAAGTCGTCGCTATGACGGGCGACGGTATCAACGATGCTCCCGCGCTCCGCGCCGCCCATATCGGCGTCGCTCTGGGAAGCGGCACGGATGTGGCAAAAGAAGCGTCCGATATGGTGCTTCTTGATGATAGCTTTAGCATTATCGCGCATGCGATTGAAGAGGGACGGCGTATTCTGGATAATCTAAAAAAAATTACCATCTATCTGCTCTCGACCAACTTCAGTGAAATTTTTGTCATAGTCATATCGCTGGTGATCGGCGCGCCCTTGCCCATTTTGCCGGCGCAAATTCTTTGGACCAATATTATTGAAGAAGGGTTTATGAATTTTGCTTTTGCGTTTGAACCTGCCGAACCGGGTTTAATGACGCGCAATCCGCGGGCGTCTCATATGAAATCAATTCTGACATCACGTATTCGGAAAATGATACTCTTGATGGGGTTTGTGACCGGCTCGTATCTGGTGATGCTCTACATGCTCCTTCTTGCATTCTCGTTTCCGATAGAAGAAATACGAACGCTCATGTTTGCCTCCGTTTCGATGGATTCCATCTTTTTTGCGTTTTCTTTGAAAGATTTGGCGCTTCCGATATGGCGCATCAATCTATTCAGCAACCGCTATCTCTTGGGAGCCTTTTCTTTCAGTGTATTCGCGCTCTTTGCGGCGCTTTTCTTTCCCCCTTTGCAAAAATTGCTTTCCATTACTCCGCTGTCTTTGCTTGATGTCGGGTTTATCTTGAGCATCGGGCTCCTTAATCTTTTGACCATAGAGATACTCAAATATCGGTTGTTTTGGAAACACCCGCATCATGCGCACGAAAGCGCGCTGTGATATAATAAGTTTCTATGAATACGGTTTTTGTTATTGCAGTGAGCATTATATCGGGCATCGTCTTGGGCGGGTTTGTCGTCTGGCTTATCATCCGCGCGTATATTCGGAGCCAAAAGGAAGACGCCGGTAAGAACGACCAGAGCTTCATCATGCTTCAAAACCAAATGGGAGAGCTTGCGCGCACGCTTGACCAAAAGCTTGGCGAATCGTCGCGCTCTATGCACGATGCGGTACGCACGCAATTTAGCGAATCGCAAAAGCTCATCCGTGATATCACCGAGCAGATCACGCACGTGAAGGAAACGAATAGGCAGGTGATAAACGTTGCCGACCAGTTAAAATCGCTCCAAAACACGCTCCAAAATCCGAAACAGCGCGGTGTGCTCGGAGAATACTACCTTGATACGGTGCTGAAAAACGTGCTCCCGCCGGAGCATTATAAGCTGCAATACGGATTTGCGAATGGCGATATTGTTGATGCGGTTATCTTTTTTGACCGCGCGCAGACGGCAAAACTCTTGCCGATTGACTCAAAATTCTCGCTTGAAAATTACAACCGCCTGATAGAAGAATCGCCCGGGCCTGAACGAGACCGTGTTGAAAAACTTTTCGTGCAAGATATAAAAAATCGTATAGATGAAACGAGTAAATACATCAGGCCGGAAGAGGGGACGCTTGATTACGCGTTTATGTTTATTCCCTCCGAAGCGATTTACTATGACTTGCTGGTAAATAAAGTCGGGGCCGTAAAAAGCTCTACGCGTGATTTGATAGAATACGCCTTCGGCAAACATGTCATTATTACGTCGCCTACGTCGTTTATGGCATATTTGCAAACCGTACTTCAAGGTCTGCGTGCGCTCCAGATAGAAGAATCGGCAAAAGAAATCCGCGTGCGCGTGGAGGAGCTGGGGCGGCACGTCGGCAACTATGAGCAGTTTATGCAGAAGCTTGGCAACTCGCTCGGCACAACGGTCAACCACTACAACACCGCGCACAAAGAATTGAAAAAAATAGATAAAGACGTCATGCGTATCGCCGGCACAAAAGACTCCATCGGCATCGAGCCGCTTACTCTGGAGCGGCCGGTGGCAGAAGAGTAAAATTATTTAAGGGAATCTTTCTCTACGAGAACAGTACACCTTTGCGATTTATTCAGAGCAAAGCTCTTCATAAATAACGCAAAGCTTTTCGATTCCCGGACGCGAGACAAGCAGTTGTCTCGCTTAGAGGCATCGCTCAAAACAAAAGCCGCCTTTTTAGGCGGTTTGTTTTGGCGATGACCCTACCGGGAATCGAACCCGGATTACCGGCTTGAAAAGCCGATGTCCTAACCGTTAGACGATAGGGCCATTGTATTACTATTACCGGCTTGAAAAGCCGATGTCCGCTATCTTCTAACTTGGGTTAGATGCGATAGGGCCATTAGATTAAAATAATCCGGCGTCATCGCAGGATTATTTTTTATCGTACCATTTTTTTATAAAAACACAAATATAACAAATTTGTTTTACATCCGGGAAAAGATTTTCAGGCTATTTCCTCCCAAATTTTATATCACAAAACTGCGCCGTTGAAATAATGCGCCCATCATTTTCTTCCTGAAGCGCGAGCTCGCCACTAGCTACCTCTGGATTCATATCGGCAAAAATCTCCGCGCATAATTCATGAAGCGATAGGGAAGACGCGCGCAATGCGTACGAAGTAAGCATTACGAACCCCTCTTTGTCGTCCGCAAGCAGAGCGCGGCATTCTCGAAGCAATCCTGGTAAGTCGTCAAAAAAATTCCATACTTCATTTTTTGGCCCGCGGCCGAATTTTGGAGGGTCAAGCAGAATGATATTATATTTTTGTCCTCGGCGCGCTTCGCGGGCGACGAATTTCTTGGCGTCATCACAGATATATCGAATTGGTGCGCTCTCAAGCCCCGACAGTTTTTGATTTTCTTTTGCCCATTCAATCGCTTTTTTTGATGCGTCCACGTGCGTGACCTCCGCTCCTGCCTGTGCGGCAAAAAGAGAGGCGACTCCCGTATAGGCAAAAAGGTTGAGGGCCTTGGCGTCTTTAATTTCTTTTACGCGTTTCGCTATCAAATCCCATTGTGGGGCCTGTTCCGGAAAAAATCCAAGATGCCGAAAAGGAGTGCATCGCCCCAAAAACTTCACCGAATCGTACGAGGAGGGCCAGGTACTCAAGGGGGCGTCTTTGAAGCGCCAGCTTCCGCTCTCGCGCTCGTCTTCGCCGGTAAAGACCGCGTCTGCCGCCTGCCACGTCTCTTGCGGCAAGCGGGGGCTCCACATCGCTTGTGGCTCCGGGCGGTCAATCACATACCTGCCAAACCGCTCGAGTTTTCGGCCGTTGCCGCTGTCTAAAAGAGCGTGCGCGTCACAGTTTTTGGCGATAAGCAGATTGAACGAATCTGTTTTTTTTTCGGTAATAGAATTTATCATTTTGCGTGCAAGTGAAGATAGATATCCTCAATAGCGCGGACTCCGTCGCCCGCTGAAATATTATTTTGATGATAGAGCACGTTTGTGCAGTCGCCGGCGGCCCAGATACCTTTTTCCGATGTCTGCTGTGTCCATGGGTCGATTTTAATGGCGCCGTATTCGTTTAAGTCGACAATATCTTTCACAAAATTGGTCGTCGGAGTCGCGCCGATTTCAACAAAAATCCCCTCGGTCGGGAGTTCTTTTTCCTCGCCTGTTTGAAGATTTTTATACACAATCGCGTCCACAAATTGTTCGCCTTTAACTGCGGTTGGGGTGCTATTTTTAAGCACCGCCATCTTTGGGTGCTTGAGCACTTTTTCAACGGTTATCGGGTCGGCTTTTGAAAAATGCGAACCTCTGTGGATAAGGGTAACGCTTTTCGCATGCGCCAAGAGCTGCGCTGCGGTCTCAAAACCGGCGTTGCCTCCGCCCACAATCACCACGTCTTTATCGGCGAAAAGAGGGCCGTCGCACGAAGCGCAATAGCTGATGCCTTTATTATCAAATTTCTCCGCGCCCGGTATCTCAAGCTTTCTGCGGTGGCTGCCGGTTGCCACGAGGACACTCCGCGTTTCGTAGGAGCCTTTGTCGGTAACAACCAAAAATCCATCATCCTTTTTTTCCACCTTGAGGGCTCTCGCGCCGATGTTGGTGTCTACCAATTCGTCGGCATACACGAGCAAGTGTTCTTTCAAAAGACGCGCCAGCTTTTCTCCGCTTATTGAAGGAATACCAACCCAGTTTTGTATTTCTTCCGAGACAATCGACTGCCCGCCAATATCGGCCGCAACGAGCATTGTTTTCAATTTTTTTCGTGCCGCATAAATGCCGGCGCTGATACCTGCCGGCCCGCCGCCTAAAATGATGAGGTCATAGAGCATATGAGTAATAGTAATACAATAATTAAAACAAAATTAATAGATGATTGGATTATACCAAAAAACCGCGCCGTATCATACTGGTCAGTATTTAAAAAGCCCCGTCTCTGAGACGAGACAGGGCTTTTTAGTAAGATTAATTTAAAAAATCACTTTTTATTCCTTCGCAAGAACGCCGGCACCGCCGCCCAATCATCCTCATCCGCCTCAATGATGGTTTTTTCTTTGCTTTCTTTTTGCGGCTGCGGCGCTGCTATAGGCGGCAGGGAATTATGAATTGCTTCTTTTTTAATCTCTTTTTCTGCATGGTGCGTTGTTTGCTGGGGTTTTGGCATTGACGAACCGAAAGAAAAGAGCGAGGATCCGCCGCCGTTGCTCGAGCCGTTTTCCGGGAATCCGGAAGCGATGACCGTGACTTTGATTTCTTTTTTGTTGAGGCGGTCGTCTTTGATGGCTCCGAAAATAACTTTTGCTTCTTTGTCTATTGATTCGGTAATAGTTTTTGCCGCTTCGTTGATTTCATTCAAAGTGAGGTCGTCACCGCCGGCAATGGCAAAGAGTACACCCTTTGCGCCGGTAATAGAGAGGTCGAGAAGCGGAGAATTGACCGCTGCTCTTGCCGCTTCTTCGGCACGCTTTTCGCCGGAGCTATAGCCGATACCCATCAAGGCGGAACCCGCGTCTTTCAAAATCGCTTTAATATCTGCAAAGTCAACGTTGATAATGCCCGGTGTGGTAATCAAATCGGAAATACCTTCTACTGCCTGGCGTAAAATATCATCGCACATGGCAAATGCCGCAAGGGCGGTTGTTTCTTTCTGAATAGTCGCAAGCAGTCGGTCATTGGGAACCGTAATCAGTGCATCGACTTCTTTGCTCAATCGGTCGATACCTTCATTTGCGATTCGGGTGCGTTGCGCGCCCTCAAAAAAGAACGGCCGCGTGACGACTCCAACAGTGAGCGCTCCAAGCTCGCGCGCTTTTTTTGCGATAATCGGCGCCGCCCCGGTGCCCGTGCCGCCGCCCATACCGCAGGTGATGAAGACCATATCGGCTCCTTTAATAACGCTCTGGATTTCTTCAAGTGTTTCTTCTGCGGCTCGCTGACCGACTTCCGGATTCATGCCCGCACCGAGTCCTTTGGTTAAATTTTTGCCAATATGGATTTTCTTTTTTGCCAATGAATTATGGAGGTCCTGCGCATCGGTGTTAACGGCGATAAATTCAACGCCCTTCACCTGCGAATGCACCATGTGATTGACGGCATTTTTCCCCGAACCGCCAACGCCAATTACCTTGATTCGCGCGAATGCTTCTACGTCTGGATGTACTTTTGGCATAATTAAACGTGTCAGTTTTTCACCCGTTTAAGCGCGAAAAACCAATCATTAAAAGTCTTTTATTATGAGGGGATACTAACAGAAAGAAATAAAAAGAAAAGTCTTGACAGATAGCGTGAATTTGTTCTGTATAAAGGTTCCTCGGGGCTTTGCCCCCGAGATACTGAACCTTACAGGTTCAGTACATCTTTTTCAACCTGTGTTTCGTCTTCGCTCGGACGAAATAAAACAAAATTTTGTATCTTTTGCCAAACCATTTTTATGGCAAAAATTGCTTAAACCAGGAGGTAAGATTACGCTGTGTCTTTTTTACCAGCTGCAATCCGAGGGATTCTTCATCAGAGTCGAGCCCCCACACACAGAGTCCGTAGGCCACTGCCCACGAAGAATCGTGCACCTGATGGTCTGAATTGACGGTGTATTGAGGTTCTGCGATTTGCGCCGGAAGCCGAAGCGATGTTTTCGCCAGGTCGGCAACATTACGGACCGATACGCCACCGCCGGTTAATACGATTCCTGCCGGAAGCAGACCGTTTCGCCTGATTTTTTTCAGGTGCGCTTCGATGAGTTCAAAAATATCGGAAAGGCGGGCTTCGATGATTTCATTCAAACGCTTTTCCGGATACGCATGCGCCATGTCGCCCAATTTGATGCGCTCGGCTTCATCAAGCGGAATTTTTAATCCGAGCGCGATGTCGTTGGTAATATCGGTTGAGCCGATGGGGAATACCTCAAGCGACACGGGCACATTGTTTTCAAACACGCAGATAGACACCGTTTCGGAGCCGATATTCGTCAGAACGCATCCAGCGGTTTTTTGCTGCCGTGACAGAGTAACGAGGCTTGCCGCAATCGGCGCCGCCATAACATCTTCCACCGTGATGCCGGCATCTTGAATGGCGTTTACCAAATCATCGGCATGCTGAGACAGCGAGGTAACGCAGAGCGCTTTCGCTTCAAACTTGATTCCCTTGAGGCCGTTCGGCCTTCCGAGAATTTCTTTTCCATCTATCAAAAAACGAAGCGGAATAGTGTGAAGAAGCTGTTGATTCTTGTCGCTTAATTTTTCTTCAGTGATGGCCAGAACTTTTTTAACATCAATGTCGGTGATTTCGCCGTCAGCCTTTGAGACAATGACAGAGCCTTGCGCGAGGGTTGCCTCGAGGCTAATTCCTCCCATGCTTACAAATGCCGACTTAATCGGCACCTTGGCGTTTTTTTGGGCAAGATTTACCGCGGCGCGGATGCTTTTTGAAGTTTCCTTCGGATTAACCACGTAGCCGTGGCGCATCCCTTTTGATTCGGCTATGCCAACGCCTAAAATTTTTGGCGAGGGGTCGCCTTTTTTGTGTTCTGAAACAACCACGCGGATGAATGCGGTTCCAACATCAATACCGGTTGCAATGAGGCGCGACATAAAAAGGATAGGGAGGGTAATGGGTAAACGATATTAATAATCAAAAACACCGAATGGGTAAACGCAAAAAAATCGGCGGCAGGCAAAAAGCAAAGCGCAAAAAATCAAAAAAGGGAAAAACGTTTTCGAAATTTCTTTTCTGCTCGCTCCATTGTACTACCATGTCGCATTCCTTTCAAATGGAGCATCCCGTGGATAAAAAGGATACCGAGCATTTTTTGCGGCGTGACGCCGAATGAGGGAGCGTCTTTTTTGGCGCATAGGGGGTTAAGAAACATTTCACCCTCCGAAGCCCCGAGCGGGAAGCTCAATACGTTTGCCGGCTTGTCTTTGCCCCGATACTTTTTATTTAGCGCGCGCGAGCGCGCATTGCCGGCAAACACCAGGCTTAACGAATAGCGGTCTCCGAGAACCGCTTTTTTCATGTTGTGAAAAGGCAATCCTCTCATGAAAAGATTGCCTTTTAAGGTTGCGCTGATAGAGAGTGGCATTGTCGCTACTTTGTTTTAATTTTGCCGAGTTTTTTTAAACGCTCCACTTCGGTGCGTCGGGCAATCCGCCGCAAAGCGCTTGCTTTTCGTTTAAACTTTGATTGAGGGCGCGAGGCGTATCGCTCACCGCGAACTTTTACCAAGATACTCGAACCCTGCACCCGTTTGGTAAAACGGCGGATAAGAGATGTCGCGCTTTCGTTTGGATTTTTTTCTACTTCAACATTTATCATAGGTAGTATGAGAATAGCATATAATTTTAAACCCGCAAGTCTTCACTCTTAACTTAGTGGTTGAACCACTAAGCACAAAGAGCGCAAAGGTCGGACCCTTGTAAAGGCTATTTATTATTTAATCTTTTTAACATAGTCGGCAAGCTCTGCCATCGGCACGGTTTCTTGCGAGCGCGTGTCCATATTTCTGACAATCACCGTGTTATCAACGGCCTCTTTTTGTCCGAAAATAAGGGCGTAGGGGATAGCGAGCCGTTCGGCAACGGCAAGCTGCGCGATAAGGCTGTCTTTTGCCAATGCCTGCCGCAGCGGGATTTTAGCCTTGCGCAGTATCTCAAGGACACTCAGGCTTTTTAGTTTTGCCTCAAACCCCAATTGAATAAAATATACTTTTGGCTTTTTAATGATTTTCGGGTCGAGCGGTTTTACTTGCGGATGCGTCAACACGCGGTCAACGCCGATGCTCGCTCCAACGCCCGGGACATCTTTTCGGCTACCCAATTGTTTGGCGAGATAGTCGTACCTTCCGCCGGCAGCAATAGTAAGCGGCGGCATTGGGGGGACGGCGGCTCGTGCCTCGGACGTTTTTTTAGAATCTTCTCCCGCCGGGGTTTCTTCGATGGCTCCCGCTTCCGGGATTTCCGTATCAGTGGTCGTTATTTCAAATACGGTTTTTGAGTAGTAATCAATGCCGCGAACGAGTGTCTTGTCGATATTGTATTCCACCTCCATTGATTCCAAATACTCCAATACTTCTTTAAAATGCTGCTGTGAATCAGGAGTCAAAAAATTTACCGATTCGGGCGCTTCGGCTTTTAATGGCTGACATTTTTCTTCTTTGCAATCAAGAACGCGAAGCGGGTTATTTTTTAATCGTTGGCGGCAGTTGGCACAGAGCGCATTGACGTGCTTCCGATAGTACGAAACGAGCTCGCGTACATAAGCGTTGCGGGATTCTTTGTCTCCCAATGTATTCACATTGACGCACAATTTTTTGAATCCCATTTCTTTCAAAATGGCGGTGGTGGTGCGGATGATTATTGCATCGGCGATGCTTTTCGGTGTTCCGAGTATTTCAAGTCCGAATTGCCGAAACTCGCGCATTCGTCCGCGCTGCGGATTTTCGTGGCGGAAAAAAGGTCCGTAATAGTAGAGCATGACCGGCTGAGGAAGCGACTGGAAACCATTTTCCATATACGCCCGCACCACCGCGGCGGTCCCTTCCGGACGAAGCACCAAATGAGTACCGCCTTTGGTTTTGAGCGAATACATTTCTTTTTCAACGATGTCGGTATCTTGGCCGACACCGGAGGTGAACACCTCTTCTTTTTCCAAAATCGGCGTTTCAATCGGACCAAAGCCGTAATAAACGGCAATTTCTTGCGCTTTTTCAAAAAAACCCTGGTAACGATAATAAGAGTCGCCGATGATGTCTTGCATTCCTTTTGGGGAAGTTGGCGGCTCTTTCATTCGTGTTTTTTTATTTGAAGATGATGGCATTGTCGTTGTTTATATAACGATGATAAGAAGAGTATAGCACAAAATGAAATTACTGTGCCGCACGACCCGGCCAGACGCTAAGCTCCGATAGGGGAAAGAGGCGTGTCCAAGCCCTCCCGACGATAAAGTGGCGAGGCAGAGCTCCCCATATCCGCGAATCCAAACTTGCGGCGCGATTATCGCCCATGACGAAATATTCATCGCTGGTGAGAGTGATGGAAAACGTATCTTTTGGAGGCTCGCGGAGATATGATTCTTTGAGTGTCTGTTCGTTGCCGGCAGCGTCTTTCACTACAACGGTTCCATTTACCGATTGCAGGGTTTCTCCGGGCAATCCGATAATGCGTTTTATAAAAAACTTTGACGGATCGTTCGGATATTTAAAAATGACCACTTCGCCGCGCACCGGTTCGTGCAGCCGATATCCGATCTCGTCGACAATCAAATAATCACCTGTTTCAAATGTCGGATACATGGATGAGCCGGAGACAATAAACGGCTGAATGATAAAAATTCGGATAGGCAAAACGATGCACACCGCGATAAGGGTGAATCGTACGATGTCACGCCAAAATGAAGTTTCCTCTTCTTGAGGCAGGGGAGTCGGCTTTTGTTTTTCTGGTTCCATTTCGAGAGTATATCATACTTGGTATTCTCTCTGTAGCGGCTTGATACAAAATACGGCATGCGGCATACTATACACATGTTTATTATTGTCGGCCTCGGTAATCCGGGAAAAGAATACGAAAATACTCGGCACAATACCGGCCGGGCATTCGTCGAGTATTTTATAAAAACGCATCATTTCTCCGAACCCAAAGCCGACAAAAAACTCAAGGCTCTCGTGGCAACCGGAGAAATAAAAAAAGAAAAAATCATTTTTGTTCTTCCGGAAACATTTATGAATAAATCGGGCGCAAGCGTGAAGCCGCTCATCACCAGCATAAAAAAAGCCGGGACATTAATCGTCGCGCACGACGACCTTGATTTGCCGCTCGGCACGCTAAAAATTGCTTTTGGACGCGGTTCCGGAGGACATCGGGGTATTGAATCAATCATACGGGCGATAAAAACGAAAGATTTTATTCGCCTCCGGATTGGCATCGCTCCGACCACGCCAAGCGGCAAAATAAAGAAACCGAAAGGGGAGAAGGCGATTGTTGATTTCATTATTGGCTCATTCAAGCCAAAAGAGCTTGAAGTGCTCAAAACAACGATATTGAGGGCGTGTCAGGCGATTGGCACCCTCATCACCGAGGGAAGAGCCGCCGCAATGAACCATTTTAATTAAATTGGAAGTCAAACTTTCGATTGTTTGAGAGGCCCACACTAAAGTATATAAAAGTGCGGGCTTTTTTAAATTGCCTTTGTTTTTCAACGAAAACGAGTTAAACACGCATAAAACGAGAAGCACCATAACCACATTTAAACCTTAAAAACAAAAGCTAAAACTACTCTATAAGAAAGACTGGTATTCATCACGAAGGCTGTTTATTTTTTTAAGCAAAACGAGCAAAAACGAAGAAAACGAGATAGCTGAAGCTCAAAAAACTGATGCAGAAAACGTCCGACTGTGAGGCGGACTATTTTTATTGGAAGTCCTTCTGTAAAAAATAGGTTGATTTATCAAAAACGAGATTCGAAATAAAAGTTTTTTTGAGAAAACGAGGCAAACTCGTTTTCTCAAAAAAACTTTATACTTATCCACAAAATAAAGGAAAACCTCATACCAATAATATTTTAAAAAAGTTATAATGACGAGAGTGAAACGAGGAAAAAATAGTTAACCGACTCGATTCTCCGGGAGAAACAAGATATGCGAGAAAACGATGTTATTGTTATAAACGGAAAACGATATCTTAGCGCAAAAAAAGCATGCGAAATGACCGGCTATAGCAAAGACTATATCGGTCAGCTTTGCCGCTCCGGCAAATTCCCGGGAAAAGTTTTTAAGCATAAACGATTCGTAGAAGAAGAATCACTTTTTGAACACGCTCAAAAGGTGGGGGGAATCGAGATACAAAAACCGCGAAGCTCCGTTTTTTCCGGAATCAAAACATACCTACAAAATCTAAAAATAAAACGGCCAAAGATATCTCCTGCGTCTTCCGCGCGCGTATCGCAACAAACACCCGAAATACCGCAAGAAAAACACCTCGAAAAAAGAATCGAACACGAGCCGGACGAAAACCTCCACCTTCCTCCGCTAAAGAAAAATTTTTCCAAACCCGACGATAATACCTACACATCGGTCGACGACGTGTGGGGGAAAGTTTCATACAAAGAAGAACTTCGTCCTCTTACAAAAACACACGCGCAAAATTTAAACCTCGAAAAAAATTCTGGGACATCGGGCAGCTTTCATCTGGGAGCACGTCGCGCATTTCTTTCAAAAATATTGCTGGCGATTTCTGGCACGACTCTTTTTGTGGGAGGGTATCTTTTTTCAAACTCTTCTCTCGCATACCGCCTCACGTCGACTCTCGATTCATTGATTCCTAAAATACAGCATGTTCCTATCGCGGGCATCCAAACCTACAGCGCATCGTTTCAAACAATCTCTCTCGTTTCGGATTTCCTATCGTCAAAGGAAAATTTGGCGGCTCTGTTTTCGGTTCAAGACGCCCTCGATATCGTGCCAAACGCCCTTTCTTTTGCCTCCCGCTCCATCTACCGCACCCTCTCTCCGTTCTTCGAAGAGACGAAACAAGCCATCGTCCGGAGTCTTGAGAGAACCTCCACACCATCCGTCGTCACCACCGAACCTCCTCCGCTCGCCACGGCACAAAAACAGGAGCAGGTTATCGGTAATCTCCAAACCGAAATCTCAAACCTCAAAGCCACCCTGCGCTCTATCGGAACAAACACCACCCCGTCTACCCGCATCGTCTACGAAAAACCCATCACCCAAATCACCCAATTCGGTCTCACCGACGCCGAACTCCAGACAAAGCTCGAACAATACAACAACAAGCTCGTCGCCATGATTAACGACGTCTCCTCCCGCGGAGACACCGCA